>JAIKVT010000070.1 GCA_024685495.1 Lachnospiraceae bacterium
TAAGCTCCTTGCTTTCTATGGTAAAGGAACTAAGAAGGATGAGAAGCCGCTTAGAGATGACGGTGAGATCTGGACAACAAGTCTTAATGTCGGAACTAACTGTGCTCAGAAAGAAATGAAGATTCGTTTCTGGGAGAATGACGAAGTTATATTCCATGCTAAGTTCTAGATACAGTGTCAGCTCATTTAATATTATTAATATTTAAGACATATGCCCGGGCTGTCATGCCCGGGCTTTTTAAGGAGAATACCAATGGAACCCGAGATAACATACAGCCGAAGTAAGAAAAATATAAGAAAGAAATTTTACCAACTACTGGTTCCGACGCTTCTTATATGAAGAAACAGTAGTGTTTTGATAGGCAACATTGTCGAAAAATGGTATACTAACCTTTTAAGGAGGGTTTATTATGAGTTTGATTAAGTTACTTCATTCTGATGATGATGATGTAGTTGTTGGATTTTTTGACAAACTGAATAGAGATAATGCATCTGAAGTAGAAGATGAATTAAAAAAGATTCGCAAAGAGCACTCGCATGGTAATTTGATATTTGATTTTAAGAATCTAAAATATATCTCCAGCGCAGGACTTCGTGTCATTCTAAATTGCGCCAAGAACGAAAAAGAAAAAATTAAAATAAAAAATACCAACGTTGAGATACATGAGACATTGATGGATACAGGCTTTAATCGCATGTTCGATATTCAAAAGACCATGAAGCACTATTCTCTTGATGATTTAGAACTTATCGGTCAGGGCGCGAACGGTGATGTCTATCGTATCGACAGAGAGAATATAGTTAAAGTCTTTAATGAGAGTGCACCTATTGAGGTGGTAGAGAGAGAAAGAGATGTGGCGCAAGAGGCTTTGATCGCAGGTTTGCCTACAGCTATTTCATATACTCTGGTAAATGTGGATGAACGCTTTGGAATCGTATTTGAATTAATAGATTCTGATACGTTGTCACGCGTTATTGTGAAAAATCCTGATGATTATGACAGGTTAGCGGATGAATATATTAAACTGTATAAGACTATTCATAATACTAAAGTTTCAGAAGAAGCATTTCCATCAATAAAGCAGGTATATTATGAAGCTATAGAGGAGAGCAAGAGTTACTACACTGAAGAAGAGATTGGCAAACTTCGTGCTTTACTTGACTCAATACCTGATAAAGATACGCTTATTCACGGAGATTATCATCCTAACAATATAATGGTTCAGGATGATAAATTAATACTTATAGACATGGGAGACATGAGTAGAGGTCATATTATATTTGATTTTCTTGCAACGGCAACTACTCAGGTCAATCTGGTTAATCTGAATCCTGAATTTGCCGAGTATCATACCAAGATGCCGGTAGAACTTATCAAAAAGACTTGGAGACGACTGATAGATACATATTTTGCAGATAAGACGCCGGAAGAGAGGAAGAGAATTGAAGATCAGATTTGTCTGTGTGCAAAGCTTAAAGTGGCATTGGCGCCGTACTTTGGAAGAGGAATAAGTGACGAGCTTCTACAGTCGAGCATCGCAGATGCCAAGGCTAATTTGCTTCCGTACATTGATGATTTGACCGGCGCGATTGATTGGTAGATTATGGCTAATTAATAACCTATTGCTAATTAATCTGCAATCCCGGTATTATAGTCATAGCGAAGTAATTGAACGACAGAGGAAGCGAGTAACCGATAATGGAGGCGTTATGAAGAAGGTTGTACTATATTCAAGCAACAGTAAGAACAGAGATAAGAACAGTAACTGTACCGTCTATCCCAAATGGGCCGATCAGTGGGATGAAATGGCTGCGAGACATCCGGAGCTTGACATCACTTTAGTGGTCCAGCTTAACGGTCGTTATTTTCTCGATATAAGAGATGGAGAATTAGTTAAGGGGCCTGAGAATATTCATCTTAAGGTGCTTCCGAAGGAGGCAAAGATTCCGGAATTTGTTGAGGCTGTGTCTGAGCTGTCTCCCGATGTTGCAATTGCCATGCCGGGTCCGGTAAGCGGCTACGATTGGAACTGTATAAGAGATGCTTCAATCGCAGACGGACTTCGCCGCAAGGGAATTGAGACAATTTGTTACAGCACTGAGACGGCGCTTAACTGTTTTGATAAATGGAGAACGCAGCAGTTTCTTCAGTCTAATGGTTTTCGTACACCTGACGGCCTCTATCTTCATCACGAGCTTTTTGAAAGTGAGAAGGGCAGCGAGGCTTCTACCGGAAATGTATATAGAGAATACATTCTCTATCAGGTAGAAAATATGCAGATGCCGGTAGTCATTAAAAGTACCACAGGTGCATCTTCAATGGGCATTCACGTTGCGAAAGATTTTGAAGATGCAAAAGCACATTTAACATCTGATAAGTTAGACGAAGATGTTATAATCCAGGAGTTTCTAACCGGAGAAGA
>JAIKVT010000085.1 GCA_024685495.1 Lachnospiraceae bacterium
CGTAATACTCATTCCAAGGCCTGTGCCTTCGATATTTCTGTTTTTATCTATATCCAGTCGTTGATACTGTTCGAAGAGCTTGCCTAAATCTTCTTCTTTGATTCCCATTCCAGTATCTTTAACGCTTACATGAAGAATGGATTCATATTTATTAGTTGTAGCTAACACCTTATAGGTTACACTTCCTTTATCAGTGTATTTTACAGCATTTGTAAGAAGATTAACCATAATCTGTCTTATTCTAATGTCATCACCATATAGCCTTGAAGGAATATCTTTGTCTATGTCTACAATAAAACATAAGCCCTTCTCTTCCGCGCGAAATTCAATCATATTAGAGACATCGTGAAGCATTGATGATACATCATATTCAACTGGTACAATTTCCATTTTGCCTGATTCAACCTTAGACAAGTCTAATATGTCATTAATTGTTGATAGAAGGGCTTCTGCAGCATTTTTTATGTCAAATGCATAACCCTTAATCTCTTTTTCTTTGGAATCACGAAGTATCATTTCATCCATACCAATTACAGCATTAATTGGTGTACGAATTTCGTGTGACATCTTTGCTAAGAATTCGGATTTTGCTTTGTTAGCCACATCTGCCCTTCGCTTTTGCTCTTCAACCTCCTTAAGAGCTTCTGACAGCTTGGAATAATCCGGTGTCTCTACCACGAATAGAGATGTCGTAGCAGCAAGGGAGAACATATAGAATACAAGTAAGGTCTTTTGGAAGAATACCACCTGTAATATATATCCAGCTATTATAAATATCATAAATAACCAAATAGAGATTAGCAGTCTCTTCTCTAACTTTTTCCTATAGGATAATAATAAAACTATTGATAAGATATGGCATATAGCCTGGAAAATGTATATTAAAGGGAAATATGGACCATGTAAATAAGAGCCAGTCTCATCATAGGTAAATACCCATCCAGTAAATATATTAACAATCATTATGGCTGTATATATAAATACCATTGAATTAATAATTGTCATATATACATTGGAGAATTTACCTTTGATTATGGCATGAAGATAACGCGCCAGCCCCCAGAAGGAGCCGGCCGTTATGATAAAATAAAATGTACTAGCCAACACATTGACGAATGGAGGTATCATATACCCATAATCCGTCATGCGTGTTGTAACAACATCTACGATAAGACTTAGAAGAATCCATGTCACCCATTGACGGTAACGGATATTGCTCTCTGATGCCTTAGGATATTCTATATATAGATATAATAGCAGGATGCCCATAAAGCCAACTGCGGCAACCTCGAAATATATATTATACATCTAAAACTTCGTCTCTCTTTTATACTCGCTAAATATGGCAGGATATACATTCAACACTATAATTCAAAATGTAAGCCAGGTCCTAGAACTATAATATCGAATAGTATTAAAGCCAAACCTATTATTAACAAAGCTACATTAAGCCTAGATGGCAATTTATATTGAAATCTACTCTCCTTAGGTGGTAATACATTCATAACACCGGTGAACATAAAGCCCCAGAAGAAAGGTATCCACATCATATTGTACAATGCTCCAAGACCAGGATTTAATACATCAGATGGAGACAATGCTGTTGTTATCATACCTACCACAAATCCTACAATTAGCATTATTATATGAAGCTTAAAAGCAACACTTAGCTTCTCCTTCTTATTGGTAGCATCTTCAATATAGTAATATGACAAGTGGTTAAGAAGGAAGAATAAGAATACTATTCCAACACTACCTAAGACTGCAAGAACAATTCTTAATACTATTATAAATGTCTCATCATCAGTAAAATATGAAAATACAGTGCCCCAATCTCCTGCACCAAATATTCCACCAATCATGAAATATCCTATTCCACAAGACATATGTGAACCCATCAATTGAGTTAAAAATAATCTAACAGTAGGTCCAAGAGATGCTTTAAGCACAATTAACATAAGAATTATTCCAATTATCACATTAACAATTGATGCACTTCCTCCAGCAAGCATTATACGATGAAAATATGATAAGCTTCCTATATCAACTAAATTATATGACTCAACGGCTCCTGCAGAATACCACTCAACTCCATGACCATATATTAGATCTGTGATTGCATGAATTCCTTCATGAACTGGAATCGTTAAAAAATATGCAATCATTGCTGTAGAGATACAATTAATCAATGAAAAATCCTTCTTCTGTCCCATTGTATTGTCTCCTTAATAGTGTGTATCTATACTCTGTGGTATACTATATCACTTCCAGATGCATCCTTGATAGTTAGTGTGTCTCCATTAAGTGTATATGGAGTATCAGTTACATTACTATCTCCTTCAAACTTCATATTGAGATTAGAGCCATCATCATTGTAAGTAAAGTTCATCTTCTGTCCCATAATGTCATATATACCTGTCTTATCTGAATTAAATGTTAATACAAGACTTGCTCCAGGATCATCGAACTTAAAGCTGCCAACAATACCTGTTCCTTTGCTCTCAGATGCTGCCGCTGGAGCTGCGCTATTTCCTGAACCATTATTAGCATTGGTATTAGCCCCATTATTAGCATTAGCCCCATTATTAGCATTAGCATTTGTGCCATTGTTAGCGCTCGCATTAGTATTATTAGCATCCTTAGAATTAGCTGTACCATTCTTGCCATTAGCTGATTGAGAAGTTGTTGAATTAGTCTTGTTATCAGTTGACGAACAGCTACATCCTACAAGGGAAACACCTACAACTAACACACACATTACTGCAACGATAATTTTAATATTCTTTCTCATAACTTTGTCCTCCTAAATCGTTTTATGAATAAATGTATTATGTATAAATCAACTTGAATTTTCAACCCATTTTGCACATTCGGTCGTTTTGCGTGCATATATAGTTGTTTTTAATGATTATTTTTGATAATATCCTTGAGATTATTAACTCTGCGTCTTGAAACCCAGGTCTTCTCGCCATTTAAGAACACAACACATATTGTTCCTGCAATATCGAATTCAAACCTCTCGACTTTGTATATATTAATAATCTCAGACTGCGATATTTTGACGAATCTGGTTGGATTAAGAATGTTCTCAAGCGCTACTAATGATTTACGAACATTGTAAGTGCCTTCTTCAGTCTCAAGAATTACCTTGCGGTTCTCAATATTTGCTCTTATTATGTCCCTTTGTAATATAAAATGCGCATTATTATCTACATATCCTGTCAGTATCGGGTATTCGTTCTCTGCAACATTTTCAATAGCATCAACAATACTCTCTACATAAGTGTTCTTGGCATTAGTCTCAATTGTAACCTTAGGATCGATATATTCCTCGTCGATTATTACGTCAATATCGATAATATTATTCATCAGATCCACCTGCTTTCTGCTTAATGTCTTCTAGTTCTATATTCATACGTCGAATCTCCCTTTTGTAAATCAAATAATTAACTAGCCATATTATAAAATACGCTACTGTAAACACAGCTAATATTAGAATTATATTAAACTCACTAAACCAGCCGAGTAAAAAGTTAAAACATAAAAATGATACTAATGTAATTACATAATGAAGCAATGTAACCTTGCTTAAGCCAAGGTTATCAATAGCATATACAATTGTGCTTCCCATACAGATTATTCCATTAAGGGCACTTCCAACAAACTGCATTATAACAAAAGCTTTATCATCTATAATGATTTCATCATACAATCCAAAACCATAAAGTATAAGACATATGGCAATTCCCATTAAAGCACCAATTAATGCTCTAAAAATAAAACTATTAACATATCTTTTCATAAGCAAATTTCCTCTCAGTCATATAAATACTATTATCCTAAAAATAAGTAAAAAAATACACCAAAAATGTCTATTCGGTCGTTTTTGGTGTCTATTCGGTTAAATTTAGACTACATTGTCAATTATATATCAAAACAAAGTCTATCACAAATATAATGCGCCAGCCCTTATAGGAACTGACGCATTATGATAAAAAATACTAGCCAATATTACATTTAATATATTCTACTTGCATATATTATTTATATTCTCGTATATACAATCTCTGAGCCTGTTCCGTCTATAATTACTAATGCATTGGCATCAACAGTATATTCTACAACCATTGGAACTTGTTGTCCTTCAAACATTATTGTAAGAGTGCTTCCATCAGTCGTATAAGTGAAATTCAGAACTTCTCCCGCTATATCATATTTTCCTGTTCCATTAGAATTAAATGTATATGTACATACAAGCTCCTGGATATCAGGGTCTATATATCGAAATGTACCAACTATGCCTGTTTGTGCATAATCATTAGGCTCTATTACATTCCAGCATACTCCTTCGTCTTTCCATCCAAGTGATGTTAACATATTACGTTCTGCTTCACTTGTTGTCCAATTATGCTCTCCATTAGGACTGTTAGGATTATATAGTCTGAATTGAGCTATACCTTCCATAGAATTCTTATCATATGTGTAGAATGATATACCTTCATAAGACCATCCTGTTTTGATTAGGCTTCTGGCTTCCATTACATTATCTGTGTAGAAATGCATTCCACCATCATTAGGATTATATAATCTGTATACTGCATTGGAATTATCGCCTCTTGCATCTACAGATGTATAATTCGATTCTTCCTCATAATTCCAGCCTAATAATGTTAATGCTATAACTTCTGCTGAATTCTTAGTATAGAAATGTTCACCTCTGTTAGGATCATACATACGATATGTGTCACCTTCTTCAATTACGGATAATGGAACCTGGCTAACATCATCTGCTACTCTATCTCTAACTACAGCTGTACCATTATCATAATCAATTGATATTACGTTACTATCTGCAGGACGCTGCTTTGTGATTGTAAAGCTTGTAATCTGTTCCTTAGGCAGATTTGTATATGTAACAGTTTCATCATCTTCTCTTGTAAATGTTGCCGGCAACTCTATATCTGTATATAGATTAAGTGGAGTCTTAATTTCTATAAGGTCTTCACAACCTAGTATTACATTTGTACCCCAGGTTACATTAGACAAATCCCAGTTGCTAAGGTCTAATTTATCTATTTCTTGACAATAACAAAATAGTGCATTAATGTTTGTTGCTTTAGCTGTACTCCAATTAGATACATCAAGCTCTTTTACTCTTTGACAGCCATAGAACATATTAGAAAATCCTTTACCTTCAACATTACTAGTATTAAATCCACTTACATCAACATCAGTTAGGTTCTGACAATTAGAGAACATACCATTCATATTGGTTACTTTACTTGTATCAAAGCCTGATAAATCTACTTGAGGCAGGTCATAACATCTAGAGAACATACATTCCATATCAGTTACATTAGATGTATTAAAATGACTTGTATCCACATTAGTAAGCTTGAAACATCTATAGAACATATTATGAAATGTAGTACTATGTGAAGTATCAAGTCCAACAACACTTGTTAGATTAGTACAGTAATTAAACATATCAGTCATGTTAGTAACTTCACTTGTAACACCATCACCAAAGGATATGGTCTTAAGCGTTTCATTCTTCATGAAAAAGCTATTACAATTTGGAGTTAAGCGTACATTATAATTATAGTCAGACAACTCATATTTTGAAGGAATAACCAGGTTCTCGGCTGTTCCTTTATACTTAGTTAAATATATTTTGTTGCCATTTGTAATATAGTCAAAGTCATCAATGTTAAATGATTCATTATTGCCAAGGATTTCTTCATCATATTCCTTAGCGTATGCAGGAAGTGTAATACCCGCAAATAAGCTAGCCACCATCATGAAACATATGCCAATACTTAATAATCTCTTAGATAACTTCATAAAATCACCCCCATCTAGAAATTATGTTAACTTATCTTATTCATCCTTGTTATTAGTTTCATTTTTCTTCTCGTATGTGTATTTACCTAGCATTGATACAATAGCAATAGCTATTCCTGATACAACGAATACCATCCAACCAGGATTCCACAAGCCAAAGAAGATACCTAGAATTAAAAATACCACTACAGCTACCATTGAAATTATACAAGTTACAATTCCTCTTAATTTTGGATCCATAATCTTTTCCTCCTTTCGATTTTTATGATTGAGTGTATTATGCACAATTTAGATTAATATTTCTACCCATTTTGAACATATGGTCGTTTTTCGTACACATATGGTTATTTTTAATAGTCATTATCTTAAAAACAAGCAAAAAAATACACCAAAAATGTCTATTCGGTCATTTTTGGTGTTTATTCGGTAATTATAAACTGTAATTATTAGTTTTTGTCAATTCCTATGCTGTCTAACGATATAAAATTACCATCTTCTAGTCCATAAATATCCAGTCTTTCTATATGAAGATTAACTCTGTCTAATTTCAATTCGAACCCTAAGAATCGTAGAAATTCACTCATAATTACTTCCGGCTTGATATTGTCACCTGAGCTTGATGAGCATTTGATATAGAAATAATCATCTCTATAATCAAATTCATATATAAGAGGCAATATATCAAGCTCTCTTGTTGATTTCTTAGTCTTCTTAGTGATTATACATTCATTAAGAGACATAAAGTCATCTATTCTATTAGAAATGTCCCTTAAATCCCCCAGTTCTGCTTGTAGCTTATCACTTAATCTAATCTTATATGATGAAGCCTCTGTTGAAGACATAGCGTTTTTCGCCTTATCTGGCAGGTATCTGAATGAGAGAATCTTAATTCCCGGCACCATCTGTTCGTTAAGACGATTAATGCCTTCTATAGATGGAATCTTTTCTAACAATTCAATATCCATATATTCTGCACTTGATGTCATTCCAAGGCCTAAGGGGTTGCCAAAGGACATAATCTGATGTGGGTTAAACCCTTCAGAATAAGCGATTGGTAGCTCTGCGCGGCTTATAGCCTTCTGGAAATACCGCATCATATCTAAGTGACCTATATATTTTAATACACCTTTTTTTTCGAATCTTACTCTAACTTTCATATAATATACCTTGTAGTTTGATTCCTGCAACATTAACCATAAATAACTTCACGCTGCTAAGAATGCAGCTTAGAAGTTTTTATGGTTACTGTGCTTGATTAATGTAACTCTCAAATTACTTAACACAGCATCCACTACCATAAACTTTGGCTCCACATCCGCTACATTGCTCTCTGCAATTAGGAGTTACTACACCCTTCTTGGCGTTCTCCCATTCTCTTTTAAGAAATGCTTTAGTGACATTGACATTTATATAGTCCCAAGGGAGTATCTCATCAATATCACGTTCTCTGTATGCATAAAACTCTAATGAAATATCACATTTTTCAAATGCTTCCATCCAAAGCTCGTCATTATAAAATTCGCTCCAGGCATCAAATATTCCGCCATTTGTGTAAATGTAATACAATGCTTTCGATAATTTTCTGTCGCCTCTTGCAAGTACACCTTCAATAACTGAAAGATCTGCTTCATGGTAGTGATATCGCAGGCTTTTCTTATTAAGCTGCTCTTTCATTGTATCATTAACAAGATGAGCTCTACGCAGATACTCTTCTTTTGGATACATAGGAGCCCATTGAAGTGGCGTAAAAGGCTTAGGAATAAAAAATGAAGTCGACATTGTTATTTGACATTTCCCGTTTCGTTCTTCTTTCGGCACTATATCATAGTAATTTGCGGCAATTTCATTGCCAAGCTCGGGAATGGCCTTAATATCATCGTCTTCTTCAAAAGGAAGACCAAGCATAAAATATAGCTTAACTTTGTTCCAACCGCCTTTAAAAGCCATATTAGAGCCTTTGACAATATCTTCTTTAGTAAGGCCCTTATTAATGACATTTCTCATTCGCTGAGAGCCGGCTTCAGGTGCAAAAGTAATCGAACTTTTTCTAACATCCTGAACTTTACTCATAACATCTAAAGAAAAGGCATCAATTCTAAGTGACGGAAGTGATATGTTAATATGTTTTTCACGACATATTTCGATAAGATAATCTATAAGTTCGGGTAATTTTGAATAATCACTTGAAGATAAAGAGCTTAAAGATATTTCTTCATGTCCCGAATTTTCTATCATGTCATATGCCTGATTTTTTAATAATTCCAAGGATTTCTCACGATTAGGCCTGTATATCATTCCGGCTTGACAGAATCTGCATCCTCTTATGCAACCTCTTTGTATTTCGAGTACAACTCTATCTTGTGTTGCTTTAATGTATGGAATGATCGGCTTTGTTGGGTAAGCACCATCATCTAAATTGGCAAGCACTACACGATTAACTACTTTAGGAGGAGTACTTGGAATATTTATATCATTACCGAAGAAACCTTTGTATATATAATCAGCTCCATTATTATACTCCTTAGGGAGGAACGAATGAATTGTGCCGTCCTCATTGTATGTAACATCATAAAGCGAGGGGACATAAATTCCTTTAACATGTGCTGCGGCGCGTAAGAACAATTCTCTTGAATAATCAGGGGATTTTCTCATATCCTTATATAAATCTAAGAGTTCATCATAGCTTACTTCACCTTCTCCTATATAAATAAGGTCAAAAAAGTCTGCTATAGGCTCAGGATTGTATGTACAAGGACCTCCGCCAATAACAATAGGATCGTCATCAGATCTGTCTTTTTGCCATATGGGAATCTTAGATAAATCAAGTATTTGCAATACATTTGTATAACACATCTCATATTGCAATGTTATACCTAAGAAGTCGAAATTTCTGACTTCATCTTGTGATTCTAATGCAAATAAAGGAATATCTTTATCTTTCATGATTTTATGAAGATCCGGCCAGGGAGAATATACGCGTTCACAGTATGTATCTTCTCTTCTATTAAACATTTCATATAAAATCTGAATTCCCAGATGTGACATACCAATCTCATACACATCCGGGAAACACATAGCAAATCTAATATCAATGTCAGATAAAGACTTTCGTACAATATTCAGTTCTCCGCCAATATAGCGAGCAGGCTTTTCTACAGACATTAAAATGTCGTCACTTAACGCTAATTTACTCATCTTCTGCTTAATTCTAATTCGCTTATTTTCTGCTTAATTATAATTTGTTCATTTTCTGCTTAATTCTAATTCGCTTATCTTCTGCTTAATTCTCTCGTAACTTCATCCCATGTAATGTCACATTCAACCATAAGAACCATTACATGATATAAGAAGTCCGCTATCTCGTATTTAATCTCTTCTTTGTTGGGATTTTTAGCGGCAATAACGATTTCAGTAGCTTCTTCACCAACTTTTTTAAGAATTTTATCTATACCTTTGTCGAACAGATAATTGGTATATGAACCCTCTTTCGGATTATCTCTTCTGTCAACGATGATATCATATAATGTTTCAAATATTTTAAGCGGATTCTTTTCGATATATTCTTTGGTAATAATTTCATTAAAAAAGCAGCTTCTTGAACCGGTATGACAAGCAATGTCGCCGGCTTGTGATACGAATGCAAGTATTGTATCTTTATCACAATCTGCAATTAATTTTTTAACATATTGTATATGTCCGCTGGTCTCACCTTTCATCCATAACTTCTTCCTACTCCTAGAGTAGTATGTCATCTTTCCCGTACGAATAGTGGCTTTGAAGCTTTCTTCGTTCATATATGCAAGCATTAGTACGTCCTTGGTAATATACTCTTGTACAATTACCGGAATAAGACCTTTATCATTAGGGGTTAAATCATTCCACTTAAGTAAAGGTTCAAAATTATCGAATTTAACGCCTTTATCGCTTAATTTACTCTTAAGTCCCATAATATCATAGCAATATTTATTGCTTACAAGTGTACCTGAAATGCCTCTAATTTGCCTTGAAGTTAATAATCTTACAAGATAATCTTCTTCATAATCGTCTACATATACGATATAAGGAAGATCCGTACTGCCTTCAAAACCGTCAAAATCCAATACTTTTTTATTTAAAATAAGGATTTCATTGACATAACTGTCAAGTTTATCGCCATATTTGAATACAAAGTCCATATTTTCTATCGAAACGATGATTTTTTCTTTTCCAAACCTGTTAGCAGCTTCTATCATAAGCTCGGCAGTATTGTGTTTTGAGCCATTTAAGATGACTTCCTGACAACCGGCATAAATGTACTTTTTAACGTCTTCTAAGCGCTTAATATTGCCTCCGGCACAAGATTTTACCTCTGAATTATTGTTGATTTCTCTTATAGCCATGAGGTTTTTCTCATGTTCGTCGTCATCATCCGATAAATCCATAATAATTAACTTATCAACGCCCGAATCATTGTAATGATTTGCTAATTTTACCGCATCAATAGTATCATCTAAGCATTCAGGGCCTCTTACAGCCAATCCGTCTTTCAAATAAATGGTTGATGCTACAATTTTCTGTCCCATTTGTCTGGTATCCTTTCTAATAAATATAATTTGTCTTTAATAACATAGGAAAAATACAAATTATTAATTTCAAATTTAATTTAAATCAAACTGAGAATTAAAGTGATCCTTTAGTCGATAAAACGTCGATAATACGTGGATCGTTGATGGTCGCACGGTCTAAAGCTTTAGAAAATGCTTTAAAAATTGCTTCTATAACGTGATGAGAATTCCCACTTCTTAGAACTTGAATATGCAAATTCATACCACATGAATAACTGATGGCATAGAAGAATTCTTTGACCATTTCCGTATCAAAATATCCGACTCTTTCTGTGTCAAAATCAAAGTCTCCAACATAATAAGGACGTCCGCATAAGTCTAATGATACAAGAACTAAGCTTTCATCCATCGGAATTATAGCACTTCCATACCTTGTAATGCCTTTTTTATCGCCTAAAGCCTTCTTAATCGCATTTCCAAGCACAATTCCTATATCTTCTATAGAATGGTGGCAATCAACGATTAAATCGCCTTTACAGGTCATTTCTAAGTCAAAAAGGCCGTGTTTTGCGAAGCTTTCAAGCATGTGATCTAAAAATCCTATGCCGGAATCGACCTTATATTCGCCTTTTCCATCGATATTTAACTCTAAACTAATGTCTGTTTCCTTAGTTTTTCTGTTAATTTTGGCTTTTCTTTCCATAAACACTCTCCTTTTATCACATGAAAACGCCTTCTAATTATCCTTAAATATTTTATTAATAGAAATGCCGTTTAAATATCCTTAAAATATTTTAGTGAAAAACGCCTTCTAATTATCTTCAAATCTTACTTTAATAGAATTAGCATGTGCTGTCAAACCTTCACAATTTGCAAAATCAATTATGTCATCTTTAGCCTTAGACAGTGATTCTTTTGAATAAGATATAATGGACGATTTCTTAATGAAATCATCAACTGATAAAGCCGAGAAGAACTTAGCCGTGCCGTTTGTCGGAAGTACATGATTAGGCCCTGCAAAGTAGTCTCCAAGCGGTTCTGATGAATATTCGCCCAAGAAAATAGCACCTGCATTTTTGATTTTAGTCATGGTTTCAAATGGATTGCTGACTACAAGCTCTAGATGCTCAGATGCAATCTCATTTACGGCTGATATTGCATTATCCATATTATCTGCAACTAATATATATCCGTAATTTTCAAGCGATTTACTGATTATGTCGCGTCTTGACAATGTTTCTAAAAACTTATCAATTTCCTCAGATACATCTTCGGCCAGTTTATTTGATGTAGTTATTAATATAGCTGATGCCAATTCATCATGTTCAGCCTGTGATAAAAGATCGGCTGCGACATATCTTGGATTGGCAGTTTCATCTGCAAGAACAAGTATTTCGCTTGGTCCTGCGATTGAATCGATACTGACATATCCAAATACGGCTTTTTTAGCTAAAGCAACGTATATATTGCCGGGACCTGTTATTTTATCAACTTTTTTTACACTGTCAGTTCCAAAAGCCAACGCTGCAACTGCCTGTGCTCCACCCATTTTATAGATAACGTCAACTCCGGCTTCATTAGCCGCTACAAGCGTGTTATCACATACTTTGCCGTCCTTATCAGGCGGTGTAGCCATATAAATCGTCTCAACGCCGGCTACTCTGGCGGGAATTACGTTCATAAGCACGCTGGAAGGATATACTGCTTTTCCGCCGGGCACATATACACCGACTTTTTCTAAAGCAGTTACCTTTTGTCCTAATATTATGCCGTCTTCGCTGTCAATCCAACTGTTTTGTCTTTGTTTTTCGTGAAATGTGCGTATGTTAGTAAGACTGTTTCTGATAGCCTTAAGTAATGTTGGATCCACATTTTCATAAGCTTTATCTATCTCTTCTTTTGTGACAACAAAATTATCGGTATTAATATCGGCTTTGTCGAATTTAAGAGAATATTCGAATAATGCTTTATCGCCGTTTTCTCTTACATTATTAATGATTTCGTTAACGTCTTTTTCATAAGAAGCATAATTTATAGGGCTTCTTTTAAGAAGATTATTTAACAAATCATCTGTATTGTTTTTGTTAAGCTCCGTTATTTTCATAGTATTTGTCCTTTGTTTATTAACATTTTAGATTATTCGTTTTTTAATGCATCATTATAACATGCCTTTTATTCGTCTTTTAATGCATCGTTTAATCTTGATACAAGGTCTGTGATTCTCTTGTTTTCAAGACGATAGCTAACCTGATTTACAACGACTCTGGCTGATAAATCACACACTTCTTCTAATACACATAAGCCGTTTTCACGAAGTGTGGAGCCAGTCTCGACGATATCGCATATCACATCAGTCAATTCTAAGATTGGTGCTAATTCTATGGAACCGTTAAGCTTTATTATATCTACCGTTTGGTTCTTTTTGTTGTAGAAATAATCCTTGCATATCCTTGGATATTTGGTTGCAACTCTTATTATTTCTTTACTTTCTAACAACTCTCCCGCTTCTTTAGGACCGCAAATGCACATTTTACATTTTCCAAATCCTAAATCTAAAACATCAAAAATATTCCTGTTTTCTTCAAGAATTGTATCTAATCCGACAACACCGATATCAGCGGCTCCGTATTCCACATATGTCGGAACGTCGGGGACCTTAGCTAAGAAGAACTTAAGCTTAGCTTCTTCATTAACAAATATCAGCTTTCTTGTCTTAGGATCTTGCATTTCTACACAATCGATGCCTATTTTATTAAAAAGTTTCATTGTTGTTTTGGCAAGACGACCTTTGCCGAGTGCAATAGTTAGGTAATTATCATTCATTTATTTAATCTCCATAAAAGACACGTTGTCATTTTCATATAGTTTCTTAGCTTCATCAAAATTATCGTTTACAGGAATAAGTTCTACGAATTTTCCTTCTTTACGCATTTTAGAAGCTTCATCAATAGCTTTCAAATGTTTGTCGTAATTGTATAGAATTATGGTTTTTTCATATTTTGTAGGTAATATGATGTTTTGCTTATCTAAAGCCTGTTGCAACTCTTCTATGAAAATACCAAAACCAATAGCCGGTCTGTCTTTACCGAAATTAGCTAAAAGATTGTCATATCTTCCTCCTGTAGCAACGGGTTCTCCGATTCCTTTAGTATATCCGGCAAAAATAATTCCCGTATAATAATCAAATTCACTGTCTCTCGCCGGTTCAAAAACTATATTACAGTTAACATCATATACTTTAAGCAGTTCATAAAGCTCATTTAAATAGTTTAATGAATCATAGACTGTCTTATATTCCTTAGAATAATCAATAAGTTCCTTCCACTCTGTTGAATCAGGCTCATACATCTTAATAACCATAGTAAATAATTTAGATAAATTATCATCACAGCCTTTTTCATCAAGAAAGATTTTCAAGTCAAATGTATTACGGTTTTTGATATATTTAGTAATTGTATTAAAATCATCATTATTAAAATTTCCGAGTTCAAATAATTCTTTTATTATGGCAGAATGGCCGATGCTAATCATAAAATCACCAAGTTTACAGGATTTCAAAGCATCTACCACCAATGAAACAATTTCAGCGTCCGCATCAATTGAAGCATCACCTATTAACTCTCCACCAAATTGTGAAGTCTCTTTAAGTCGTCCCTGGTATTTTTGATTATTTGCAAAAACACTGCCGGAATAAAACAGACGAACGATTTTATCATCTGTAAAATATTTCGTTGCGGCTCTAGCAATTGAAGGCGTAAAGTCAGGACGAAGAACTAAAGTATTACCCTCATTATCAAAGAATTTATACAAATCATTAGGCTTTTTTGTGATTGTATCTTTATAATACACATTTAAAAATTCAAAAGATGGTGTCTTAATACTATAAAAACCATAAGATCTGACGAGTTTACATAACTTGCCTAAAATGATTTCTCTTTTTTCATTCTCTTCGTTGTAGATGTCACGAACTCCTTCGGGAGTGTGTAAGATAGATTTATTCATAGACTTCCTATTAATCCTAATATCTTTTTAGATAAACGGATTTATATTCCTTTCTTAATTATTTAATGTAATAACGTAAATTATCGCATTATAATGTGTTAAATATGTGACAATTTACTTTATCGCTTTACTACGCTAACACGACAATATATTAACACGATAATATCGGCCTGTCAATTTAATTATAGACTATTTATCAAAGCTGCTCTTCTAACTCTTTTTGTATCATATCGAGATACGGAACAAGCAGATTTCCTTTTCTTTCAAAAAAATGTGTATCTATAAGTTCATTGTAAGCTATGCTTTTTCGACCGCCCTTAGTTGCTCGTTCATGATATTTTAGTATTTCCTCAAAAGACAGATAATAATATAACTCATGCTTAACATAATAAATTATGATAAATGCGATTCCTTCCTGCTTTATAAAATCCTGCATAAATTCAACCTGATGTTCATGAATATTATGCATGGGAAATGTATCATTTTTGCATTCTTTCGCATCGAAACACACGGGAATTCCCTGTACGGCGCCAATATAGTCGACGGTACTTTTCTTCTCAAAATACGCAAGTGTTATTTGCTTATTGTTGGGATTAATATTAATAGGAGTAATGGGCGTGGGAATTTTTTGAATTAAAGCAAGATTGTTCTGCTTATATATGTCATTGGTTTTATTTATCATTTCTTCTAAAAAAGAGCCTCTAAGCCCTCTAGAGTTCCACGTTGCCATATTCTTCCTCTATTAATCTTTGCAAAGCATCCGGTAAAGGTGCTGTTATATTTTTATTATCATAATATGTCGTATACGAATGTAGAGCTTGTGTTATTATGCCGTATTTTTGCCTGTAAAGCTCGTTTACTTCTTTATAGCCGTATTTCATGTCTCCTATTATGGGATGGCCTATATGGGCTAAATGAGCCCTTATTTGATGTGTCTTTCCGGTAAGAAGCTGTATTTTCAAAAGACTTATGTCCGAATTACTTCTAATTGGGAAGATTTTGGTCATAATATTGCCGTCTCGATTGTCAGATATAGTTACCTTATTATTGTCAGTATCCTTTGATAGCTGAGCGCTAAGGGTTATTTCTTCTTTAACCTCTCCTACGCAAATACATATATAGTACTTTTCAAGCTCGTGATACTTTAGTGCGTGAGACAGGTTTTGTTGTCCTTTAAGAGTCTTTGCAGCCAGTATCACTCCTGTAGTGTTATAGTCAAGTCGGTTGCTTACTGATGGGTGAAATGTTCTGTATTCTTCTAATGAATAGCCCTTTTCTTTAATCAGATATGACACGATATATTCGTTAATTGATATATCATTATCTTTACTTTTTTGAGATAACAGACCGGCCGGCTTATTACAAGCTATAATATCATCATCTTCATATATTACATCAATCTTATAATCAATGCCTTTATAATAATCAAACTCATTTT
>JAIKVT010000172.1 GCA_024685495.1 Lachnospiraceae bacterium
AATACAACTTGTAGGTAATGTTCCAGTAGTTGGTCTCGGGTTGGGTTTCCCCGGAACAGTTGGTGGTAGTGAAAAGATTAAGTATGTATTAAATAGAGTTGGGGAAAAGGAACTTCGCGAATTTGAAGAGGATGAGGATAATGAAGACTGATGATTTGAAAGAAAAATGGAGACAGTTCCGTAATCAGAGAGGTTATTTGCAGAGAGTAGATCCTAATCATCCAATGGATTTTTTCATTGGCATTAGTGACAAGGGTTACGATGAGTTAGTTTTATTTACTTATATTGAGCCAGCACTTATAAAATCCAGCAAAGCATTAGAAATAACCAAAAACAGGAGGAAAGATGGAAAATGGGCGACTCAAATTTGTTCTGTTGACAGCGATAATCAAGACATCTTTGCAAGGCTATGTACTGACTTGTTAGAGACCTCATATGTTGTGATGTCAGAAAGAGATGGACTTGAATTAGTTACAAAGCGGTTCTTAGCATGGCAAAAGCTGTTTGCATCTTTGAATACCATTTTATCCAAGAGCGTACTAAAGGGATTAGTGGGTGAATTATCATTTGCCTTGGACGTCTTGTCATACCACTTTTCGTGGGATGAAATAATGTCTGCGTGGCAAGGGCCTGATGGAGCAGACAGAGACTATATTTTTTCCAACGTGTGGTTTGAGGTTAAGGCTGTAAGTACTGGAAAGGACAAAGTGACGATTTCTTCATTAAACCAGTTGGAAACAGAAGATAATGGATTTTTGGTCAAGATCGATGTGGACGAATCAAGTAGTACTGATTCGAGGGCGGTTTCCGTAAATGATATGATTAATAGTGTACGGGGGGTGCTTAATGGCTTTCCTAATGCATCAGTACTGTTTGAACAAAAGCTTGTTAATATTGGATATACTGGTCGAATTGAATATGATGATATTTATTTTACACACGGCACACCGACATTTTACAGTGTGGACGATAAATTTCCAAAATTAGTATCTTCTTCTGTTCCAGTTGAAATAGTGGGAGCAGAATACGATCTTTCGTTGGTAGGCATAGATCCGTGGAGAAAGGGTGAAATAGAAGTATGGAATTAAATTCTTTTCGTAAAGAATATTTGGAGAATGTTAAAACCATAGCCGCTGCTGAAAATGAGGGAACAGTTAACACATTTGTAAAAACCGTTCTGGAAGATCTACAGTCTTTAAACATAATACCTGATTTTGAGACATGCTTTTCTATTGGAAGAAACGGAAGACGCAATTACAGAGTAGATGGCTATTCATTTGACGATTACGATTGTTCAATGTCACTTTTTATAGCCGATTACAGTGGTGAGCCTGAAACAGAAACTTTAATTAAAACGGAGGCAAATATCCTTTTTGATAAGCTTAATACATTTGTTGACGGATGCCTTAATGGTAATTTCAGAAACGAAATCGAAATTAGCACCCCTGTGTATGACATGGTGGAGCAGATTATTCGTCTGAAAAACACAACTAGAAAGTATAGATTTTTTATCATAACAGACAAAATAATGAGTGAAAAAATCTCGACCTTCCCTTTTAGTAGCATCAACGATATTCCTATTGAGTTTAACATTTGGGATATAAGTAGATTGTACAGGGTATTAAGCAGCGGAGATGGTCACGAACCAGTAGAAATTGACTTTTCGAAGTTCTCCTTAAAGGGTTTACCTTGTCTGGAAGCAAGCGACGCTTCTACAGATGACATAAAGTGCTATTTATGTGTAATACCTGGTTCAGTTCTCGCTGATTTATATGATACATATGGAAGTGTTTTGCTAGAAGGGAATGTAAGATCCTTTCTTTCAACTAAGGTAAAAGTTAATAAAAATATCAGAAAAACTATTATTGAGGCGGATGGAGAAACCAAAAGAATGTTCTTTGCGTATAATAATGGTATTTCTGCCACAGCAACAAGCGCATCTATATCTGAAAACTCACAGGGTAAATATGTCACGTCAATTAAAAACCTACAGATAGTAAATGGAGGTCAAACGACAGCGTCGCTTTCTAATACTAGATACAAAAATACCTGTTAAATCCGCTTTATCTTTGTATCTAGTATT
>JAIKVT010000215.1 GCA_024685495.1 Lachnospiraceae bacterium
GTATGACGGAATAAACCAGATCAGATTCACGTTAATCTGAAGAATCTTGGTTATGTCGGATAAGACGGTTACTCCAGATGGAATCCGAAGAGAGTGAAGACCAAGTAAGTTATGCCGGAAAAGACGGATACTCAAAATGGAGTACGAAGAGAGTGAAGACCAAGTGATCAGTTCGGCGGCATCAGCAATGGTGCCGCTGTTTTTTTATTGTCTCAAGGAAAAATAGGTTCTGGGCTGTCAGGATCCTTTTTGTTTGATCGTGGCAGGTGGGGAGGATGTTAAATAGGCGACAGATAATGTGTTTATAGTTTACATTATAATGGTGAACAATGCAGTCACCACAGAATAATTTATGATTAGCTATTGCATAGTAATGTATAATGTAGCATAATGTACTTGTTTGAAAGAGGATAGAGGGGAGCTATCCGTTCGCTTAGCGACGGGTGGCTTTTTCATATTGTCGGCATAACCGGCGAAAGCCGGCGACGCAAAGCTCTAGAGCCTGGACCGAGAGGATGGCAGTCAGCTGCAATTTGAAGCCATTCTGTTTCGTATGGACAGAGTGGCTTATTATGTTTTTATAGTTGTGGTACATAATAGAATTCATTGAAAACAAAATAGAAGAAATCATCATAAAACAGCAGTACATTTTGATTATAACAATTGACAGAAGAAATTGTGAGATGAAACGGAAGGAATTCATAATTATGAAGAATTATAATGTAATAATTCGGTTTATTATAGTTATGGTTATATCCCTTACTATAGCGACACATACATACTACGCTGATTCTGATATTTTAGAAATAGATTGTACTGAAAAAGAAGCTTATGAAAAGGGATATGATTTCTATAGGACTTGGTATTTAATCAACAAAGGTGATTTTTGCAGAGTGTTTTATGGATATTATCCACCATATCATTCGATTGTGACACGTAATAGAAATGATTGGTCCTATAGCATGAAAGTGAATGAGTGGAGAATACTGACGTTAAACTTAACTGATGAATTAAATCATTCTGAAAAAGAAAGAGCATATTGTGAAGCATTACTCTTTAATTTGCTTTATAACGAAAATGATTCAAATATGTTCACAATGGTTACATCTGGTGCTTCAGGAAGTATAGGAGAATTGAATAAAGCGGCTAAGAATCTTGGCTTTTCAGCATGGAAGAAATTATATAAGGGCCTTAGTTGGTCGGAGAAAGTTGATGTTTCTACAAAAATTGACTCGTTAACTGTGGCTCAGATTGAAGACCTTCAAAAACAAACATCCTGGTTATATAAGAACTATGCGAAAGCCAATGACATAGTAAAGTTGCTTGAACTGACAAAAGATGTAGGAGAATACATTGATGGTCTTTGCAAACTATCAGAGTTAATAGGAACAAATCAGGAGATGAGTGAGATTTTAAGAGACATGGCGAATGATACAAGTAATTCGGCATATTCGTCAGCCTTAAATGACTTCTCTTTGTATCTATCTGATTCGGTTTCATATGAAGATGCGGTAGGGATCTATACAGGATCAACAGCTACTCGATTAGCATCAGATAAGATGATCGAGCTGGCTTGGAAAGCCTTAATATATAAAAATCTTCCTTTATTAGGAGTCGATACAGGAGCAAAAATTGGGAAATTTCTTAGCGATTCGCTTACTGGCATAGATGATCAATTTAATAAATATAACGAGTTAGAAGTTTATTATGACATGGAGAAACTGCTTCATGAGGAGGTTGATAATCTTCTATATGAGATCCAATCTGGGGAAACTGATAATGCGAAGATGTTTATTACAGCGTATGGAATGCTGCTAAATATGTATAATATTGGAATGGATTGTTATGAGGAATATACTGAAAAAATGTATAAAGAGGGTCTTCTAAATAATGTTTTTTCAGGAATGCAATCTGAAAAGTATAATAACGCAATCGCAAAGGCAGAATCTGTTCGTTCGTCCGTTAATAAAATATTTGAAACAGATATAGCAAATGCCGATATTGCATTTAAGGTGGCAGCTAAGAAGTATGAGTCGGATAATAAAGATGCTGATACTATCATAGATAATTATGATACCGCTGCCGATAATATAGAAGAGGAAGTAGATAATTTTGAGGAGCATAGGTATAGTTTTGGATACACAATTAAAGAAGATATTGTACAGGATAAAGATCTTGAAATATATGGCTGCCTGATTATAGATTATGGTTCGTTAGATTTGAATGGCCATAAAATTGTTGTTTATGGAGATGCTATTGTACATGGTGATCTTTGGCTAAATGGAATTCTTGATGTTAAAGGGAGTTTATATCAATATCGAGAAAAAATAACTATCAAAGAGAACGGACAGTTATTGGTAGGAAATGATTTCTATCAAAAAGGCGGAAGTGTGTTGATCAGCGGAGGAACCCTGAGTGTAGGAGGGAACCATGAGATTGGATATATAGATGGTGAAGGAGCATATAAATATTATGATTATACAAAGTTGACAATTAATGAAGGAGGGACAGAGAGTATAGGAGGGAGTGTCCTCGCATATAATCTTTATAGTAGTGATCTGACAAAAGGAACATTGAATGTATATGGGGATTTTCGCGCTTTTATGAAAGGTATCCTTGCTAGAGAAGAATTTGAGATTGTTTTGGCTGGAGAAGGATCGGCGAGAGTAGAAAACATAAGTGCACATTTAAGTGGCTATAATGGTGGAAACCTTACGGTAGAGAACGCGGATGGTCGGAGTATAGTCTTTGCTGGAGAAATTGGACTCAATAATCTCACGGGGGAAGGGCTTGTAATTATCTCAGATGGAGCGAGTATTGGGGCAACCCTTCAGACAGACGTGACGATTGAAGGAGATGTGGCGGTTCCTTATGCGCATAAGCTTCATGTTAACGGAAAGAATCTAGTTGTGAACGGAAGTGTGCAAATGACTTCAGATACGATGACCGTCGATGGAACCATGACTATAAAGGACGATTTCTATCAAAAAGGCGGAAGTGTGGTGATCAGCGGAGGAACTTTGAGTGTAGGAGGGAACCATGAGATTGGATATGTAGATGCTGAAGGGGAGTACAAATATTCA
>JAIKVT010000219.1 GCA_024685495.1 Lachnospiraceae bacterium
TGCATTATTTAACAAGAAGACAGAGTGGCTTACGATAGTCTTCTCCGCGCTTGGCGTAATGTTCCACCAGGGATATGTGCTTATGTATTTTAATATTATATTGGTACTTTTATTCTACAAGCTTATGTCCGAAGAAGGACATAGAATAAAATACGCAATTCTATTTGTCGGATCTTTCCTAACCGGTTCCGCACTTTTCTTATGGTTTGAGTTGTTGAGTAAAGGCGCGGGAACATCCATAATCGATAAGGTTGTAGAGGAGGCGACAAATCTTTCTCATGACGGTTTATTCCACACGACACTTCTATATCACGAGGTGCTTGGAATCGATGTATCTGATGCCGAGACCGGTTTCGTTCATATGAATCACGTACAGCTTATACTTTTTGTAATATGCTGCCTTCCAATAATTATTTACATAGTAAGATTCTTCGTAAAATTAATAAAGCAGGGTAACGGCGCCTGCGCCAAATTAAAATATATCGCAGGTCTTGTCGGCTCACTTACAATAATGCCTGATTTACTTTTTAAAGTAGATTACGGTCGTTGGATATTGGCAATCGCAGTTTATTATATTATTGCAATTGTGGGCATGGCTGTTTTGGGCGACAAATTAGTCACGGCCCAATTAGAAGAAGATTATCAAATGATGAGACGTAATCCTTGGGTAATAGTCCTATGCGTAATGCCTATTATCCTTGTACCGTTTATGGATGTTGATATAGACGTGCTTACCAAGAACTGGCAGAGATGGTTCCAGAGTAAGGATTTGATTTTTTACTAGGAAATGTTAATGCAAACGATAGTTTTATGAGCGTAGCGAAGTTTGAAGTAAGAGTAAGTTCTTCTTAAGGAGTTTATGATGAATAACAGGTTACAAAAAAAAGATATAGCATATGTGGGAGCATTGGTTTGCTTCATGATCTTATGCGTTGCCAGATTTTGGGACAGAACAATTGAAGACACCAATCATCTTTTTGCATATATGAATAATATGAGAGTTGCAGAGATTATAACAGGTGCGTTATTTCTTATGATAGTTGCTTTTGTTTTGGTAACAATAAAGAAAAGCGATGAAGAAGTTAAGAAGAGTAATTATTATCTGCTTGTTTTATTTACGGCTCTTATAGTTCCGATGTATCTGTGCGACGAATACTTTGGAACAGGTGATGTATATTCTTGGATATTAATTTTATTTGCGGTAATAATCAGTATTACGTCTGATTATGACATGCTAAGTATGATACTTGTTCTTGCAGCTGAAGCTTTTTGCCCGGCGCATAATCTTGCAGGCACATTTGCCATATTCATTTTGATTCTATATAAGGGACTTGTTAAAGGAAAGAAGAGTGAATCAGTCCTTTTAATTGTTGGTGCAATTTTATATATTGCCGAGTTTTTCCTTTTATTCTTCAACGGATATTTCTCAGGTGTAAATGTTCATAGAATTTCGCTTCTTAAATGTATAGCAAGCCTTATTCTTTTAAGTCCCATAATTATTTATGTATTAAGATTTATCTTAAAGCTTATCAAAGGCTCTAACAGCGAAGGTAAAATGTTCTATACAGGCGTTTTCTTAGGAGGTACGGCCAACTTTGTATTCCTGCTTTTGATGAATGATTATTGCAGAGCTATCGTTCTTACAACGGTATACTTTGTAGTTGTTTGTATTGCACTTTTAGTAATAGATGAAGATTTTAAGATGCATTATATCGAGGAAAGAGAGATTGTAAGAAAGTACATTCCCGTTCCGGTAGCAATAATTATTTATATATTTGCAATTGTTACGTATTGGTTCTTTGCAATGGACTATATTGAGCCTGATGAATTAATACCGTTTGATTTGAACAAGGTAATGTAGTGGGAGTCAACAGGTTATGGGAAATGTAAAGCAAAGAAAAGTATATCTGGATTTACTTAGAATAATAGCCATTATATTTGTTATATACAATCATACGAGTGAGAAGGGCTACTATCTGTATGCTTTTGAATGTCCGCTGCCGCTTAAGGTGATTTACATGTCGGCCGGAGCTTTAATTGCGGTAGCGGTTCCCATATTTTTTATGATATCGGGAGCTTTATTAATTCCGAAGGAAGAATCCATAGAAGACTTATACAAGAAGAGAGTCCTTCGTATGTTTATAGCTCTTGTTATTTTTTCCGTAATTCAATACGCATTTCAAATAGTTTTTGAAAATCAGGAAATGTCAATTCGTTATTTCCTTGATCATACGGTCAGTGGCAATATTACAGCTTCATATTGGTATCTGTACAGTTATCTTGCATACTTAATTTGTCTGCCGCTAATCAGGAAAATGGCGCTCAATATGAGCAACAAAGAATTCAAATATTTATTTGTTGCCTTTTTAATAATAGAAGGGTTATTGACAACCGTAGTATTCTTTACTATGGATGGTTCGCTTAATTCTTTCTTTGCAATACCTTTTTTTAAAAATATTATTTTGTATCCGCTTCTTGGATACTATATGGAACACAGACTTAAGGAAGAAGACTACAATGCGAAGGGCGTTATGATATGGCTTGCGGTAATGGTTGCTACAATAGCGCTTGTTGTAGTTGCATCACTTTACAGAGATCTGCCATACGAAGAGTTTACCGATTGGGATAAAGGTTTATATACAACCGGATTTTCAATGTTACTTGTTGCCGGTGTATTTTATATTGTTAAGACGATTTTTAAGGGAAGAAAAGTTCCAAAGCCTGCAGCACTTATAATAACCACACTTGGCGGAACTGTCTTTGGTGTATATTTAATCGAGAATATGATTAGAGCATTAACGACATCTGTATATGGAGCACTTCAATCAGTTTGTGGAAGCTATATAGCTGCATGGATATGGTGCTTATTTGTATTCTTAGTCGGCGCTGTTATAACATTTATCCTTAAATTAATTCCCGGAGTTAAGAAGTTATTGTAATTTTAAGAAAGAAGATATTGTAGCTATAAGTAGATATTTATAGTAAGTATAAGTAGAAATTAAAGAAGTTATTATATTTATGAGTAGTAAGAGAAGAGTTGCCAAAGTTGAATTTTTAAGATTGTTAGGATGTATTATTGTTGTAGCCACTCACTGTAACCAGATGGTTATCGTCGAAGGTGAGAGTGAATGGTTGCATGCTCTTAGGTATTGTCTTCTTGCAGACGGTGTAGTCTTCTTTTGGATGATAACGGGCTTTTTTGTATTCAACAGTTCGGACTATATCAGTAAATGGAAAAGTGTAATTACAAAAATTGTTATCCCGACATTTTTGTTATATGTCTTAGGATATTTTCTTCAGAACTTTTTATATACTAATGACAGTTTCTTTGCAGGCAGAGGTATTGCCGACTTTTTTAATTTCTTAAGTCCGATTGCACAGGCAAAGACACCTGATATTGTCGTATTAAATCATACATGGTATATCTTAGCATATATACTTGTTATGCTCTTTTTACCAATCGTCAAAATATTTACGGATTGGCTCGATAAAGGAGTGGTAAGACAGATTGTATTTTTGGTTGTGGTTTTTGCGTTATGGCTAACTAACGATATTATGCATAATGACTTGCTCAACCTCGAATTTTCCGGCTTAAAGGTTGTGCTTGCCGCATATGTATTAATTATCTGGGGACATATCATTTATCAAAACCGCACGATATTTAACAACAAATTATGGGCAATTCCCGCGATTATAGTTTTAATAGTTACAATTATAATTCGCTGTAAGTTCTATATATACAGCGAGAGTGTCGGCGTCGAAAACGCATTTTACACAATGTGGTGGACAACCGCTTTCTCAATTCTTATTGTAACTTGTGTGGCAGTGCTTGTATTTTCTCTTATGAAAGAAAAGGATAACGGATTTAGTCGCGTTGTTTGTTACTTGGCGAGTTGTTCGTTCGGAATATATCTGTTGCATCCGTTTATAGTTGAGACATTTAGGAAATACGATTTATTCGCAGCATTTACGAAGATGCTGGGAGATAACAGTTATGTGGCAGTTATCGTATCGCTGTTGATTTCGCTTATAGTTGTATTTTTACTGACATTTGTTGTGGTAGTAATCATAAAAAGCGTTAAAGGACTTGTTAAAAAAGTATTTAGAAGAAATATTAAGTGAGAGTAATGTTATGAAAGAGGCAAAGACAAACAACATATACCTTTGGAAAATATTATTTACATATATGATAATAGCATTCCACTATCCGATGACACTCAGCTTTCTTTATGAGAAAGGCTGCACGTGGGGTTGGTATATCGCTGTGGAATTTTTCTTTGTTGTATCGGGCGCGCTTCTCTATAAGAATATGTCCGTTTATTCGGACAGATATAAAGGCGCATGGCAATATAATCTTCACAGATATAAAAACATCTGGCCAAAATATTTAATGGCATTTGTCTGCGTATTTGTGGCAATCGTAATAAAAGAAGGCTACGGCTTTAAAGAAATCTACAGAAAGCTTTTAGATTCTATATTGGAAATATTTATGCTGCAGGGTATCGGTCTTAACAGAGACTGGGATTATATCAATCCTACGCTTTGGTATATATCGATACTTATTATTGCGGGATATGTTATTTATTGGTTCCTTGCTAATCACAAAGACACATTTATCAAAATAATTGTACCCATCTGTCTTGTAATCGGATATTCGTATCTTTACAGATATGTGGGCAGCTTAGATGCTGTTGTTAAGACTGAAGGATTCTATGGCAATCAGGCTTTAATCAGAGGCTTTCTTGATATGTGCCTTGGAATATACGCCATGGAATTTTCGAAGTTTTTATATAACAGATTCGAGAGAAGATGGTGGCTTCGAATAATAGAAGTAGTGCTTGTGGCGCTTGTAGTTGTACTTTCGCTTACGGACGGACATTCCACGAATGATTTCGCATTTCTCATAATGATATTCGTAATCGTTGCTATCGGCTTCATACCAAGAAAGAGAGTAGCGTTCGATTCGTTCATAAAACTATGGGCATCAATAACTTTAAATATTTATCTGATCCATGAATTGTTCAGAACTTATATTATGGATTTGATTTTCCCGAATTTGACATACGGCGAGTTACATGTAGTGCCGTCGATAGTATATTTTGTGCTTGTGACATTAGCGGCAATTGTTATGGAATTGATATGGAAAGGTGTACTTAGCCTCGTAAGAAGGAATGACAAAGCAAGACTTTCGTAGGTGTTAAGGGGTACGGTTTATGAAACATGTTCGAAGAGCATTATCTATAATAGGTCTTATAGTGTTTTGTTATATCATAATAGGGCAGTTTGTTTTTCCTGCAAACGCTCCCGATCTTGGTGCGCAATGTGAAGAGATGCCAAGAGACAATTGGTTTGTTGTAAATGAAGATGGTACACGTGAACGAATTATACTTCCTAGTACGGCGGATTCCGATATAGTACTCGAGACAACAATTCCGGAAGATGTCGGGTATGATAAAGATGCTTTGTGGATTCGCGGAAAAGATATGGAAGTATATGTTGATAATGAACTTAGGACAAAGTATGAGATAGATGATTATTCTATACTTACAGATCGATCTTCAGATTGCTTTATTATGGTATCGGTTTATCCACAGGATGCAGGTAAGACCTTAAGGATTAATTATAGTTATAACAGAGGAAATGTATATACGGTATTTCTTGGCAACAGAATGGGAATTTTGAAGCATTTGCTTGGGGAGTACGGTGCAGAATTATTTGTTGGTTTTGCAGTTTTGTTGCTTGGTGGAATGTCTTATTTTGCAGCGCTTGGCTACCAGATAATTTATCGCAAATATTTAGAGTTAAGAGACCTTTCTTTCGCTGTTTTATTGGGTGGAATATGGGTTATATACAATTCGGTATTCAGACAGATTTTTGCAAGAAATGTATCAGTGATGTCGGACACGCCGTTTTTGGTTGTTCTTATTATGCCGTTTCCACTTCTTGTATTCTTTGATTCCCTTCAAAAAAGAAGACATACGAAAGTAATTTCTGTCGTTGAAGTCTTAGGTGTGATTAATGCTGTAGTTTGTTTAACACTATTTGTAACCGGAGTAGCAGAGATTTCCAAGATATTTATCATTGCCGGATTATACGTAATTATTGCTATAGTCGTAATGGGCTATACAATGATAAGTGATGTGGTACATCGACAAATTGAGTCCTATAAATATGTTGCAATCGGTTTTGGCCTTTTCGAAATGGCAGTAATAATTCAGATTATTCTGTATCTGTCTGTTACTAACGGAATGTTTACGGGAACTGTTGTGGCATTTGGTCTGCTGGGCTTTTTGATATTTGCAATATTACATACAATCAAAGAATTGATTATTATGAGCAAGGAGACAGACGATGCAAAAAGGTCGGTTAAGGTAAAGGATGAATTTCTTGCTAATATGTCACATGAGATAAGGACTCCGCTTAACGGAATTCTCGGCATGAATGAGATGATTTTACGCGATACAAGGGAGCCTTCTACTAAGAAATATGCAGTCAATATTAAGGGTGCGGGAAATGTGCTTTTGACCCTTATAAACGATATCTTAGACTTAAGTAAGATTGAGGCCGG
>JAIKVT010000233.1 GCA_024685495.1 Lachnospiraceae bacterium
GCAAGTGATAGCGCATCAGCTTCAGAAAGCCAGAGCACTGATAATATGACAAGCGAAGAAGCATCAGCAAGTAACTCAGCATCAGCAAGTACTTCAGCAAGTGATAGTGCTTCAACATCAGCAAGTAATGAAGCAAGCACCAGTGCTTCAACTTCAAGTAGTACATCAGCAAGCGAAAGCGCTTCAGCATCAGCAAGTGATGTGGCAAGTGAGAGTGCATCAGCTTCAGCAAGTACATCGGCAAGTGAGAGCGCTTCATTGTCAGCAAGTACATCAGCAAGTGAAAGTGCATCAGCATCAGCAAGCACATCAGCAAGCGACAGTGCTTCTATATCAGCAAGCACATCAGCAAGCGATAGTGCTTCCGGATCAACCAGTGCTTCATTAAGTGCCAGTGAATCAACATCGATAAGTAATAGTGCTTCAACAAGCACTTCAACATCAATAAGTGCAAGTACTTCAACAAGTGCAAGTAATGAAGCAAGTACCAGTGCATCAACATCGGCAAGTAATGAAGCAAGTAATGAAGCAAGTACCAGCGCATCAACATCAGCAAGTAATGCAGCAAGTGATAGCGCATCAACATCAGCAAGCGACAGTGCTTCAACATCAGCAAGTAGCAGTGAATCAGTTTCAACATCTGTTTCATCCAGTGAAAGTGCTTATAGTTCAGAAAGTGCAAGTGCAAGCACATCAGCTAGTACGTCGGCAAGTGATAGCGCATCAGCTTCAGAAAGCCAGAGCACTGATAATATGACAAGCGAAGAAGCATCAGCAAGTAACTCAGCATCAGCAAGTACTTCAGCAAGTGATAGTGCTTCAACATCAATGAGTACATCAATTAGTGATAGTGCTTCGGCAAGTGCTAGTACAGCTTCAAGTGAGAGCGATAGCGCTATGGAAAGTACAAGTGCCAGCTTGTCAACAAGTACAAGTACTTCGATGAGTGAAAGTACTTCAACAAGTATGTCACAGAGCTCAAGCTCAGCTGCAAGTGAGACTGCAGATACAAATGTTCCTGCTAATGATGCCGGTATTGCAACAGCAGACGGAGATACAACACCTGTAACAGCAGATGGTACAATATTTAACGCTGTGGCAGATGGAACAACTGCGGCAGTAGTAACTCCGGCAGCTACGGCGCCTACAGCAGCAACTACAACAACTGCAACTACAGCTACAGATGCGGTAACAATAAACGATGAAGTAACACCTCTTGCAGGAGGAGATGAGTTAGTTGAGATCGAAGATGATGTAGTACCTCTTGCAGAAGGAACCAACCAAATGGCTCAGTTCTGGTGGATACTGTTAGTAATAGCATCAACAGTTACTGCTAAATCAGCTTATGATAAGAAGAAAGGAAAGAGCATGTTATCTATCCTTGAGAATAAGAAAGATGATATTGATGAATAATTAATATCAGCGTATAGAGATGAATACGACCAGAATAATATTAGCCTCCGGTTCACCGAGAAGAAAAGAGATATTACAAAAATATAATCTTGATTTTACAATAGAGATTTCAGACGTTGATGAAACACACTCTGATATGTCGCCGGCGCAATTGGTAGAAGATTTGTCTTATAAGAAAGCTATGGCAGTATTTAATAACCATCCTGAGGATATTGTAATTGGAGCAGATACGGTAGTAGCATTTAATGACGAGATCTTTGAAAAACCAATTGACGATGATGATGCATATCGAATGATTAATCTATTACAAGGTGATTGTCATCAGGTATATACAGGTGTAACAATATGTTCGCCTAATAATATAGTTACTTTCTCGGAAAAGACGGATGTGTATGTAAGAGACATGAATGATTATGACATAAGAGAATATATATCAAGTGGGGAAGGTAATGATAAAGCCGGAAGCTATGCTATTCAAGGTATATTCAGTAAATATATAGACAGATATGAGGGAGACTATGAAAATGTAGTAGGTCTTCCGGGCAAACGAGTTACAGAAGAACTTTTCAAAATACTTAAGTAATAACTATTAATTCCAAACAATGAAAAAGAGCAGACCTCACATGGGCCTGCTCTTTTAATATCTATTTATCTGTTGTATGCCATTTTGTATATATCTAAGATTTCTTCATAGCCTAATTCTTTGTATCCCGCTAAGATTCTTGTCTTACTACGACTACATTTATCAGCTAAATACTCGAGATCTGACTCTTTTACACCTAGAGATTTTATATCAATTGGCATTTCTATTGATTTATAGAAATTTTCCTGAGTCTCAATTGCCTTAAGGATTGTCTCCTCGGGATGTTCATAATTGATATCGATGTTCCAGACTTCATTAGCATATTTTAACCAGCGTGGGATATTAGATTGATATACATATCTGGCCCAGCTGCACCATAAAGCTGCAAGGCCGGCTCCATGTGCCACCTCAGGGTATAAACCTGATATTTCGTGTTCTAACTGATGTACCGTTAATTGGAACTGACGGCCACAATTGGTTAGTCCGTTGTGTGCAAGCGATGATGCCCACATCATATTGCCTCTGGCTTCATAGTTATTAGGCTCGTTGAATGAACATTTACCTGCTGAAAGCGCATTTCTTATAACAGCAATTGCGATATCATCTGTCAGATAGGTGTCGTCTCCGGGCATGAAGAAGCGCTCGATAGTGTGCATTGATATGTCGACTGTCCCGCAAGCCGTTTGGTATTTGTTTACTGAAAATGTTAATTCAGGATTTTCAATCGCGAAATTCATGTGGTTGCATGGGCAACTGTAGCCTCGTTTATCCTTAGTTTCCGGATTGGTAATAACGCAAGAATGAGACATTTCAGAGCCTGCGGCTGCTAAGGTAAGGATGCATCCCTTATTAAGAGTATGCTTTGGAATCGCATTTCCAAGAGAAAAATCCCATACGTCGATATCAGGATTAGCGGCACCGTTAGCGATATCCTTAGCAGAGTCCATAACGGAACCGCCACCTACTGCAAGGACGAAATCTACGTTATTTTCCTTACATAACTTGATTCCTTCGCGAACGAGAGGAAGCTCCGGATTGGGTTTTACGCCGCCTAACTCAACATATTCTATGTCCTCAGCCTCTAATGCATTTTTTACTATATCGAGAAGACCGCTTTTTTTCGCGGATGAACCACCATAGTGAATCAACACTTTGTTTGGTGCGTATGGCTTTATTAATTTACCTACTTCTAATTCCTGATCTTTTCCAAAATAAACTTTCGTAGGTGCACTGTAAATAAAATCGTTCATAATCTGTCCTTTCTGATAATTATCTAACCTGTTTTCATACAATCTATTGTATCACAATATTTTGGAAATGTTGATGTAATAAGTTTATTGTGGTATTGTAAAGCGTAAAGGGGGTGTTTTTATGAACTATGAAGAAAAGATACCGAAGATTGTTGCCAAACAAAAGAAATTTTTTGATACAGGTAAGACTCTTGACGTGGAATTTCGCCTTAAAGCGTTAAGAATTCTTAAAAATGCTGTTATCAAGTATGAAGATGATCTTAAAGAGGCACTAAGCAAAGACCTTGGAAGAGATCCGCTCGAAGCATATTTTTGCGATGTGGGAAGTCTGATATTAGAAATTAACGAAACAATGAAAGGTCTTAAAAAATGGGCAAGAACCGAGGTGCATGTAAGTGGAGTTCACTGTTTTCCAAGTATAATTACTAAGGTTTACAAGATGCCATATGGTGCCACACTTATTATAAGTCCATTTAATTTTCCGATTCTTCTTTCATTTGGCGTGCTTGCGGCTAGTATAGCAGGTGGAAATACAGCTGTTATTAAGACCAGTTCAAAGACGCCTAATTGTACAGCCTTGATGAAAAAGATTATATCAGAGATTTATCCTTGCGGGTATGTAACTGTAATCGGTGGAGGTCACGATGTGGCTGATATGCTACTGGCGCAGCGCTTTGATAAGATATTCTATACAGGTTCACCCAGGGTAGGTGTGCACGTGTTAGAAGAAGCGGCTAAAAACCTTACACCTGTTGCATTAGAGCTCGGTGGAGAGACAGGTAACTGGTGTGTTATAAGAAAAGATGCTGATCTTAAAGACGCTGCAAATAAAATCGCATTTTTCAAATCACTAAACAGCGGACAGATTTGCATTAATATTAATCAGGTTGCAGTCGCTAAAGAAGTTGCCATGGATTTTGTTGTGGAACTTAAGAAGGCCTTCACTAAGCAACTAGGTGAAAGTCCGTTGACTAACGCGGAATATCCTAGACTTATTAATAAGTCGGCATTTGACAAATGTGTTAAATATACCGAAAAATATAAGGATAGAGTAGTATATGGCGGATCCGGTAATGAGAATACCTTAAAATTTGAGCCGACTGTAATATATCCCGTAGATATAGATGAGGAGATAGTTAATAGAGAGCTGTTTAATCCGCTTCTTCCAATTGTTACATATGAAGATTTTGAGGTTGATAAGTTGTTAGATACTATCAATTCGAGAGAAAAAGGTCTTGCTTTATATGTATTTTCAAATGACTATGAGTGGGCTGATAGGACAATGAAGCGTATGCAATTTGGCGGAGGCTGTATTAATGAAGTCTGCATTCACATGATGGTTAAGGGAGTTCCTTTTAACGGTGTAGGTCATTCCGGAATGGGTGCATATCACGGCAAATGGGGCTTTATGGAATTTACTTATCCAAAAACCGTTTTAATAGGTTCAAATAAGTTCAATCTGCCGCTTAGAGATCATCCTCATAACAGGAAATGGAAAGATTTACTTATACATTTATTCGAAAGATAATATAAAAGCAATTAGAATATCATACTATTGGCATATTTCCCCTAAATACTATATAATATTTAGTATATGGTTTTAGGGGAATTTTTATGTCAAAAGAGCGTAATTCTAACAAACATACAATATTAATTCATAAATTAATTTTCACTGTATTCATTGTGTTAATCTATCTGCTTGGAAGGTCGCTTCCTTTATTCGGATTGGATTTATCGGTGGATACTTCTATTGATATAGATGTACAGACTCTTTTATTACAGACAATCAGCGGTGACAGATATGAGCATTCTGTTCTTACCTTAGGAATTTTTCCTTATATGATATCGTCTTTAATAATTCAAATGGTGATGGCAGCCTTAAGTTCCGAGAAGAAATCCAGAATTTCTCAAGTTACTTTAAATCGCATTTCTCTTCTTATAATGCTTGTTGTAGCGATTATCCAGGCTGTCTATAAGCTTAATAAGCTTTCTTTTATTTACTCAGATAACGAACTTATTATGACTTGGATCGTTGTAGTAGCTGAAATGGTTGCAGGAGCATTTGTAATTCTCTGGTTAGCGGATCGCAACAGCCGATACGGCATCGGCGGACAGACTATGCTTATCTACATCAACATCTTAGACAGCTTTATTGCCATGCTACATGGCAATGCGTTCTCTAAGGTTATTATCCCGGTTATACTCTCTATTGTGGTTGTAGTTGTTGTAATTATTATGGAAAATGCGGAGAAGAGGCTACCTGTTCAGCGTGTGGCTATACACAGTATCTATGCGGACAAGAATTATATGGCAATTAAGCTTAATCCTATAGGTGTTATGCCTGTTATGTTTTCATCGGCTGTATTTATGTTGCTTCAGATTATAGTTGCGGGAATCAGATTTGTATTTCCGAATTCAGGTGTAGTTACATGGATACATAACAATATGGTTCTTACTGAGATATTCGGTATTATTGTTTATATAGGTGTTCTGTATTTTCTTACGATTTTTATGTCTATGGTATTTATCAGTCCGAAGGATTTAACAGAGCAGTTTCTGAAAAGCGGGGACAGTATAGTTGATCTTCATGCCGGAGATGATACATATCGCTATCTGAGAGGTCAGATTTTATCTATAAGTATTGTTAGTTCAACTGTTATGGGAGTTTGTATACTGATTCCAATGCTTTTAGAATATTTCCGGATAATTGACGCATCACTTGCAGCACTTCCATCATTGTTTATGATGCTTGCCGGTATTTTCTATAACTTATTACAGGAAGTAATCACAATTCGAAATTACGATGAATATAAACCCTTTATTTAAGGTAATTATTTGAATTATTATATTAACATTTAATAAATATATTATACGAGGAGACTTATGGTAGTTTTTATTCCTGCATGGTTTAAAAATAATGAATGGTGTGAAAATGAGCAGAACTGGCACGAGAGAAAGATGCATTCCGAGTTCGACGATTCTGTTAAGCAGATACAGCTGTTTCATAGGAATAAGGCCTTTGATTACAGTATTTGTATTCTGGGATTTTCGCCTAATCTAAGACATTTCCTGCATAGGCAGGGAGTGTATATGGCGCCGTATTTTTCTGTATTTGATGCGATTAATGAATGCGAGAGTAAAAGGGCCAGGGTTTTTTCGTATAAAGATTTGAGTTGGATTCCCAATACGGAGTTTATCTATACGCCTTTTGTGGCTATAGCTCTTTTTCAGGGTAGGAAATACGCCCAGTTAGAATTCGGCGAAGACGGTAATCTGATACAGGTTGATATGTACGAAGGCGATAATGTAGCCATCAGAAGTATCTACGATGACAGGGGATTTGTATCATCTGCGATTATTTATGATGAAACCGCACCTGTATATCAGGATTATTATAATGAAAATGGTACATGGAAGATACGTGTTTTCTTCGAAGACGGCCATGTTGAGATTAATAAAGAGCGTAATTTCTATGTGTTAGGTTCAGGGGATGACAAGCGTGAAATAACATTTAAAAAATTACAATATGAAAGCTTAGAAGAGGTCATATCTGAGATATTCAACTCTTATATTGATACATTGTCTTCGGATGATATTTTCTGTGTTGCCATGCATAATCTTATAACAGGGCTTGTAGCGAAAAGTCTGAAGGGTAAGAAGACCATTTTGTCTTTCTTCGAGAAGAGGTTTTCTTTTGATGATGAATATACAAAGCAGGTTATGCAAAATGCAAATTATATCATTACAGACTCTAAGATTAGAGCAGATGAGATAATGGATAAATATGAGAGTGAGAAGGACAAGGTTGTCAATATTACACCTTATGATACAAGAAGAGAGAACGGAATCAGCCAGCAGCTTACCGTTCAAAAGATTTTGCTTGCAGTTGACAGCTTATCACCCGAAAGCTTTGAGAAGCTTGTATTGATGTTTGCTGAATATTTTGATGAAAATGATAAAGCAAGGGTGTACTTTTTCACAAGAGAAGCAGATTATAATTTGCCGAACGATTTGCTTAATCGGGCCGGTAAAATACTTTCAGATAACGGATTTAGTTCCGAACTTGCGCTTGGTACGTTAGATGATAATGTATCAGAGAATGGAATTGATGATATTGACGGTATGGAAGAAGTTCCCGTTAAGTTCTTCGTGGAGCAATGTGTGGATGAGCTTTCCGCAAGTAAATGTATTATGGAGCAAAGACTTATTATTAATATGTCTAATGCCTCTAATCTGTATCTTCAGATTAGTGGTGTCAGCTTTGGAATTCCACAGATTGTTACGGAAGAGACGCAGTATGTTAAGGACGGCCTTAACGGTCAGGTGGTTCGAAATATTGAAGATTTGCCCAAAACATTGAGATTTTATCTCTCAGGTATGAAGAATTGGAATAATGCGATGATTCACGCCTATGATATCGGTGAGAATTATACTACAAGACGACTTGTTGAGAAGTGGAAAGAGGTTGTAGATAACATTGGATAATGTAAGTGTATTACAATTAGGAAAAGAAGATTGGAGAGAAGTCTATAACATTCCGTCATATGCGAAATGGACTTATGTTAAGACCTTAGAGGATGTTCCAAAAAGGCCTTATTGTCTTGTGTTTCTTGACAGAGTTCCGACAAAGGATGAGCTCAAATTACTTCGCAAATGTACTAAGGCATATTGCTTATATATAACTACGACAGTTCCCATAAAAGGGGAGTTTATGGAGTTTTGTATAAGTAAGCTTGCCAATAAGATTAATGAAAAGGACATCCAGACATTTCTTGATAACGAACTTAAATACTTCTTTGCTAAGTCTTACGGCGAGAAATTTAGGAATACCAATCTCGATATTGCGCTTGATTTTAAAGGAAGAGTTGAGTGGCACGGTAATTGCGGAATCGAATTGGAAGGTGATTTTGGAGAAGAGTATTCACAACTGATGTTTTGGCGCAATAATATACCTATTGCCAAGGGCCAGACGATTGAGTTTTGGATGGAATATGAGAAGGAGTCCGGCGTTGAGATTAAGATTGTCATCACGCAATTTCAACCCGGTTCTTTGTCAAATGTGATTAAAAAGTGGGAATTTGACGAGGAACAATTCAAACACACGATAAGTGTAGTAAATGACGAAAGTGCGGGGCCGATATGTGTATCCGTTCACGCAAAGGGTGAGGGCAAATTCAAGATTATTGCTTTGCACGACAGATTTTCACGAAAAAGACATGGTCACTTTATACCGGGTGGCATGAGAAAGGTGTCATCTAAGAGAGAAGAAGTATTTTTCTATTTCGATCCGGGCGATATGAAGCCGCCTCTTAATGTGTATTTTTCCGGTTATAAGACGAAGGAAGGATTTGAAGGATATTTCCTTATGAGAAATATGAATGCTCCGTTTCTGCTTGTCTCAGAATCGCGTCTTGAGGGTGGCGGATTCTATATGGGAAGTGAAGAGTATGAGAGTCTGATAACGAATGCCATATTAGAATATATTGATGATTTGGATTTTAAACCGTCTGATGTAATAATGTCCGGTCTGTCGATGGGAACTTACGGTGCACTTTATTACAGCTGCGATGTTACGCCACATGCGTTGATTCTCGGAAAGCCTCTTGCCAATATCGGTGACGTTGCCCTTAATGAGAAACTCAAGCGACCGGGCGGATTTCCGACATCGCTTGATGTTGTAAAGAATGTATTCGGCGATGCCAATAAAGAGAATGCATATCGCTTAAATGATAAATTTTGGGATAAATTCAATGATACCGATTGGAATAATACGAAGTTCATCATGTCATATATGATTGAAGATGACTACGATTCTAATGCATATGAAAATGTGATATCACACCTTAAGTCGGGTGGTGTCAAGGTATACGGTAAGGGTGTGCACGGAAGACATAATGATAATACGGGCGCAATCGTCGGATGGTTCTCAAGTCAGTTTGAGAAAATACTTCGAGAGGATTTTGGTAGAGACATTTAACATATTTTAGATCTGGGAAATGTGTAATTGAAATTGAGAAGTATTAAAAAGAGGAAGAACTTATGGCAAGTGAGACATATGAGATATATTGGAATGAGTATTCGGCTGATACTTATTTGTATGGGTCGGAAATCATATATAACGGAAAAGACAACGTAGAATTCAAGAATATGCTTATGCCTCCGGGAACGGTTATTAAGGAGTGGTATTCGAAGGTTAATTTTCAGGCGAAGAGAATTGAGCCTGCACTTCCTATAATTGACGGAGAATCAGCCTATGAGGTTAGTGTCGATATCGATACGCCTAATTCTAAGGGGTATATTATTCGTTTTGTTTTCTATGATAAATACGAGATGGAAGCAGGCAATTTTATATTGAATGGAGATAAAGCATCATTTAGATGTCCACTTAAGACATACAGTTATAAGATGCAACTGATTAACGGTGGAATGCATGAATTCACATTTCACAATGTAAAGATAACAGAAATAGAGCAAAAATCTAAATAAGAACAGATACAATTTGGCAATGAATATAAATCAAATTAGGATTTAATATCAAAGGAACTTCGCTTATATGAACAATCAACTGACAATTTTACAATTTAATAGGATTCTAAAGCAGGTTCGTGAGATTGAAGCGTCTTTAGACAATTTGTCTGATGAAGAGATAGCAGCTAAGACAGACGAATTTAAGCAAAGAATTGCTGAAGGACAGAGTTTAGATGATATATTACCGGAAGCTTATGCCGTTGTATGTCAGGCGGATCGCAGAATTCTCGGTAAGAGACCGTATGACGTTCAGGTGCTTGCAGCTATTGCCATGCATAAAGGATATCTGTGTGAGATGAATACTGGAGAAGGCAAGACTTTGGTTGCTACCATGCCAATGTATCTTAACGGACTTACGGGAAAGAGCAATATTCTTGTTACGACTAATGAATATCTTGCCCTTCGTGATGCTGAGGAGATGGGTGAAGTATATAATTTCCTTGGGCTTAGTGTTGCTGCCGGTGTATCTCAGGATGCTTCTAAGAGATTTACAAATGAAGAAAAGAAAGTAATATATGCAAATGATATTGTATATACGACGCATTCCGTATTGGGATTTGATTACTTATTCGATAATCTTGCCAAAAATTCCGATGAGAAATTTATGCCGGAATTTAATTTTGTAATTATAGATGAAGCGGATTCGGTGTTATTAGACAGCGCGCAGACACCGCTTGTAATATCAGGATCACCAAGGGTTCAGTCTAATCTCTATGAACTTGCTAATTTCTTTGTAACAACACTTAAAAGAAATGAAGATTTTGAGAAGGAAGAGAAGAAGGTTTGGCTTACTGAAGAAGGAATTCGTAAAGCTGAAGATTTCTTTGAGATAGATAATTTCTACAGCGAAGATAATTTTGAAGTAAACAGACATGTTACACTTGCACTTCGAGCTCATGAGCTGTTCGAGATTGAGAGAGACTATGTAATAAGCGGCGAAGGAGAGTTAGTCCTTCTTGATAATGAGTCAGGTCGTATGATGCCGGGCGTTAAGATGCGAGGCGGACAACATCAGGCCATCGAGATGAAAGAATTAATTGAGGTAACGCAGGAAAACAGATCTGTTGCGTCCATTACATATCAGAACCTCTTTTTGATGTTTCCTAAAATGGCAGGCATGAGCGGTACAATTAAAGATGCCGCTGATGAATTGTTAGAGATATACAATAAGAAAGTGGTCGTAATTCCACCAAATCATAAGCTTAGAAGAGTTGATCATAAAGACATATTCTTCCCTGATTTTGAGAGTCAGTTTACGGAAGCTATTAAAGAAGCTTTAAGACATCACGAATCGAGACAGCCCGTACTTATAGTGGCATCGACAATAGCTGAGACCGAGTATTTATCAAAGCTTCTTATCAATGAGAAAATCCCTCATAATGTATTAAATGCCAATAACGCATTTTGGGAAGCTGAAATTATCAAAGAAGCGGGAAGTTTAGACGCGGTAACTGTAGCCACATCAATGGCAGGCAGAGGTACGGATATTAAGCTTAGTGATGAGGTTAAAGACTTAGGCGGACTTGCTGTTATCGGTGTAGGTCGAATGTCTAATATAAGGCAGGAGCGACAGACGAGAGGTCGTGCAGGAAGACAGGGTGATCCCGGATTTTCGAAATTCTTTGTCTCGTTAGAAGATGAAGTTATGAATAATTTTGATGTTGAAAAATATGAACCATATATAGAAGGTCAGAAGAAGATATCTCAATTTAAGATTAAAAGAATAGTTAATAAATCGCAAAAGATTACGGAAGAAAGAGCCAGAGATTCACGAAAGAAGGCACTCGATTACGACCTTGTAATGAAGATGCAAAGAAAGCTTTTATATGAGACAAGGAATGGATTATTATTCGGAGCAAAGCTTTCATATCAGGATATAACTAAGATAGCGCAGGATAATATAGATCATTTCCTAGATGAAGAAGATGATATTACAATATCAAAACTTAGTCGATATATTCTCGATAATATAAGCTATACAATTAATGATAAAGCATTAGAATCATTTGATAATCTTGAAGATAAAGAACTGCTTCGCAGTAATTTGTTAGAAATAGTTATTATCGGTTTGAAGAGGCAGGAGAAGAGAATCGGCGATAAAGAAAAGATGGTCGATTTTATGAGGATTGCAACACTTCAGGCTATTGATGATGCCTGGGTTGAAGAAGTAGATTATCTGCAACAACTTCAATCTGCCGTATCGGGAAGAGCGACGGCGCAACGTAATCTTGTATACGAATATCATAAAGATGCACTTAGTGCATTTCGACTTATGGAACGCGACATCAAAAGAAATATCGTAAGAAATATTTTACTTAGTGATGTCAGCGTGGATGACGAAGATGAGATACATATTATGTATCCGTAGTGCAGTAATGTTAGATATTATGAATACTTGCAAATTATGACATATTATTTTTTCCCCGGAGGATAAGTATGATATACAATTTTAATCTTGGAATAGGATGGGCCAGTTCAGGTGTTGAATATGCCCAAAGCTACAGGGCTAATATCTTAAGAAAAATTGATAAGCAGTTTAAATTTGTATTTACTGATATGTTTGTGCGTGACAATATTGAGCATATGACTGAAAACATTGGATTCAAAGATACTGAAGTTATATGGCTTTATCAGTATTTTACAGATTTTAGAACAGCGCCTGTTACCTATACACTTAAAGATTTAGAGAAGGATTTTGAAGCAAAGGAATACACATTTACAAGAGAAGGGAAAACGGCCAGATATATATTCCCGGGCAAAGATAATTTCTATACGGTCTATCTGGTGGATGAGGAATCAGACCTTGTTCACAGAGTTGAGAGAGTATCAATGGGCTTTTTGGTTCGAAAGGATTTCTACACTTATGGCAGAGTATTCACGGAATATTATGCGCCGAAGGATAAGAAAGCACATTTATATCTAAGAAGATTCTTCAATACTAATGGCAGTGTTGCGTTCGAAGAAGTAATTGATGATGATAGTGTCTTGTACAGAATGAAGGATACCGTGCTCTATTCTAAAGAAGAACTTGTAGGATACATGGTAAGAAGCCTGGGCCTTACTGAGCGGGACATTGTAATTATTGACAGGACTACGGGTATCGGTCAGGCAATTTTACAAAATGCCGCTTCCGCTAAGGTCGGAATCGTCATTCATGCCGATCATTTCAGCGAGAATAATACTAATGAGGATAATATTCTTTGGAATAATTTCTATGAGTATTCTTTCTCGCAGCATGAGCATATTGATTTTTATGTCACTGCAACAGATGCTCAAAATGTCTTGCTTCGAGAGCAGTTTCGAGAGTATAAAGGCGTGGAGCCTAATATTGTAACAGTTCCGGTGGGCTCTGTGGATGAACTTAAAGTTCCTAAGAAAAAGCGTAAGAAGCATAGTCTGATTACGGCATCAAGACTTGCTAATGAGAAGCATGTTGATTGGTTAATTCGTGCAGTTGTTAAGGCAAGAGAACAGATTCCTGACGTATCACTTGATATATATGGAAAGGGTGCATGTGAGAAGGACCTTAAAAGTGCAATTGAGGAATATGATGCCGGAGAATATGTACGTTTAATGGGACAGCATGATTTGACAGATGTATATATTGGATATGATGCATATTTGTCAGG
>JAIKVT010000241.1 GCA_024685495.1 Lachnospiraceae bacterium
ATACTGCCAATAGCAACCTCACGCTTCATAGCTATCGATGTCACAGCAAGTAATAATATACAACAGTTTTATGGGGTATGCAAGGACTTTTTGATTAAGATTGTATTTTTTTAGAAACATTTTAAATCCCTTGTGGAAGAACTCCACTCAAGGCACAAGATGTAGGAAAAACCATATAAAAAGCAAGAAATCCGGTCGCAAAAGGATAACCGGATTTCTATAAAGGAACAAATATATATAATACCAAATACTATATATATCATTATAATGTTGTGGCAAACTACTCTAACCAAGCTGTTTCTTTAGGGGTCTTCTTAACGAAAGGTCTCTTAAGAGCCTGTTTTACTCCGTTAGGAAGGATATACTTTAATTTTTCTTCAGCTTTTCTCATAGTAGTTGCCTCAGGATGATCTCTCGTGAGCTTAATAGCGTCAAACTCACATCTTGTCGTACAAAGACCGCAACCAACGCATTTATTGGGATCTACGATTGAAGCACCACAGCCTAAGCAACGGGCTGTCTCTTTCTTAACCTGCTCCTCCGTAAATGTAAGTTTAGTATCGCGGAAGGATAGTTTTCCACTTTCAACCTTGGCATACTTAGCGACCTGACGACCTGTATTATCATAGTTTTCTACGAGAATATCGTCTTTATCCAATTCAATAAAGTAATTCGGATCACGTCCTATGGTAAGTGATGAGTGAGGCTGTACGAATCTGTGAATTGATATAGCTCCCTCTTTACCGCATGCAATAGCATCTATTGCAAATCTCGGTCCGTAGAACATATCTCCGCCTACGAATATATCCGGTACGGTAGTTTGGAATGTTACCTTATCCGCAACAGGTGCGGGTCCTTTGAACTCAACATCTTCTCCTTCAAGAAGCTTGCCCCACTCTGTACACTGTCCTACGGAGAGAATTACATTTGAACAACTTATTGTCATTGTATCGTTCTCATCGTACTTCGGATCGAAGCGTCCCTGTTCATTTTTAACCTGAGTACATTTCTTAAATACTATTCCGCTAACCTTACCGTTTTCAGTAAGGATCTCTTTCGGACCCCAGCCACCGGCAAATTCTATTCCTTCCGATTCGGCTACTTCTATCTCTTCCGGGAGTGCAGGCATTATGTCACGTGTCTCTAGTGAAATCTGTGTTACCTTAGATGCTCCGCAACGAATTGCTGTACGAGATACGTCTATAGCAACATTTCCACCACCGATTACAACAGTATCTCCCGAAATCTTGTAAGACTCATCATCAATAACTGTATGAAGAAGATCCACTCCCTTCATAACACCCTTCGCGTCTTCGCCGGGAACGTTAATTCCACGTCCTCCCTGACATCCAATTGCAATGTAAAATGCTTTATAACCCTGATCACGAAGCTGCTGGATTGTAATATCTTTACCGACTTCCACACCAAGCTTAATATCTACGCCCATTTTACGAAGGATATCTACTTCAGCCTCAATAATATCCTTTTCCATTACAAATGAAGGAATACCATAAGTTACCATTCCGCCCGGCTTCTTATTCTTCTCAAATAGTGTCGGACTGTATCCTTTTTCTGCAAGATAATATGCACATGAGATTCCTGCAGGGCCTGCTCCGATAATCGCGACCTTCTCTTCGAAGTCTCCTAAAATCTTAGGAACAACCTTAGGTGCAACATAACGATCACCACTCTTCATATCCTGCATAGCGATGAATTTCTTTACTTCATCTATAGCAAGGGCTTCATCAATTGTTCCACGTGTACATGCATCCTCACATCTTCTGTTACATACATAACCACAAACTGCAGGCAACGGATTATATTTCTTAATTAACGCAAGCGCTTCTTTATATCTACCCTGAGCTGCCATCTTCAAATATCCCTGAACCGGAATATGTGCGGGACATGCTGTCTTACATGGCGCTGTACCTGTTTTATGTGTATTGATACGGTTAATGTCGCGATAGTCCTCAGTCCACATTTCACGAGACCACTTCTGTTCTGTCGGAAGAGGCATCTTAGGATAGATGACTTCACTACCGTCTTTCTTACAAAGTTTCTGTCCGAGAGTCGGTGCTCCGGCAGGACAAACTTCTACACATCGTCCGCAGGCAACACATTTTTCTTTATCAACATGAGCCACATATGCAGATCGTGACATGTTAGGCGTATTGAATAATTGCGAAGTACGAAGTGCGTAACATACATTTACATTACAGTTACAGATAGCAAAGATTTTCTCTTCACCGTCAATATTTGTAATCTGATGAACGAATCCGTTATCTTCGGCCTTCTTCATAATTGCCAAAGCTTCTTCTCTTGTTATGTATCGTCCGCCTTTATTAGTCTCAACTACCCACTCTGCCATATCGCCTACGGCAATACACCAACCTTCCGGGTCGTCTGCACAGCCCTGATCGTATGTGATACGAGACCTACGGCAAGAACAGGGTGACGCGGCATATCTTCCTTCATATTTATCAAGCCAATGTGTAATGTGTTCAAGAGATGAAGAATTATTCTCCATATCAATCGCTTTCTCAACAGGAATTACATGCATTCCGATACCTGCTCCCCCGGGAGGTACCATATGTGTAAGTCCCTCTAGAGGAATACGACTCATTCTTTCAAAAAATGGTCCAACCTCAGGATGCTTTGAATGAATATCAGGATTCATGTTGCCAAACTCGGCAGAGCCGGGTACATACATAGGCAGAACATACTGCAATTCTCTTTTCGGATTCTCATAGTTATACTCAACTATTCCCGTATATGTCATCTGGTCTAACTGCTTTTGCAATTCTTCTTTTGAATATTCGGGACAAAGCGCATGAATTTCCTCAAATGTCTTGGGTTTACGCTTCTCCATCTTCAATGCTATCTCGCATTGTTCATCTGTTACTAAGTTATATATTCCCCAGTACTCGGGGCTTTCTTTGTTTATCTTTTCTTTTCCAAGCTTTATTGCTGCTCTATCGGTAATCACTGTAGCAAGTCTTGCTAACGGCTCTCTAAACGGCGCATTCAAATCAACCGTATCCGGTATAATATTAGCTCTCGGATCCTTACGATTGCGGTCCGGTTCCAAAGAATAAGGAGTCATTAAATACTCCTCTCGACTTCTGGTATCACTCATATTTGTTCTCCTTTCATAGCAAAAAAGACCCTTTAGATAGCATGCCATTTATCTGTCTTTTTGTTTACTTGTATATTCATACTATCATCATTTATAAAATAATGTTACAATTATCAGAGAATAAAATATAACTATCGTTGATTTTGATATAAAAATCAAAGAATAAAATACAATTATCGGAGACAACACTATGAAGGATACTAATAACCCCAGAATTTACTTTTATTTGCTCAAACGTTTTTTTAATTATTACAGACTTCCACTATCTATAGTAAATGAAAAAGGAGAATCCCTTTACTGCTTTCCGGCTGAAGTAAAAAACTATATTCTGCCTAAGTCGATAATAGAAGAAGAAATCAATCGCTACCACCAAAGCAGTATCGATTACTATACACCTTTTCTGGCTCATACACCTTATAATTCTTTTATATCCATCATCCCTCTGCAAACGGACGGATATCTCTTTGTAGGACCTTCTTTCTCACGTCCGTTTTCAGCAAATCGTGCGAGTGGTTTTACGAAGTTCGGCCTATCTAAAAAGGACTTGAACAGAATTCATAATATAACCAAAAGCCTTCCTCTTGTAGATGAAGCATATCTGACAGATGCTATATCTCTTCTGGTTCTTCTTATACATTACAAAGAAGTTACCCCACAGGAAATACTTGATGCTAACAATCTTACCATCAGTCAGAAATCTGTCTTTGAAACCTCTCACATTATTGATGGCGAATATGAAGATACACTTTTATTCGAAAAACAATTAGAAGATGCAATTGAGGAAGGAAATGACACATGGCTTACAGGTTTATGGCAAAATTTTTCATCGTCAGTTAAAGAAGACTTTTTAGAATATATGTATTCAGAGCACCATCTTATGATTCCACTTCTTTCATCCGCAAGACAAGCTGCACTAAAAGGCGGGGCCTCACAAATGGATGTTATTGCGCTTTTTCATTCCACAATTTCACAGATTTCTTCAAGGGGATCGTTATCGGTTAATCTAAAAACTGTAGAACGAGCAACCTTTGAACTATGCAACCTCGTCAAGAGAAATAAAACCATTCCTTACAGAGCTGACCTTTGTGTAAGATGCGAAGAATATATTGATGAACACTTAGGCTCTAAAATTACAGCATCGGATATTGCTAACTATTGCAAAATAGACAGAAGTATGGTCTTTGACATTTTCAGAAAAAACTACAATATGAGCCTGACAGAATATATAACAAATACAAAAATGAATAGAGCCAAAACTATTTTACACCACTCTAATATACCGATTTCAGAAATATCCTCTACCTTAGGTTATTGTAGCAGTTCATATTTTTCAAAAACTTTTTATACACATTTTAAATGTACACCGACCGAATATCGAAAAAAAAAGACTCAGGAATAAATTCATTCCTGAGTCAGTATTATCTTATTTGTTTTTAATTATTTCACTACTAATTTATCTGTTGATTCTCTTCCTTCGGTCCATTTACCTTCTCTATCGATTCCGCTGCCTTATCTCGCATCTGGCTAATCGTTCCCGTAAGAAGAGTTGAAACTTCAGTGATATGCTTCGTATTATCACTGCAAACTTCAACTGATGAGCGAAGGGCTTCTACATTATCAATAGCCATCTCTGCGCCGCTCGCATTCTCTTCAGCCTTCTCGCTAAGATCTGAGATGCCGGCTTCAAGAACGTTCTTGTGCTCTGCTACACCTTCAACTTCCGTATCAATAGCGGAAATAGATTCGGCAACAGATGATACTTCATCATTAAGTCTGCTAAATATTTCCTGTGTGGATGTAATCTTCTCTGTCTGCTCAGCAAATGCAGTAGAAACCTGCTCCGTTATCTTAACACTGCTCTCTGAATTGGCCATAAGCTCATTAACAACGCCCGTAATCTGATCTGCGGATGTCTTACTTTGATCAGCCAAAACTCTGATCTCTTCAGCAACGACCGCAAAGCCTTTACCCTGCTCACCGGCTCTGGCTGCCTCGATTGAAGCATTAAGCGCAAGTAAGTTAGTCTGTCCCGCGATTCCTGTAATGATATCAGCCGCAGCCTGAATTTCATTAACTGATTTGTTAGTCTTATCGGTCTGTGATTTAACCTGTCCGATAGCATCGGCATTAATACCATTCATTCTGACTAGCTCTTCCATTATTTCGTCAGCATCATCATTACATTTCTTAACGTTGGCAGCACCTTCATTAAGCGATCCGATGTTGGCAGCGATATTGTCGATTGCCACTCCGATGGCATCTATCTTCTCTCTTAAATCTTCTACGCTGTGAACTTGTGCTGATGTATTCTCAGCAATTGTAGATACTGCATCTTCCGTAGTCGTTACGGCTGATGACATTTCTTCAAAAGACGAATTAAAATCCGTCGTAGTCTCTTCAAGCTGTGTTGT
>JAIKVT010000275.1 GCA_024685495.1 Lachnospiraceae bacterium
ACTTCGTCTCTGTCTTTTGCATGTGATCTGTCTAAATATTTAACATCTTCCCGGCTGTTAAGATAGTCTATAACTCCAAGTTCTTTTAAAGTCATTGAACCACCGCTTGTAATTTTCTCGCTGTTTTTGATATTTTCGTCAAGATAAGCAATTAAGTCTTCCTTAGTCTTAAAATAATGTGCTTCCATATGCCGTCTTTCAAGATTCTTTATCAATTTATCGACGACTATTTCCATATGTTGTTGTTTTGCCATAATATACTCCTTTCATAAACCTTTAGTATATTATAAATGTTAATATGTTTTTATACAATAATCTGATTATTCTACCATAGTTAACATAGCGTCTGTTATGCCGGAAGTTTTATGTAAATTCCCGTCCTTTGTGATAAATATAGCTTCTGTATCAGGAATACTTTCTATAAAACTCATTCCCTTATCAAGCCCATATAAGAATGCGATAGTAGATAACGCATCACCGGCCGTAGAAGAGTTATTTATAATTGTAACACTGTCTAAATCATTATCAGCCGGATATCCTGTCTTTACGTCAATTATATGATGATATTTTTTGCCATTATATTCGAAATATCTTTGGTAATCACCTGATGTGACAACTGATTTGTTACTGACATTAATTGCGCACATTGGAGTTCCTGATTCATCAAACGGTCTTTGTATACCTATCTTATAATCTTCATCATTATTTTTCTTGTCTAAGCATACAACATTTCCACCAAGATTTATTACTCCCTGATTAATTCCCTGTGATGTCAGATATTCTTTCATTTTATCGGCAATATAGCCTTTAGCAATTCCACCTAAGTCTAATTGTTCTTTCTCAGTAAGAAGCCTTACTTTATTTCCGTCTATTTCTATATTTTTATAGTTAAAGCCTAACGCATTATTGATTTCTTCTTGTGACGGCGGCTCAGTCCTGTTTTTGATATCCCATAGATTAGTAAGTTTTCCTATGGAAATATCTAAAGTACCGTCAGATATATTGCCAAAGTTTATTCCCTGATTAATTACATCTAATGTATCAGCATCAACTTCAACAAATTGACCTTCTGCGTTATTAATCTTATATATTATTGAATTTGTATTATTATTGCTTAATAGGGAATCGTATTTATTCGCTATTTCTATACATTTATCGATGTGTTCTTTCGCATTTTCACCATAAAGAGTAATTGTAATTACGGTATCTAATACAAAAGCGTTCTTAGTCACAGGTTCTTTACTTTTAATACTGCAAGAGCAGGAAGATAGTCCTATAATTAAGATTGAACACATGATTAAAGCTGTAATTTTAAATATACGTTTATTTTTCATTTTAAAAAATTCCTTTATTTTACCAAGATACCGGCCCATATAATTATATAGTGCTTTTTACCTTAAAATATGGTAAATTATTTAGGTGGGTTTTCTACCAAATTATAATAACAAAGGATTTTTTATGTTACAAGAAATAGATTTTAAAAATAAAAAAAGAGTAGTAATTAAAATAGGCTCCAATTCTCTACTTCATAAGAATACCGGCAAAGTAGATTATCTTAGAATAGAAAAGCTAATAAGAGAAATTGTAGATCTTAAAAACAGGGGATTAGACGTATGTCTTGTTTCATCAGGTGCAATTGCTGTTGGAAAAGATTCGTTTAATGATAGTTTTGAATGTGATTCTAACGCTAAGAAACAGGCGTTAGCATCTATCGGCCAGGCTAGACTTGTAAGTATTTATCAAAACATTTTCAGAGAATACAATCAAGAAGCCGGTCAGGTTTTAATGACGAAGAATACGATTCTCGATAATGAATCCAGAAAGAATGCTCAGAATACATTTGAAGCATTATTTGATATGGATATTGTTCCAATTGTAAATGAGAATGATACAATATCGACTTATGAGATTCAATTTGGTGATAATGATACTTTATCAGCGCTTGTTTCATATCTAATTAATGCTGATTTGTTGATTTTGTTATCAGACATTGACGGATTATATACAGCTAATCCAAGAACTCACGAAGATGCTGAGTTTGTACCGTATGTAGATGATATTGATAAGGTGTTTGATATGGGATCAAGTCATGCCGGATCTAACGTTGGAACGGGTGGCATGAGCACAAAGCTTGTGGCCGGTAAGATAGCAACATTATCAGGGGCCGATATGATTATCGCTAACAGCAAGGATTTATCAATAATCCATGAAATATTTGAAGGAGACTTTAAAGGAACCGTCTTCAAATCATGCTATGATGATTATTTTGACGTCCTAGGATACATTGAAGATAACTATAATTATTGATAGATATAGAACGTAATATAAATTATAGGAAACTTATAACTAATGACTAACAATAACGAACTTCGAAAAACACTACTTGCAAAACGAAACAGTTTATCTAAAGAAGAGGTGTCAAATCTCTCTCAAATTATAGAAAATAAACTTGTTAAAGAAATAAATAATTTCAAATCAAAAAATATATTATGTTATTATCCGCTCAATAATGAAGTGAATCTGCTTAAACTTTATGAAAAGCTCTTAGATGATGGCTATAATTTATATTTTCCGGTGACGTACAGAGATACAATAAGGTTTTATTTAGTTGATAATCTTACCGATTTTACTAAAGGAACTTTTGAAGTGCATGAGCCTGATAACAGAAATATTGAATTTCGAGGTAAAGAAGCATTAGTAATTACACCGGGTCTTGCATTTGATAAAGATAATAACAGAATCGGATACGGCAGGGGATATTACGATAGATTTTTAAGACATAATAAACAGACTACACCAATCGGTGTGTGCTACAGATTTCAAATTGTTGATGATTTATATTCAACACCGTATGATGTTCCCGTAACAAAGGTTATTACAGATTAAGGAATTATATATGAATACCAACATAGAAGAGACTAAGCGTCAATATGAATATATTGATAAGCTTAAAAGTATTGTTAAAGATAAATCTAAAAAAATCGGCAGAGAGCTTACATATAACGTGACTACCTTTGGATGTCAGATGAATGCAAGAGATTCTGAGAAATTAAGAGGTATATTAAATACAATCGGTTATATTGAATCAGAAGACGAAAATGCTGATTTTGTTATATATAATACATGCACAGTAAGAGAGAATGCCAATAATAAGGTATATGGACGATTAGGCGTATTATATTCTTATAAAAAGAAAAATCCCAATATGATTATCGCTTTATGCGGTTGTATGATGCAGGAAGATGTCGTCATTCAAAAGATAAAAGAATCATATAATTTTGTGGATTTAATTTTTGGAACTCATAATATTTTTAAATTCCCGGAACTTCTATATAATGTAATCGACAGCAACGATCAGATTATCGATATATGGGAAGATACTACTCAAATCGTCGAAAAGCTTCCTACATCTAGGAAATATTCATTTAAATCCGGTATTAATATAATGTTTGGATGCAATAACTTCTGCAGTTATTGTATTGTTCCGTATGTCAGAGGACGAGAACGTTCCAGAAAGCCGGAAGAAATAATAGAAGAGATTAAGACATTGTCAGAAGACGGCGTTAAAGAAATAATGCTTCTTGGGCAAAATGTGAATTCATACGGCAAAGGCCTTGATGAAGACATCAATTTTGCAAAGCTTCTTTCTGAAATTAATGATATAGACTCAATTAAACGAATTCGATTTATGACAAGTCATCCTAAAGATTTGTCTGATGAATTAATAGATGTTATGGCAAGTTCAGATAAGATATGTGACCATTTGCATCTTCCTTTACAATCAGGCAGTACTGAGATTTTATCAAAAATGAATCGTCATTATACAAAAGAGGACTATCTGTCATTAGTTGACAGAATTCGTGCTAAAATTACTGATATTGCACTAACAACCGATATTATTGTGGGATTTCCGGGTGAGACGGAAGAAGATTTTGAAGAGACTTTGGATGTTGTAAGAAAGGTCGGATTTGATAGCGCATTTACATTTATTTATTCAAAGAGAACCGGCACTCCTGCGGCGTCTATGGAGAATCAAATAAGTGACGATGTAATTAAAGACAGATTCGACAGATTACTTGAACTTGTTCAGAAGATGGGACGGGAGCGATATGATAGACGTGTAGGTAAGACCTATGATGTTTTGGTTGAAAATGTTAATGAAAAAGACGCATCGCTTCTAAGTGGCAGAATGAGTAACAATGCGATAGTACATTTCCCGGGTGACGAAAAGTTAATCGGTGAAATTGTTAATGTCTCAATTAAAGAATGCAAAGGCTTTTATTATATTGGAGAAATGTATGAGTAAATGGCTTTTATTATATTGGAGAAATCTATGAGTAAATGGCTTTTATTACATTGGAGAAATCTATGAGTAAATGGCTTAAAAAAAGAGATATTATTTTAATAGCTGTTTTACTTCTTGTCGGTATAATAACGCTTATAATATGGGCTTTTATTTATTCAGATAAAGGAAAATCCGTAACAATTGAACAACGGGGTGAAATTATCGGCACATATTCCCTTGATAAAGATGAGACTATTAATATCGAATATAAGGGTAAGACAGTTAATAAAATCATTATAGAGGACGGTTATTGTTATATGCAAGAGGCTGAATGCCCCGATCATTTATGCATTAAGCAGGGTAAAATAAATAAAAAAGGACAGACTATTGTATGTATGCCTAATAGAGTTGTTGTATCTGTAACAGATGATGATGAATCGGGATATGACAGCATCGCTTCGTAGTTTCTTTTTATAAATAAAAAATGATTATCAGATATTAAAATATTAAATATTGAATTATTATCAGATATTAAATTATTAAATATTGAATTATTATCAGACATTAAATTAAATATCTTCTAAGATATGTTAAAGAGGTAAAAAGATGAAGAAATCTCTGCCGGGATTGGCAATATTTCTTACATTTGCAATTATATGCAGCTATATAGAATCTTTAATTCCGATACCTTTCGGTGTGCCGGGAATGAAGCTTGGTCTTACCAATGTAGTAATTGTACTTATGCTTTATATGTTCGGACCGTTTGAAGCATTTATAGTATCAATGCTTCGTGTCTTACTTATAGGGTTTATGTTTGGCAATTTATATTCAATTGCATATTCCTTAGCGGGCGGATTACTCAGTTTCATCTGCATGTATTTAATAAAGAGATTCGGTAAATTCAGAATGATTACCGTATCCGTAGTCGGAGGATTTACTCATAATTTGGGACAACTTCTTGTTGCAATGTTTTTCTTCGACACACCGTATCTTATTTATTATTTGCCTGTTCTTTTGATAACAGGTGTTGTTACAGGTGCAATTATTGGTATTATAGCTCAAGCAGTGTATTCAAGAGTTGAAAAATTTGCCAACAGTATAGACGAAAAAAACCAGACTGATAATATAAAACAATCAGAAAATGTTAAGCAAACTGATAGTAAAGCAGATAATACAGATATTAATCAGTCTTAGTGAAAGGATTAATAATGATAGCATTTCTTAACGGAGTTATAGACAGCATTGATGAAGATTATGTATATATAGATTGTGCGGGCGTCGGCTACAGAGTAATGATGCCGTCCTTTGATCTTGCAGGAGTTGGCGAGATTGGTGACACTGTTAAAATATATACGTATTTTAATGTTAAAGAAAATGAGATGTCATTATATGGATTTGAATCAGCTCAAGGAAAAGAACTCTTTGAGATGCTTATTTCCGTTAATGGTATCGGTCCTAAAAATGCTATTGCAATTCTTAGTGAACTTACAACTGACAGGTTATATACGGCGTTAGCAACCGGTGATGTTAAAGCTATAAGCTCGGCAAAAGGTGTCGGGAAAAAGATTGCGGAACGCGCCATATTAGAGCTTGGAAGTAAAATCGACAATGATAAAATAGTAAGTCCTGAAAGCATCAGTAATGCAAATGCTGAAATATCTTATAAATCAGATATTATTATGGCATTAGAATCATTAGGTTATAATAAGACAGAGGCAAATGAAGCCGTTCGTAATGCAAATTATACAGACGGAATGACAGAAGAAGAGTTCTTAAAAGAATGTCTTAAAACAATGATATAGATTGCCGGCATAAAAACATTATTGCAGATAACAAAGACATATATGAAAATTATGTTATACGAAAATCAGATAATAGCAGGTTAGATTATGAAAAGAATGATTTCTACAGATATAAAAAGTGAAGATGTTAAGATTGAAAGCACACTTCGTCCACAGACATTAGACAGTTATGTCGGTCAGGAAAATGTTAAGAATAATCTTAAAGTATATATAACGGCCGCGAAAAAAAGAAATGAATCGTTAGATCATGTCCTATTATACGGACCTCCCGGTCTGGGAAAGACTACGCTTTCTAATATCATTGCCAATGAAATGGGTGTAAATATTAAGGTTACATCCGGACCGGCCATAGCTAAACCCGGTGAAATGGCAGCCATTCTTAACGGACTTAATGAAAATGACATTCTGTTTATTGATGAAATACACAGACTAAATAAGCAGGTTGAAGAAGTATTATATCCTGCATTAGAAGATTTTTGTATTGATGTTGTTATCGGCAAAGGTCAAAGCGCTAAATCAATAAGACTTGATTTGCCAAAATTTACACTTGTCGGTGCCACAACAAGAGCCGGACTTCTTAGTGCGCCTCTTAGAGACAGATTCGGCGTAATATTCCATTTAGAATATTATGAACCACCCGAGCTTGCTAAAATTGTAAATGCTTCTGCTAATATTTTAAATGTTAAGGTAGACACTAAAGGAAGCTATGAGATAGCAAGACGAAGCAGAGGAACCCCAAGACTTGCTAATCGTTTACTTAAGAGAGTAAGAGACTTTGCTGAAGTTGAATATGACGGTGTAATTACTAAAGAAATTGCGGCTGAAGCACTTAATCGTCTTGATGTTGACAGCCTAGGCCTAGATGTTAATGACAGAAATATATTACTTACCATTATTACAAAATTTGGTGGTGGTCCCGTAGGACTTGAGACATTAGCTGCTGCGATAGGTGAAGATCCGTCTACAATCGAAGATGTCTATGAACCTTATCTTGTAAAAATTGGTCTTATTAACAGGACACCAAAGGGCAGAGTGGCAAGTGAAGATGCTTTTTCACATTTTAATATTGAACATGAATAAACTTACATTTTTTATCGCATTGAACTTCAATGTCTTGAATAAAATATCATTTTATGATTAAATATATATGTTAGTTTTATGAGGAGGATTGTTATGTCAGCTAAGAAAGATACCGAAGTTTTAATAGGTGGCAGGAAATATACTATATCAGGATATGAAGAAGAGGATTATCTTCAAAGAGTAGCGACATATATTAACAATAAATTAAGAGAATATAACGATATAGAAAGCTTTAGAAAGCTTCAGGCTGATATGAAAGCAACTCTTATAGAGCTTAATATAGCCGATGATTACTTTAAAGCAAAAGAGCAGATTGAGAAATTAGAAAACGACGTAGAAAGTAAAGATAAAGACATTTTCAAATTCAAGCATGATCTTATCAACGCACAGGTTGAAAATGAAGAACTGAAAAGCCAAATAGAAAAATTAGAAAAAGAAAAGAAAGAACTTACACTTGCTAAGACCAAGTTAGAGGCATCCTTAGAAGAATCACTTCTTGGTCCGTCGACAAGCAATTATAATTCATAACATATAATAATTCCCGACATTTTGTTGGGAATTTTTGTTGATAAGGAGTTTCATAATGAGAACTATGGAAGTCCTTGCTCCTGCAGGGAATCTTGAAATATTTAAAACTGTTATAGATGCCGGCGCAGACGCCGTTTATTTTGGTGGAAAGCTTTTCTCTGCGAGAGCATATGCAGATAATTTTGACTTTAAAGACAGTGCATTAGCGCTTGAGTATGCACATTTACACGATAAAAAGGCCTACCTTACACTGAACACCCTCGTTAAAAATATAGAATTTAATAAAGAATTATTTGATTACATTAATTTTTATTATCAAAACGGATTAGACGGTATAATTGTTCAGGATATCGGTGTTATTAAGTACATTAGGGACAATTTCCCCGCATTAAATGTACATGGTTCAACGCAGCTTGCAATATGTAATGAAGACGGAGCAAATCTAATGCAGGATATGGGTGTTACGCGAGTTGTTCCTGCCCGTGAATTATCATTGGATGAAATTAGTAAAATCCATGATAATACAAATCTGGAATTGGAAATATTCGTACACGGCGCATTATGTTATTCATATTCCGGAGATTGCCTTTTTAGTTCAATGGTTGGTGGACGAAGCGGTAACAGGGGAAGGTGCGCACAGCCGTGTCGTCTTGAATATAGCGTATACGACGGGCAAAAAGCCGTTAAAACGAAAGGGGGCTATATTCTTAGCCTAAAGGATCTTTGCGGCATTGATGACCTTTATAACCTGTATAAGAGCGGCGCATCATCGCTTAAGATTGAAGGGCGTATGAAACAGAAGCAATATGCTTCGAATGTAGTCAATATTTATAAGCGATATGTTGACAGAGTTATGGAAAATGTGTTATCCGAAAAGGAAGAATATATCGTAGATGAAGTTGATAAGAAGCTTTTATATGATTTAGGTAACAGATGCGGATTTACTGACAGCTATTATTACAATAAGACTGATGATATGGTAACATTTACACGCCCAAATCATCAAAGTAAAGATATAGATTATGAATATTTTGAAGATAAATTACAGGTTAAATGTACATTTACGGCACATATTAACCGCGAAACAGAATTAGAAATAAACTATAAAGATATATCAGTAAAAAGATTTGGAAAACTGACTGAATTGGCCGGCAAAAAGCCCGTAAGTATCGAAGATATCGATAAAAGGCTTAAAAAGACCGGTAATACCAGCTTTGAAATAGCAGATGTTACATATGATATTGATGATAATATCTTCATTCCGCTTGGTGAAATCAACAGATTAAGGCGTGAAGCGTTAGATGAGTTAAAGTCTAAGATTATATCAAATTATATAAGAGAGAGTATTGACTCTGAATCATTATCAGAAAATAATCGTAAGCACAATCACTCTAAGGCTGATTACACATTTACTGAAAAAAAAGAAGAAGGCTACAATAATGATTGTAAATCAGAAAAAGTATCCGGACTAATCATTACAGTTAGCAGTA
>JAIKVT010000236.1 GCA_024685495.1 Lachnospiraceae bacterium
TGAAGAAGAAATAAAGGCTTGTGATTTCTTTGTTTTGGTCGTAACAAAAAACGTATTGAAAAAAATTATTAATATGGAAGACGGGAGATCTGAGGATAATTATGTGATAAGGGTCGAGTATCCGTTGGCGCAAAAATATCACAAACCGATTATCCCAATCATGGTCGACTCTGTAGACAGGGATGCCCTTTTAGAGTGTTTTAAAAATATAGAAGATACGATATCTTGTGGAAAAAAATATGAATTAGAGCAAAGGATAAAATCACTAGGGATAGATTTAAAAAAGGGGGATAGCTCGTTTTCACAGTACTTAAAAGCAACTGCATTTATAAACGGGATATTCACGGAAACAGATGTGAAAAGGGGTATAAAACTTTTAAAACAAGCCGCTGACAAAGGACAAAAAGAGGCGATTGCAAATGAACTTAAGTTGAAACACCCGCTTGTTTTTGCTATAATTTTTAATGATTTCGACAGAAAGAATTTTAATAATGAAAGGAGATATTTAATCTAAAGTGTGAGTAAACTGATTGGCAGTATTTTACAGTTAGAATATATACACTTATATGATTAAATGACTAACATATGAATTTTGTCAGTACAAGAAACAGTAATGAGAAAGTAACTCCTTCGCAGGGAATACTTAAAGGATTGGCTGAAAACAGCGGATTGTATGTTCCGGAGACTATTCCTAAGTTGGATGTTGATATGGAATCTCTAAGCAAAATGTCTTATCAGGATGTGGCTTATGAGGTTATGAAGCTTTATTTTACGGATTTTACCGAAGAAGAGCTTAGAAATTGTATCAATAACGCTTACGACGACAAATTTGATACAAAAGAAATTGCACCGTTAGTTGCTAATGATAATTCATACTTCTTGGAATTATTCCATGGAGCGACTATTGCATTTAAAGATATGGCACTGTCAATTCTGCCACATCTTATGATTACAAGTGCAAGAAAGAATAAGGTTGATAATGATATCGTTATTCTTACCGCAACAAGCGGTGATACGGGTAAAGCTGCATTAGCAGGATTTGCAGGAGTAGAGGGTACTAAGATAGTTGTATTCTATCCAAAAGGCGGAGTTAGCCGTATTCAGGAGCTGCAGATGGTAACAACACGTGGCGCTAATACTAAGGTTGTTGGAATTGAAGGCAATTTTGACGAAGCACAGACCGGTGTTAAGAAGATGTTTACGGATAAGGCGTTAGGAGAGAAGATTGGCAAAATGGGATATCAATTCTCGTCTGCTAATTCTATCAATATCGGAAGACTGGTGCCACAGATTGCTTATTATGTCTATGCATACGCTAAATTAGTGGACAAAAAGGAAATATCTAATGGAGATTTAATTAATGTTTGCGTGCCTACCGGTAATTTTGGTAACATTTTAGCGGCATATTATGCAAAGAATATGGGCGTTCCAATTGCAAAATTAATCTGTGCCTCTAATGAGAATAAAGTATTATACGATTTCTTTAAGACAGGTGTATATGATAAGAACAGAGAGTTTGTTCTTACTAATTCGCCATCAATGGACATTTTAATTTCAAGCAACTTAGAACGTCTCATTCACTTAAGCTGTGGAATGGATGCTGCTAAGAATGTAGATTTGATGAATCAGCTTTCTAAGAAGGGCAGTTATGAGATCACAGATGATATGAAGAGTAAGTTGCAAGACTTCTATGGTGATTATGCTACTCAGGATGAGACTTGTGCTAAGATCAGAGAGGTATATGATAAGACAGGATATATAATGGATACTCACAGTGCAGTTGCGAGATGTGTATATGATAAATATGTGGCTTCGACCGGCGATACAACCAAGACTGTAATCGCAAGTACAGCAAGTCCGTTTAAGTTCACCAGAAGTGTCATGAATGCAATCGATCCTAAATATGAGAAATGGGATGATTTCGAACTCGTAGATGAACTTGCTTCGCTTGGTAAGCTTACTATACCAAGAGCGATAGAAGAGATAAGAAATGCTGATATCTTACATGATAATCAATGCAAGATTGAA
>JAIKVT010000291.1 GCA_024685495.1 Lachnospiraceae bacterium
ATAGCCCCATGTCCGTGATATGATATGCCGTTAAGCACGAAACGATTAACACCCATAAGAATTGCCTCCTTTTCACTTGAATATTATTTGTTGTTTGCGATCAGAAGATCACCGTTTAATTATACCAAATCTGTCTTTTAAGTGCCAATTGACAGATAGGGAGAATTTTCGACCCAATATTTGTACAGGCATACAAAGAGCCCGCCAGGATTGACGGGCTGATTATATATGAAGTGCATAGCAAATCGGGCTATGCACAAATTGAGGTAGGGCACCATTTCGGTGCATATGAGGTATTTTCCATACAGGAGATGAAAAAACAAGTCTTTCAAGACATGGCTTGAAGACGATATTCGCGGTAAAAGGTATTGTTGTAGATGATAAGTATTTCTATGCTCATATGCTCAATATAGACGGCAGGGAGAAGCAGCAAAAGAATTCGAACAGTAATATCGAACGTATGTATCAAGAAAGAGTGACGGTTATAGGACTGTATATCTAAAATAATCTGCTATCATTAGAGTCACAGAGGTTGGTGTTTTCAAATCTTATAGCTTATTCAAAAAAAGGGAATTTATGCTATAATCGAGAGGTAATAGTCAATGTATTTATTAAGAAGAGAAGATGAGGCAATGTTAACAACTATAGAATTATTTGCTGGTGCAGGTGGTTTGGCATTAGGCGTGGAGAAAGCGGGATTTGATACAATAGGACTTATAGAATTCGATTCAGATGCATGTGATACATTACGGAAAAACAGACCAGATTGGAATGTAATATGTGATGATATTGCAAATATATCATGTCTTGATTTGGAAGAGTATTTCAATATCGGTGCCGGAGAACTTGATTTATTGTCAGGTGGAGCACCGTGTCAGGCATTTTCATATGCAGGAAAGAGATTGGGTTTTGAAGACACTCGAGGAACACTATTCTACCACTATGCCCTTTTTCTTAAGAAGCTTCAACCTAAGATGTTTCTTTTTGAAAATGTTAGAGGCTTACTGACACATGATGGCGGCAAGACATATAAAACAATGTTAAATGTGTTTGAAGAGGCAGGATATGTTATCAAGAAACAGATTCTTAATGCGTGGGATTATGGAGTTGCACAAAAAAGAGAGAGATTAATAACAATTGGGATACGTAAGGATCTTACAAATTATATTCATTTTGATTTTCCAAAGAAACATAATTATAAACCCGTTCTTAGAGATATATTGAAAAATGTTCCAGATTCTCCATATACTCCATATGGGGAAAAGAAGAGGAAGATATTTGAACTTGTTCCTCCAGGAGGATATTGGAGGGATATAGATCCTGAAATAGCTAAGAATTATATGAAGAGTTGTTGGTATATGGAAGGTGGACGCACAGGTATTTTAAGAAGATTAAGTCTTGATGAACCATCGCTTACCGTATTGACGTCTCCATCACAGAAACAAACAGAACGATGTCATCCGGTAGAAGCAAGGCCTTTTACAATCCGAGAGAATGCTAGATGTCAGAGTTTCCCGGATGAATGGGAGTTCTGTGGTAGTATTATGTCACAGTATAAACAGGTGGGTAACGCTGTTCCTGTAAATCTTGCATATGAGGTAGCAAAAGAGATTAAGAAAGCGTTGGAGGTGGATGATATTGCAGTGGGAGCTTGATTTTATCAGTGAGGAAGACTTTACGAAACATGTTGAGGCAACCATAAATAAGTATGGCGATAAATTGGATGCTTTCGATGTAAGGCGTTTTAATTCTAATATTGTGGATCCGATTAAGATGATATTTGATAAAACTGTTTATCATGCATCGTGGTCGGAAATTGTAAGTAATGAAGTGTTCCGTCAGAGGGATAAGTCAAATAATAACGATATAGGTTATTTCCATCAACGTATATTTCAATATATAAAAAATGTCATGTACCTGATAATGGACAAGAGGGCGGCTGGGATGTAGTATTTCGTGATGAAGAAGGAATAGCATTGCCTGATGGTGATATAGTTCATACTGTGTATGTGGAAATGAAGAATAAGCATAACACGATGAATTCGGCTTCATCAAGTAGAACCTATATTAAGATGCAGAACCAACTCTTAAAAGACGATGATTGCGCTTGTTTTTTAGCTGAAGCTATAGCAAAAAAATCTCAAAATATTAAATGGGAAACGACAGTTGATCAAAACAGGGTTTCTCATAAACGTATAAGAAGAGTAAGTCTGGATAAGTTCTATGAGCTTGTTACCGGACAGGACGATGCGTTTTATAAAATGTGTATGATTCTTCCGGATGTTATAAAAAATGTAGTAGATGAAAGTCCAACAGTTAAAGCTCCGCGTGACACAGTTTATGAAGAATTAAAGGGTATTTCACATATTACCAGAATGAATACAGATGATTTATCCATGGCAATGGCCATATATATGTTGGGATTTAGTACTTATAGTGGGTTTAACAAATTATTATCAGTAGAGAATGAAAAAGTTGATAATGAAAATCTGCTTAGGGTATTATATGATTACGCTCCCCGATTTAGTAGACAGAATGAATAAGTTGAAGAGGGCATGTTTCAAAAGAAGCATTCCCTTTTTTTTAAATCTGCATATAGGAGATCATGATTCAGGAGATTGATTATATGAAGATTCCATTTGATAAATTAGGAGAAGCAGATCTTGTTATAGATACAATATATGAAGGCGGAAAAATCAGCGGAAAAGCATCTGAAGTATTGTCTAAGATTTTTGAGATAAAGGATTGTTTTCTTTATCCAAAAAGGTTATCATAGCATCCTATCGAAGCAGCAAAAGAAGTAGTAAAATATGATCCTGTAGAATAGCCCATGGAGCTCCCGGCAAATTATGAAAAAAAACCTCCTTCTGGACAAAGACATACGTGAGCCGCTGTTTGATCATCTCGAAGAAACCTATGGAAAGATACGGATACTTGAAGAAAAGACAACAGGAAGAGCAAGAGCGGATGTTGTGATG
>JAIKVT010000033.1 GCA_024685495.1 Lachnospiraceae bacterium
GCCTCAATAGCTTCTTGCTCTGCTTTTGCTGCCTGTGCATAATTATAATATGCTACTCCACCTATGACACCACCGAGAACCAATACAGCCACAACTATACCAATAATCACTTTTTTATTCATAACTATTCTCCTTTGAAAATTTATTGATATGATTATAACATATTTTTAGCAGATATGTTGCATTTCGACAAAACCGAATCACCTGCGAGACAAGATTACATCTTCACACTCACTAAAGGAACAATGAGCCTTGTATATGAGAAAGAACATAGAATTTTACAACAAGATAATACAATTCAAAGACATATAACGAATATTAATGAAAGATACTTCAAGTCTATGGTAAGGCAAAACATTTCTTACTTCCGAACGGATGAAGCATGAATGAAAAACCCAAGCCGGAGTAGTTGTGTAGGCATATAAATCTATAATCCATTCCTTGTTGCGAAGCAATTGGTCTGTGGAGATGGGCAGACCAACGCCGGAGGCGGTGCTAGGAATGGTATCAAAAAAGACAATAAAAAAGATGAAAATATAAGATTGGTTCGGAGTTTTTGACATAGCATAATGGAATTAATAATGGAATTATGAAAAATTGACCTATTTTTAAGAAAATTTTGACAAAGAAAAAAGTGGGCTAAACCCACTCTTTTCAACACTTCTGCGGATGACAGGAATCGAACCTGCACACCACGAGGGCACAAGAACCTAAATCTTGCGCGTCTGCCAATTCCGCCACATCCGCACATTGTGAAGACTTAATGATTGTCCGACTTTTTGTCTGATAAATCATCGAATAAGCCGTCACACGACTGATAGAATATCACAAATCATCCCAATGTTCAATAATTTTATATAAATTATGTTTTGGCTTTCTGACATTTGTATATATTTATATATATGTAGTGTGCGTAATCTGTGCTATAATGTCATAGGTTGTTTTAAGTATTATAAAAATAGGTGATTATTTAATGAACGAACAAGATTACAACAGGCCAAGGAGTAATGAGAGTATATTCAAATTCATAATGCCGGTACTTCTTATGGTAGCGGTGCAGGTTATTGTGCAACTGTTTGCAGGCCAATTGATGTTCTTCTATAAAGGATATAAGTATGAGACGGGAACTTTCGATGAATTTGTGGCAGGCTATCAGCAGTCACTCGTATCTAACAAATTCACGATATTAGTAACAATATTCAGCACGGTTATTCTCGCATTTGTATTCCTGATGTGGTACAGAAAAGAAATCATACATGCGGCCAACATGTCGCTTCGCAAGAAATGCAAAATCATAGGTGTTCTTAACTGGAAGATCGTGCCGGGTATAATTCTTATTGCAGCAGGCATGGGAATCTTTGCGACTTATGTTACATATCTTATTACCATGTTTAAGCCGGAATATCTAGGGGCCAATACCGATATGGTGGCTATGATTGGAACTAACGATTCAGCACTTATCGACGTTCTTCTTATTATATATATTGTTCTTATTTCGCCCGTTTGTCAGGAACTTGTATTCAGAGGTCTTACACTTGGATTTGCAGAGAGGCGTATGACCTTCGTTTCTGCAAATATAATACAAGCGCTTTTATTCGCTACGCTGTCTCGAAGCGTAACGCAGATGATATATTTCTTCGTCTTCGGACTTATACTCGGCTACATCTATTACAGAACCGAGAACATTGCTATACCTGTTATTTGCAATGTGTTATTCAGTATAGCTCGAATCGTTCTTTACAAAGTTAATGTGACGGAGAGCTCACTTATTCTATTTTACATCTTACTTTTTGCGGCAATGGCAGGAGCTTACCTTGGCATCGTACTCGTTAAGCAATCCGTAAAGCCAAAGCAGAAAGATCCTTCATAAAACACGAAAAAGTTTTATGTCTGCTTTTATTTACTGATACTATTATTGGTTTAATATTGCGTTTTGCTCCAAAAAAATGTATTATATGAGTAGAACATGTCTTAAAAAGTGTAAAAAATTGCAACAACATCTCTTAAAAAATGTAAATTTTTATAATTTCATCTCTTAAAAAATGTAAATTTTTACTCAAAACATGTCTTAAAAAATGTAACTAAACTAACCCCACTTAATATTTTCGTCACACTTGCCGATATGATTAATGTAACAATTAAGCCAGGGAGTGGCAGATCAGGGAAGACCAGGGACGGATAGTATCCGTCCTTTTATTGTGTAGAAATGACTGTCTATAGTTTCTCACTTTTGTTTTTGTACTTTGACAATACACATATTATTAGCACGGACGCTGAGGCATGGACGCCCATTTTATTTTCATATAAATGGGAGGAAGGTATATGATAATTAATCAAAGCCAGATAGCGATGTCCTCGCAGAGGAATTTCGTTAGAAAACAGACCGACACATTTACCATAGGGAAAGAAGAAGTAAAGCCAACTAAGGGCGGAAGCTTTCTCGATATGCTCGGTCAAATCAGTGACAATGAAAGTGAGGGGATTACAAATAACTACTCCCCAAGTGGTATCGGAAGTATAGCAAAAGATGTTAGCGGTTTGTCTGATGAGGACAACACCAAGCTTACATTTCAGACGCTAAGCTATCTGATGCATCTTTTGTTCTTTAAGCAAATGGGTGGAAGTAACGACTCTTTATCAGATATGATGCTTGAGTATCAGGGCTCTACACCGCCGATGTATCGGCTCAATATGACTCACACCAGTTCATATTATGAAAGCGAGACAACCACATTTTCAACAACAGGTAAAGTCGTAACGGCTGACGGACGTGAGATTGACTTCGGAGTTGATTTGTCGATGAGCAGAACATTTTATGCAGAGAATATGGAGAGCATTCAGACGAACCTTCAATATATCGATCCGCTCGTTATCAATCTCGATTCTAATCCCACAAGCGTATCCGATATGAAATTCGAGTTCGACCTTGATGCTGACGGAGAGGCGGAAGAGATATCGTACCTTTTGGGTGGAGGCGCATTTCTTGCACTCGACAAAAATAATAACGGCGAGATAGATGACGGAAGTGAGCTTTTTGGAACGTCTTCCGGTGACGGCTTCAAGGACTTATCTGAATACGATACTGACGGCAACGGCTGGATAGATGAAGCTGATGACGTATTTGACAAATTGAGACTGTGGCAGGTCAATGCAGACGGAAGTAAATCTCTATACACTCTCAAGGATAAGAACGTGGGTGCTTTATATCTGGGAAATGTGAATTCTCAATTTTCACTCACTAACGAGAACAACAATACTAATGCAATGATAAGAAAAAGCGGGATATATCTTACGGAAGACGGTAACGTCGGAACAATGGCACACGTCGATTTGGTAAGTTAATTTTTAAGTCATACAACAAAGTACAAAGACAAAATAAGAACAATTCGGAAACGAAAATTTAAGCAAAAGTTTCCAAATTGTTCTTTTTTTAGTACATCTCGCGAAAACAATAAAAAAAGGAGTTTCCACAAAAATTCATAATGATTTTATTTTTAAATTTGTTATACTAATACTCATAGTAAGGGTTCGTAATTCATTTAATGGAGGAGGTATGTGCTATGGGTGGAATTAGCGAAGATGGAATCAAAACCATCAATGAAATCTGTGACAGATATGCAGATGAGAGGACGCCTCTGATGATGATCTTAAGCGACATTCAAAATGAATATGGATATATTCCTTTGGATGTTCAACAGATTGTATCAGAAAGAACCGGAATATCTGTGGCAGAGATTTACGGAGTGGTAACATTTTACTCGTTCTTTTCTCTTGAGCCTAAGGGAAAATATGTTATCGGATGCTGTTTGGGAACAGCATGTTATGTAAAGGGTGCTCAGCAGGTTATCGACAAGTTCTCTGAAATTCTCGATATTAAGCCGGGACAAACCACTAAGGACGGTATGTTTACGCTTGACGCGCTTCGTTGTATTGGAGCTTGCGGTATAGCACCTGCCGTTACTATTAATGGTAAGGTCTTCCCGAAGATGAGTATGGAACAGGTAGCTCCGATTGTGGAGTCGTATCAGAACATAGGTTAAGGGGAGGTAAAGTATATGATTAATAGTAAAGAAACTCTAACTAATTATTCAAATGACTGTACTAAAGCCTTTGATGCGAAAATATCAGGCGAGAACGGCATGAGAGCCGTTGTTCTTTGTGGTGGAACAGGATGTCTGTCATCTGATTCCGCAGCCATCAGAGAGAAGTTCCAGAAGATGGTTGAAGAGAAGGGGTTGTCTGATAGAGTTACCGTGAATCAGGTTGGTTGTTTTGGCTTTTGTTCTCAGGGACCTTTCGTTAAGATTTATCCCGAGGATACATTATATCGTCTCGTTACATTAGACGATGTTGAAGAGATTGTAGAGTCCGATTTAGTAGAAGGTAAAGTTGTAGACAGATTGCTTTATGTAGATCCTTCAACCAATATGAAGGTTATAAAGCAAGACGAGATTAATTTCTATAAGAAGCAAAGACGTGTAGCTTTACACGGTTGCGGAGTAATTAATCCGGAGAATATTGATGAAGCTTTGGGGTTTGGCGGTTTCAAAGGTCTTGAGAATGCACTTGACATGACACCGCAGGAAGTTGTTGATGAAGTATTAGAAGCAGGCCTTCGCGGTCGAGGCGGCGGTGGATTCCCGTCAGGTCGTAAATGGCAATTTGCTCTTAATCAGGACAGCGATGAGAAGTTCGTAGTATGTAACGGTGATGAGGGGGATCCCGGTGCATTTATGGACCGTTCTATTTTAGAAGGTAATCCGTTTGCCGTTATCGAAGGAATGATGATAGCCGGTTATGCAATCGGAGCAAGCGACGGATATTTCTATGTTCGTGCTGAGTATCCTGTTGCAGTAGGCAGACTTAAGAAAGCCATCGCTCAGATGGAAGAGAAAGGTTTACTCGGAGATAACATCTTAGGAAGCGGATTTAATTTCAGAGCTCATATCAGACTCGGAGCCGGCGCTTTTGTATGTGGTGAGGAGACAGCACTTCTTAATTCAATAGAAGGTAAGAGAGGTATGCCTCGTCCACGTCCTCCTTTCCCTGCAGTATCGGGACTTTGGGGTAAGCCGACTATAGTTAATAACGTAGAGACATTAGCTTGTGTACCTTATATATTAAGAGAAGGTGCGAAAGACTTTGCATCTGTTGGTACAGAGAAATCTAAGGGTACTAAGGTATTTGCTCTTGGTGGAAAGATTAATAATGTAGGTCTTGTTGAGATTCCTATGGGTACTACTTTAAGAGAACTTATATATGATATAGGTGGCGGTATCCCGGGTGACAAAGAATTCAAGGCTATCCAGACCGGTGGTCCTTCCGGCGGATGCTTAACTAAGGAATTCTTAGACGAGCCTATTGATTTTGATAATTTGGTAGCCAAAGGTTCCATGATGGGTTCCGGTGGTGCCATTGTTATGGATGAAGACAACTGTATGGTTGACGTTGCTAAGTTCTATATGGAATTTATCTGCGATGAATCATGTGGTAAATGTTCTCCTTGCCGTATCGGTACTAAGAGAATGCTTGAGATCTTAACTAGGATCACAGAAGGTAACGGTACAATGGAAGACCTTGACGAGTTAGAAGAATTATCTAAGACTGTTAAGGCTAATTCTTTATGCGCATTGGGACAGACGAGTGCGAATCCGATTAACTCAACACTTACACATTTTCGAGATGAATACATATCGCATATTAAGGATAAGAAATGTCCTGCAGGCGTATGTAAGAATCTTCTTCACTACACAATTATCAAAGAGAAGTGCGTAGGCTGTGGTATGTGTAGTAAGGTATGTCCTGCTGATGCTATCAGTAAGACTAACTACATTGCTCCGGGACGTAAGAATCCTGCTATGGCTATTGACCCTGATAAGTGTGTAAAATGTGGTTCATGTATGGATACTTGTCGTCTTAACGCAATAGAGAAAAAGTAAGGAGGGATGAAAAATGGCTAAGATAAATATTAAAATCGAAGGCATTCCATTTGAAGTGGAAGAAGGATTAACAATTCTTGAAGCTGCCAGAGAATGTGGTTATGAAATCCCTTCTTTATGTAGTTTCAATCATGGTGAATGTAATAAAGGTTCTTGTAGAGTTTGTCTCGTTGAGGCAACAGGTGCAAGAGGACTCGTAGCTTCTTGTGTATATCCGATAAGTGACGGAATGGAGATTTCAATCTCAAGTCCTAAGGCATCTAAAGCAAGAAGAGCTTCCGTAGAATTGCTTCTTTCTAATCACAGCAAAGATTGTCAGCAATGTGATAAGAACGGAAGATGTGAGCTTCTCGAAGTTGCTTATGCAACGGGCGCTCGCGTAGACAAATTCGAAGGAAGTCATACTAAGGTAACTTATGATAATCTCAATCCTTCTATTGTAAGGGATACTTCAAAATGTATTCTTTGCGGTCGTTGTATTGAAAGATGTAAGAATGCACACGGCATGGGAATCTTAGGATTTGAGAACAGAGGATTTAATACAATTGTAGCTCCTGCAGAGAATCGTTCACTTACTGATTCTCCTTGTATCCTTTGCGGACAGTGTGTAAGCGTATGTCCTACAGGAGCATTGATGCCGAAGTCAGAGATAGATAAGATTGACGATGCTATGGCTGCAGGAAAGCATGTTATCGTACAAACTGCACCGGCTGTCAGAGCGGCTCTTGGTGAAGAGTTTGGCATGAAGGTTGGAACAGCCGTTACAGGTAAGATGGTAGCAGCCCTTAAGAGATTGGGATTTGATAAAGTATACGATACAGACTTCGGAGCTGACCTTACTATTATGGAA
>JAIKVT010000043.1 GCA_024685495.1 Lachnospiraceae bacterium
AAGTATAAGAGATCATGGCTCAAGAAGATGTATCATAACGGATGTTAACACTTCGGTTGATACAGCAGTTTCGATGATTAAAGATACTCCCGTACCACACGACGCTGTTCGCCGTGTGGGTTGCAAGAAGAGATATTATTCGAGAACTTCTAACCCGCGCTATAACGTTGTTGCAATTGATTGCGGAATGAAGACTAACATCGTAAGGGAGCTTAACGAGAATCGTTGTAACGTTACCGTTGTGCCTTACGATACTGCGCCTGATGAAATTATGGCGCTTCATCCCGACGGACTTTTTATATCTAACGGACCGGGTGATCCGACTGATGTGGGTGAAGTTGTTACGACACTTAAGGCACTTCACGGTAAGGTTCCTATGTTCGGAATCTGCCTCGGACATCAGCTTATTGCGCTCTCATACGGAGCTAAGACCTATAAGCTTAAGTTCGGTCACAGAGGAGGCAACCATCCTGTTAAGGATGTAAGAAGCGGTCGTATTGAGATTACGAGTCAGAATCACAGCTATGCGGTCGATGATAAGTCTCTTATGGGAAATGTGCTTAAGGTTTCTCATATCAATCTGTTAGACAACACCGTTGAGGGACTTTACTCTGATAAATATAAGGTATTCTCAGTGCAGTATCATCCCGAGAGTGCACCGGGACCTAACGATAGCGGATATTTATTCGGTGAATTTACGAAGCTTATGAAAAGAGGGTAACAGTTATGCCAAAAAGAACAGACATCAAGAAAGTACTTGTTATAGGCTCGGGACCTATTGTAATAGGACAGGCAGCAGAATTTGATTATGCGGGAACACAGGCATGCCTTGCGCTTAAAGAAGAAGGCTATGAAGTGGTGCTTGCCAATTCCAATCCCGCGACAATAATGACTGATAATTCTATTGCTGATAAGGTTTATATGGAGCCACTTACATTAGAATATATGGCGAGAATCTGCAGACATGAGAGACCTGATGCACTGCTTCCGGGAATCGGAGGACAGACAGGTCTTAATCTGTCGTTACAACTGTATGATAAAGGAGTCTTAGACGAGTGTGAGATTGAACTTCTCGGAACAGATGCTACAGGTATAAGACGTGCAGAAGACAGAGAAGAATTCAAAGAACTTTGTCAGAAGTTAGGTGAGCCGATTGTGCCGTCTATAATTGCCAACTCAGTAGAAGAAGGATTAAAGGCAGCAGAAGAAATCGGCTATCCCGTAATTCTTAGACCTGCATTTACACTCGGAGGAACAGGCGGCGGATTTGCAGATGATGAAGAAGAGATGGCAAGGATGATGAAAAATGCCATTAGTCTATCTCCCGTTAATCAGGTATTAGTTGAGAAATCAATTAAAGGATATAAAGAGATTGAATATGAAGTAATAAGAGATGCAGCTGATACTGCAATTACCGTATGTAATATGGAGAACTTGGATCCCGTTGGAATTCACACAGGTGATTCTATTGTAGTTGCTCCGTCTCAGACACTTACGAATAAAGAGTATCAGATGCTTCGTGACAGCGCTCTTTCAATTATAAGAGAACTTAAGATTAAGGGTGGATGTAATGTGCAGTTTGCACTCGATCCTCAGTCCTTTGATTACTATGTAATCGAGGTTAATCCGAGGGTGTCAAGATCGTCAGCACTTGCATCGAAAGCAAGCGGTTATCCTATTGCAAGAGTATCTGCTAAGATTGCAGTCGGAATGAACTTAGACGAGATTCAGCTTGCTAATACACCGGCATGCTTCGAGCCTACGCTCGATTATGTAATAACTAAGATGCCTAGATTTCCGTTTGATAAATTTACATTGGCATCTAATGTATTATCTACTCAGATGAAAGCAACCGGCGAGACTATGAGTGTCGGACGAACAATGGAAGAAAGTCTTCTTAAAGCAATTCGATCTCTAGAGGATGGCAAGAATCATATTCATCTTGAGAAATTCGACGTTGCAAGTTTGTCTGAAAAGGGTGATAAGCAGGAAGCTATAGATAAGCTTCTTGAATATATAGAAGAAGGAACTGATGATAGGGTATATGCCATCTCTGAACTTCTTTGGTTAGGAGTTGATCTTCAGGTTATTTATTCGAGAACTAAGATAGATATGTTCTTCTTAGATAAGATTAAGAAGATTGTTGACTTCGAAGTTCGATTGGAAGAATCGGGTAAGAGAGAAGGCGGAACACTTGATAAAGAGATTCTATATGATGCTAAGCGCATGGGCTTTTCAGATTCTTATATAGCCGAACTTATTGGATGCGATGAGGATGATATCTATGAACTTCGTCGTCGATATAACATTTACCCGGTATATAAGATGATAGATACCTGTGCGAGTGAGTTCGAAAGCTATGTACCATACTTCTATTCAACTTACGAAGATGAGAATGAATCGGTCGTTACAAATAATAAGAAAATTATTGTATTAGGTTCGGGCCCGATTAGAATTGGACAGGGTGTGGAATTCGATTATTCGACGGTTCACGCCGTTAAGACAATTCACGATAGGGGTTATGAAGCGATTGTAATTAATAATAACCCTGAGACTGTCTCTACCGATTATACGACTGCCGATAAGCTTTATTTTGAGCCTCTAACCGTAGAAGACATCATGAATATTATCGAGTTAGAGAGACCGATGGGTGTTATCGTATCCCTCGGCGGACAGACTGCCGTTAACTTAGCAGAGCCGCTTAAGAAGCGTGGTGTCAAAATAATCGGAACGGGTACGGAAGCTATATTCAAAGCAGAAGACAGAGATGCGTTCGAGAATCTTATCAAAGAACTTGAGATTCCACAGCCGCCGGGAGTTGCAGTAACATCAATTGCTGACGGAATTAAGGCGGCATCTCAGATTGGTTATCCTGTACTTGTTCGACCTTCATTTGTACTTGGCGGGCGTGCGATGGAAATTGTCGCTAACGAGGAAATGTTAAATCACTACCTCAAGAACGCTGTTGAAGTTGACAAGGATAAGCCTGTGCTTGTTGATAAATATATCGTCGGTAAAGAGGTCGAGGTCGATGCTGTATGCGACGGTAATGACGTATTTCTTCCGGGAATTATGGAACTTGTTGAAAGAACCGGTGTGCACTCGGGCGACAGCATGAGTGTATATCCGCCGTATTCTATTTCCGAAAAGGTTAAAGATACAATATGGGAATATACGAAGAAGCTCGGTAAGGGAATTGGAATTGTAGGTCTATATAACATTCAGTTCATCGTCGATGAAGATGAGAGTGTATATATTATAGAAGTTAATCCGAGAGCATCGAGAAGTGTTCCTTTCTTATCGAAATCAACGGGTGTTGCACTTGTCGATATTGCTACTCGTGTAATGCTTGGCGAGAGTTTGCAGAGGCAGGGATATGCCGATAAGATTTTACCTGAGAAAGACTTTAGGTATGTCAAATCACCTGCATTCTCATTTGCAAAATTAAACGGAATGGATTCT
>JAIKVT010000108.1 GCA_024685495.1 Lachnospiraceae bacterium
ATTGTGAACTTCGTAAATATTACACACCTGTCCATTAAATGTACCGGAGATGTCCGAAAATGACCTCTGGAACCCGCATAAACACTGGGCTCAAAAAGGCAGGGGTAGAAATGGGAATTTAACCCGAGAGGGTATTGACACATGGCACGTTGCCTTGTGGGCTTGGGTCAGTTTTTGGTAGAAATGGGAATTTAACCCGAGAGGGTATTGACACAATAAAGCTAAACTCATTATTTCTGCTAACATAATTTGTAGAAATGGGAATTTAACCCGAGAGGGTATTGACACACCTCGACATTTCTTCGTGTAATGGACTTATTTTTGGTAGAAAATGGGAATTTAACCCGAGAGGGTATTGACACATTATTACGATGCAATAAAAGAAAAATTTAAAAAGTATGTAGAAATGGGAATTTAACCCGAGAGGGTATTGCATGCCATAAGGTGTCACGAAGTGACGGATTCCTTATGGCCAGTATTGAAAGATACAGGATAAGATTTATTAATGAAGCTACTTTCTAAAGATGTTTAGAGAGTGGCTTTTTTAGTTATAATTCCTTGAAAAAGGAGACGAAGAAGTTATAACGCCCTATAGTTAGCAACAACTAACCACATCATGATACCCGCTGGTTATCAAGAATTAACTCTAACAACATTAGACTATAGTTATTTAAAGTCAAGCCAGTAAAAGTTAACCACTACAAAGAAAGGGGGCTACCAATGAAAAATGCACAGCAATATAAAAACTTAACCATTGGTGAATTTACTAAGGCGGCAGATACATATGAATCAAATTATACCGGAATATATGAGATGTGTAAGGAAGATTATCCTCATGTCGAAGAGGAACATAGTAAAATACAATATCATGATTTATTAGATTACGGATGTGGTACGGGGCCGATGAATTCGATTTTGCATGAGAAGGATAGCACGAAGCATTATGTCGGTCTGGATCCTACACCTAAGATGATTGAGGTGGCATCAGCTAAGAATCTTGAAGGAGTAGATTGGGCTGTGGGAGATTGTGAGAATCTTCCGTTCGAGGATGAAACATTTGACGTAATTATTTGTATCAACATCTTTCGCCATTATCCTAACCCGCAGAATTAAGAAGTGATAAATGTGCCTTCATAGCTGAAAAAACATTTTGCAGTAATAAAGCACGTGATTGAATGTAAGAAAGCGAAGAGGAAGTTAGAAAAAACAAAATGTGATATAGGATTTAATGTGGACAGTTTTATAGAAAGGGTTTTGAGGGTATAGATACAAATGAAAGACCAGCTGAGTTTGGGCTCAGCTGGCACAAAATATAGTATGAACATGTTACGTTGAACCTCCTTTAAAAGTAATGTTGAAATGTATTAGATCTCGATAATAGGCATGAAAACCTCTGGAAAGTTGTAAGTCATAGAATCACCTCCTTAGAATAGTAAAAAAAATGGTTAAAAGTTAAAATTTGATATTACCACTTGCGTGGATCCCATGTGGGAATTTGATGTGGTGGGCTGACAAACCCATATACTGTAGATAAAAATGAATATAATGACATAGGCACCTCCTTATAAAATAAATAGTTAACGTGTTGATTTCTAGTTAAAACTAGAAGTTGAAGTTTATTGTTACGTTGATTCCCATAGTAATCACCTCCTTATAAAAATTAGTGGGTTATAATATATAACTATTGTCCCTTAGTAAGGTCATTGATAGTAGGTAAGCTGCCGAGTACGTGAGTGAAAACCTCGGTAAAGTAAAGGGACTTGTTGATGTAGCCGTGTTCATCGGAAATTCCGTGATTCTTGATGGCTTCTCGCCCTTGTTTGAAAAGTTCGTGGGTCTTTGTTTGGTTGTAGCTCTCACCGTTAATAGTAACTTTCATAAAATACCTCCTTTTGGTAAAAAATAGATTGATAGAATAGACTCTAGTTAGGATCTAAAAGTTAAAGTTTACAGTTATATCGATACCCATAATAATCACCTCCTTTTTAATTGTGAAAATGTTGTTTGTTTTGCTTGACTGTATATAAATTGTACACCCATTTAAACGTAACGTCGAGTGAACAATAAAAAAAAATAATGTTACGTATTGGCTAAAATAATGGTATAATTAGTTAAAACTTGTTACGAGAGTAGTAACAATATTGGAGGCGCTATGAGTTTTTATATTAATTACGAGCAGAAGGTACGTATTTCTTTAAGTGAACGGGCACGTTTGATTTTGGCTGAAGATATGGAAAGCTTTGGTTTTTCAAGGGGTTCAAGTTTTATAAATCATGTATTCAAAAATTTCAGAGATGAAGCTAAAGCATCGTTATCCATGTATCTTAAAGAAAGAAGGGTTGAAATTGAGAGAAGTCTTTTGGATGTTTCGTTAGAAGATGATGATAGAACAATAGTCATCAATAGTTTGTTGTTGGATGAAAAAACGAGGCTGATAAATGAGATAGAAAAACTGAAAGATCAAAAGGGTGAAAGCAAGATCTATCATATAAATGATGATAACTATGATTATCTTACAGAAGAATGCGACGAAGATGATTTTTATTTTGGCCCTGGCATATATATGAAGGCGGTAATTGAGGAATATGCAAAATTACCATATATTAGAAGAGAAAAAATTGTACGTAAGGACGTTTTTGAGAAAGTTGAACGGGCGTGTAAGGAGCATACATTACTGAAAGTAAAGACATCTGTTAGTGGGCAAGATAAGTTATTTTATGTTTATCCATATAAGATTGTCCCAGATTCACTTCATACAATGTATTATCTTGTGTGCTATTCACGTGCGCCAGAAGAAAGTGATAGTGAAAAAATTGTTGTTTCCTTTAATATGGCAAGAATAAATCCTACATGTATGAAGAAGTCATTCTTTTTAAATAAGAAAGAAGTTAGCAATATTGAATCTCAGTTAACCATGTATTCAGCAATGTATTTGGTTGGCAAACCGGAGAGGATAGAGATAAAGCTTTCAGATAAAGGGAAAAAATTGTATCAATCTAAATTATTCTCCAGACCGGAAAAGATAAATGATTTATCTGATAATGAAAAGTATGTATTCGAGTGTACGCCTAGACAGATTTTTAATTATTTTTTCTCTTTTGGTTCTGAAGTCGAAGTATTAAGTCCGCAGTCATTACGAGTAGAGTTTGCCAGTAAATATTCTAAGGCTTTAGAACATTATGGCGATTGTGATGTGTGATAGGGGGGCGTGTCTGCTGTTACAAAAATCGGAGTGATGACACGGTAAGTGTTACAAGGAGTTACTTATGAAGATAGGAATTATGGGAACAGGTATAATTGCCACAACGGTATCAATGACGCTTGAATATAGCGCGCATATGATGGGCGTGATGGATGAAGTCAGAAAGAGTAGGGTTATTTGATTCTTTATTATTAATTTTATATATGCTAGAATAAAAAAGCTAAAAGACATCACTATATAAATTTTTGCATAAACACAGGGCTCAAAAAGGCAGGGGTAGAAATGGGAATTTAACGTGATACGTAGTATAAAAAGCACATTATGTGCTTTTTTGTTATTGCAGGAAGGGAAAGGTTAATATGAACATACTTATATCTAACATAAGTGCTATTGGTGGGCGCTTTAGTTTAAGGGAAATACAAGATCTTAGAATATCTGAATATAAATTTGAAAATGACACTAATAGTATTCAAGGTGTTATTACAAATGAGCCTTCCATAAAACTGGTTATGAGAGAATTGAAAAAGCAAGAGGATAAATTAGATTATATAGTTGCAATTGTTAGCGATAAAGCTAGTGAAATAGTTTTTGAGAATAAGTCTACGTATAAAATATTACAAGAGAGGTTATCGGATTTTTGTGAAGATGAAGGTATT
>JAIKVT010000115.1 GCA_024685495.1 Lachnospiraceae bacterium
TAAATCCTCCGGCAGCTCATTAATCTCAACTTTACCGCTTTCAATTCGACTCATCTCTAACATATCATTAATAAGAGTCAGAAGATGGTTGCTCGAAGACTTAATCTTACCAAGATAATCTCGAACCTTCTCTTCATCAGCGGGATCTATAAGCGCAAGATCGGTAAAGCCTAAGATAGCATTCATCGGAGTTCTTATATCGTGTGACATATTAAATAAAAACGCTGTCTTTGCTTCACTTTTTGATTCCATCTCAATGGCCTTCTTATCAGCCTCTTTTTGACGTTTTAACAGTAGATTAAATAGTGAAAAAAGTGATATTAATACAACTATTACAACTATCATTTGAACAAGTGAATTTTTACCGATAAGTTCTATTAACGATGCTGTATCTCTATTTCCCGCACTAATCTCATCCACATTTCTCTGTCTTATCCACATAACAGAAGAGAATAAAATTATAAATGACATAAAAAGCCACATAATAGGCGACTGACCATATTGGCCTGTTTTATCCTTACGATAAACATACCAATAATAAGCAACTCCTAAAAGTGCCCATATTTCGAGGATAAAATATGATTCTGTTGCAATTTTAGTTTCTGACAAAATATTAGGGATAAGCAAAAACAAAAATGACATAGCGGCCAAAAACATACCGAGGATAGGTATTACTTTGAATATAGGCTTTGTATTACCGTTTTTTCGCATAAGTTTCAAGACACTTATCATACTATATACATATACAATAGTTGCGGTAATCGTTGATATATCTATCATCCAGCCTAATGCAGTTCGCCCGGTAAAGGGAATTATTAAAGAAATAGCCATAACCACAAGTATTCCAACATACGGCTCACCGTTTTTATATTTTTTACCAAAACACTTAGGCAATAAATTCTCTTCAGACATAGATGTCAAAAGTCTTCCAAGCGCACGATATGAACCAAAAATTGATGTAGATATAGCACAAAGAACACAAACAATAAGCATATTTAGTCCCTTATTACCAAGGACATAATATGTTGAATAGAAAACAGGAGATGCAAAAAGTCCGGATGCCGTATCAGCTGAAGATGAAGCAATATATGCATCCCAACTTGAGTATCCTTCAGGAAGTCCAAAGACCGGAATTAACATCGGTAATATATATGCCACCGCTATAGTAATTATAGAAATAATCGTTACCTTATCCGCATTAGTTGCTTTACGACCACCGGAATTAAACATATACATGAACGCTTCAAACCCCACGTACATCCATGGCGCTAACATCATTATATTAAACACCTGACCGACCGGAGCAATATCAACATTAGCAAAGCCAAATGTCTCACTGTGTTTCCCACCTGAAAAAACACCCACAAATAATACGATTACAAAAGCAATGTGAACAACGGCTAAAAGAATATGAAAAATACGAACTAATTTTTTGCCGAAAATCGCAATGATACCAAAGAATAAAACAATCAGAACATTCAATAATACCTCGCCAAAATATACATCATATCCTGCAATAGTATAGTGAAATCCAAATTGAAGTACACTACCGCTTACAGAACGTATCAATAATATTATAGCCGTTGAATTGGCCCAAACAACAGCAAGATATGCAAGCAAAATAGACCATGATGACAAAAAACCATGGTCAGCTCCTAATATTCTGCTAATATACACATGAACGCCGGCATCTTTAGGATAAGTCTTAGCCATATAAAATGTGCTTTGACCAACGAAAAACATTATTAATGACGCAAATAAAATACCGATTATCGATCCTAACGGTCCTGCTTTGGGCAAAAATATATCGCCCGGCATCATAAATGCTCCCCAGCCTACTGCACATCCAAAAGCATATGCCCATGCAGAAAAAGAAGCGACTTTTGTGTTCATTTCTTGTTTCTTCATTAATTAAATTCCTTTATCATATATTTTATAAAGGATAATACTGAAATTACCGGCATAATCCTATAATGTATCTTATACACTATCCTTTAATAAATTCCTCAAATTCATTTGCGGGAACAGGTTTAGAGAAATAGTATCCTTGTATTAAGTCACAATTCAAATCAATTAATGTATCCAACTGTTCTTTAGTCTCAACACCTTCCGCAATTACAGGAACATCCAAAAAGCTTGCTATATCAATTATAAGCTGTACAAGCTTAAGACTCATGTCATCTTCTAACATATTCCTTACAAAACTCATGTCCATCTTAAGAGCATCAATAGGAATTGCCGTTAACATATTAAGAGAAGAATAACCTGTTCCGAAATCATCCATCTCTATCTCGAATCCTCTTTCTCTGAGATTATTAACAACCTCTATAAGACGAGATGCATCATCCGCATAAGCAGATTCTGTTATCTCTAAGAACAGTTCATTTGTCTTAAGACCGTTAGTTTCCACTATTGCCGCTAACACTTCTTCTAACTCCGGATTATATATGTCTATTCTTGATACGTTAACAGAAATAGGAATTGTAAGACCGAATTTGTCTTTCCATTCTTTAATCTGAGACGCAGCACTCTTCCACACAAATTGATCTAACTTTTGAATTAAACCGTTGCTTTCAAATAATGGAATAAAATCGCCGGGACTAATCATGCCGAGTTCAGGATGCTTCCATCTAACCAATGCTTCCGCACTACTAAGCATAGGTTCACCGTGAAGCACAGAATACTTAGGCTGATAATAAACCATAAAATCATTGTTCTTAATAGCATCTTCAAAATCAGATACAAGTCTCTCGTTATAAATCTGCTTATCATGCAGTTTCTTATCATATAATCCGATTTGGTTCATCAAATCG
>JAIKVT010000116.1 GCA_024685495.1 Lachnospiraceae bacterium
TAAATCCTCCGGCAGCTCATTAATCTCAACTTTACCGCTTTCAATTCGACTCATCTCTAACATATCATTAATAAGAGTCAGAAGATGGTTGCTCGAAGACTTAATCTTACCAAGATAATCTCGAACCTTCTCTTCATCAGCAGGATCTATAAGCGCAAGATCGGTAAAGCCTAAGATAGCATTCATCGGAGTTCTTATATCATGTGACATATTAAATAAAAACGCTGTCTTTGCTTCACTTTTTGATTCCATCTCAACGGCCTTCTTATCAGCCTCTTTTTGTCTTTTAAATAAAATATTAAAAAGAGAATACAAAGCTACCAAAACAAGAATTACTACTATCATCTGAATTAAGGAATTCTTACCTATAAGATCAATTAATGATTCTGTACTTCTTTGACCCGCACTAATCTCATCCACATTTCTCTGTCTAATCCACATAACTGAAGAAAACATGATAATAAAGGACATGAATATCCACATTATAGGTGTCTGTCCATATTTATTTTCTTTATCTTTGCGATAGACATACATATAATATGCAACACCAAGAATACTCCAAATAAACAAAATCAAATAAGATTCTGTTGCAATTTTAGTCTCAGATAAGATATTGGGAATAAGTAAAAATAAAAATGAAGTTCCCGCCAAAACCATACCCAGAATCGGAACCACCTTAAATCCCGGTTTTGAATTAGGATCATTTTTTATAAGTTTTAGAACACTTATCATACTATATACATATACTATAGTAGCGGTAATTGTTGTAATGTCTATCATCCAACCTAACGCTGTTCTTCCCGTCAACGGAATGATTAAGGAAACAGCCATCACAATCAGAATACCTACAATCGGCTCACCATTTTTGTATTTTTTACCAACGCATTTAGGCATTAACTTCTCTTCAGACATAGATGTCAGAAGTCTTCCAAGTGCACGATATGAACCAAATATAGATGTTGATATAGCGCAAAGTATACACACTAAAAGAAGATATAATCCTTTTTTGCCAAGGACATAATATGTTGAATAAAATACGGGGGAAGCAAAAAGTCCCGATACCGTTTCCGATGATGAGGCGGCAATAAATGCGTCCCAGCTTGAATATCCATCCGGAAGACCAAATACCGGAATTAACATCGGAAGTATATATGCGGCAGCAATTGTAATTATGGATATAACCGTAACTTTATCGGCATTATGCGGCTTACGACCACCGGAATTAAACATATACATAAACGCCTCAAAACCTACATACATCCATGGTGCCAACATTACAATATTAAATACCTGTAACGGTTCTGATACATCAACATTTGCAAAGCCGAAAGTATCACTGTGTCTTCCGCCTGCAAACACACCGATAAAAAGAACTATAACAAAGATAATATGCACAAGTGCCAAAATGATGTGTAAAACTCTAACGAATTTTTTACCGAAAATTGCAACAACAGCAAAGAAAACAATTATAATTGCACTTAATAATATTTCACCAAAATATACATCATATCCTGCAATCTTATAGTGAAATCCAAACTGAAGTACACTACCCCAAACTGAACGTATAAGAAGAATAATGGCCGTAGAATTTGACCAAAGAACTGATATATAAGCAAGTAAAATAGACCACGCTGATAAGAACCCATGATCATGGCCTAATATTCTGCTTATATATACATGAACACCTGCATCTTCTGGATATGTCTTAGCCATATAAAATGTGCTCTGTCCGACAAAGAACATAATAAGCGACGCAATAAGAATACCTATAAGAGCACCTAACGGTCCCGCTTTAGGTAAAAATATATCGCCCGGCATCATAAATGCTCCCCATCCTACAGCACATCCAAAAGCATATGCCCAGGCAGAAAACGAAGCAATTTTTGTGTTCATGTTTTCTTTTTTCATTAATGTGATTTCCTTATCTAAACATTTTATAAAAATTTATACTAATAATGCCGGCATAATCTTAAAATTCTATCCTTGAATAAATTCCTCAAACTCATTTGCAGGAACAGGCTTAGAAAAATAATATCCCTGTATTAAATCACAGCCTAAATCTCTTAATGTATCAAGCTGATCTTTCGTCTCAACACCTTCCGCAATGACGGGAACATCCAAGAAACTTGCTATATCAATAATAAGCTGTACAAGCTTAAGACTCATGTCATCTTCTAACATATTTCTGACAAAGCTCATATCCATCTTAAGTGCGTCAATTGGAATTGCTGTTAACATATTAAGAGAAGAATATCCTGTTCCGAAATCATCCATCTCGATTTCAAATCCTCTTTCCCTTAGATTATTAACAACTTCAATAAGACGCGATGCATCATCCGCATAAGCTGATTCTGTAATCTCTAAGAATAATTCATTTGTCTTAAGTCCGTTAATCTCAACAATAGCCGCAAGTACTTCTTCCAAATCAGGATTATATATATCAATTCTTGATACATTAACGGAAATAGGAATTGTAAGACCAAATTTCTCTTTCCATTCCTTAATCTGAGCCGCCGCACTCTTCCATACAAATTGATCCAACTTCTGTATTAAACCGTTACTTTCAAATAATGGAATAAAATCACCGGGGCTTATCATTCCAAGCTGCGGATGATTCCATCTTACAAGTGCTTCTGCACTGCTAAGCATCGGCTCACCATGTAGCACAGAATACTTAGGCTGATAATAAACCATAAAATCATTGTTCTTAATAGCATCTTCAAAATCAGATACAAGTCTCTCGTTATAAATCTGCTTATCATGCAGTTTCTTATCATATAATCCGATTTGGTTCATCAAATCG
>JAIKVT010000118.1 GCA_024685495.1 Lachnospiraceae bacterium
GCAGATCGATTCTGCCGTCTTTTTCGATATAATGTAATATTTTTTCTTCCATTATTCTCTGCCTCCTATAACTTTATATAACTCATCTTTGCCCGGCGTCTCTATAAATCTTACGTCGTCTCCGTTTAATAATCTTCTGTCATTAGAATCGGTTGCTTTGCCAATCACTACCGCTTCTATGTCATTGTCCTTTAATGTGTTGACAATTTTGTTACCGTCTTCTGCTGCGATTAGAAGACATCCTGATGATATTAATTTGTAAGGATTGATTTTATAATATTCGCAGATTTCGATTGACTCCTGCCTTACATTTATCTTCTTAAGCTCTATGTCAAGGCCGACTCCCGAAGCTTCTGCCATCTCCCACAGCGCTCCGTATATTCCGCCTTCCGTTACATCGTGAAGCGATACTGCCATGTCCTTTATCAGCATTGCCTCTTTAGTAATCAGTATCTCTTTATCGAAGCTCTTGGCTTTGTCTATCATTTGTTCGGGGAAATGTGTAAGCAATTCCGACTCTTTTTCCTTAGCGATAATGCTTGTACCCTCTAAAGCTATTGCCTTAGTCATTACTATATCCATTCCGGGCTTTACGGATCCTGTGCTAAGGAGCTTATCCTTTTTAACCTTGCCAACTCCTGTTACTGAGACGAGCGGGCTGTTAACCACTTTAGTAACTTCCGTATGTCCTCCGACAATCTGAATGTTAAGAGCATTACATGCATCATATACATCAGACATTATGAGTGACAATTCTTCTTCTAATGTCTTATCGGGAAGAAGGATAGTAAGCATGATTCCAAAAATCTCTGCACCCGAGCAGGCTATGTCATTTGCCGTAATATGAACTGCAAGCTCTCCGATGTCTTTCACCGTTCCTGTAATCGGATCTGTTGACATCACCATAACTTCATCAGGTTCTAATTGTACTGCTGCACAATCCTCTCCGATTGCCGCGCCTACTATTACTTCGTCTCTTACGTTATTAGTCTTTTTTAGTACGCACCTTTTCAGTACGCTTTCCGGTAATTTACCTATTTTCATATTATACCACAAAAGACTGCCCGACCACGAGCAGTCTTATCCTTTATTATTATTGTAGATTTTATTGTGCGGGAGTCTCCGCCGGTTGTGCTTCTGCAGGTGCTGCCTCTGCTGCCGGTTGTGCTTCTGCGGGTGCTGCCGCCGCTGCCGGTGCTCCCGCTACAGCTGCCCTAACAGCTCCTTCATCATTCGTTGCAATAGCCGCATCGATTGCCGCCTTGCCTGCCGCAGACAATCCGTTTGCACCTATGACATATACTGCATTACTTGCTTTATATGTACTGTTATTAAATATATTTCTACTCTGTTCAACACCGTTAACTTTAACTATCTTCCAAAGTCTTGCGGTGTATCCCGTATGAGGACCCTGCTCTCTGCTTATTGTGCCCGCTGCAGCATCAGCAGAATATTTATATGATACTCCTGCTTCAGTAGTAGAAGTTACTTCGCTTTCAAAATCTACCTCTCTGTTAGAATCTCGTGTCTCTTTACCGTAAATGTTAAAATTAATCTTACCGTTCTCACAATAGCCTTCTATATAAATAGGAGTCTCCTGGTTGTTCCTAAACTTAAGATCAAGTATACCTTCTGCAATAGCCGCATCCATTGAAGGCTTAACATAAGTTACAATCATTGAATGACTGTTACGAGCCACAACCTCAAGTTCTGCTCTTATAATCGCATTATATAAAGTTGTAGATACCTGACAGATTCCTCCGCCGTATGTCTCTACCGTAGTACCGTTCTCATATGAGCCGGCAAGTTCGTATCCGTTCTCTGCCGTAAATGGAACAACCGCTTCGGTAACTGAGAAGGTCTCTCCCGGATAAAGAATCGTTCCATTTATCTTAGAGCAACCGTTTCTTACATTCTTCGCTCTTCCCGCGGCAGAAGAAGAATAATCGGTAACATAACTTCCAAGACAATCCTTAACAGATGCTAACTCTTCCTGGCTTCCGATTGGATCCTTTGTCTCTACTATAAGCTCTATCGTACTGTTCTGTCCGTTCCATCCGTTACTTATAAAATCCGAAATCTTAGCGGCAGATGCATTAATATCTACTATCTTACCTTGAGTTCCGGGAACATATGTAAATGTTCCGTTCTCTCTCTTAAGTCCGTTGTTAACAACTTTCGTATCTATATAAGCTTTATTCTTCTCTAAATATTCTGCAACCGATGCATTCTTTGCCGTAAGAGATATCTTAAAATCTTTACCTCTTCCTGCTTCTAAATCCTTAGTTGCTTTATATCTGTATAAGGCATTTCCCTCATTACCGTAGTTAGCTGCACGCTCTGCAACGTCTGCATTCTTAACACACAAATCTAAATCTTTACCTGTTGCATCAAGCGATTTCTCTCCTGCAACTAATTTAAATACCGTGCTCTTACTGTTGCCAAGACTACTGTCAACCGTCTTCTTCGCTTTAGATACGGTCTGTCCCGACACGTCAACACCATCTATCGTAATTCCCTCGGGAATAGTCTGCTCAGAAATATCTTCATTCGACTGTTCGCTTTTTGAAGTTGAATTAGATGATTCTTTTGACGATGAAGAATTTGACGACGAAGTATTCGCGGAACTGTTCGCCGCAAAGCTGTCTACTCCAAGAAATAATGATGTCATCAATGCCACTAGCAATATTAATATTATATTTCTTTTCAATACCTTCATGTTACCCTCTTAGTCTATAAATATGATATAATATTCTAAAATTCACACATAAAATATTATAACAGAAATAGAACGTGTTTTTTTACTTTTTTTACAAGAAATCATAGCTATTTATAGAAAGGATGCACAAATGTTATTTCCAATTCTCGGCATTGTTTTAGTGGGGATGGTTGCATTGGCTTTACGGTATAGATACCTTAATAAAAAAACTGATGATGCTAACGATGACTTCTACGAAAGAGAGCGTAGAGCGAACATCGCTCCGAAGAAAGACATTTCCAATCTTAACTACTTAAAAATTCCTCTAGAAAAATTTCCTATAGGACAAGTAGACGATCCTGACATAAAAACAATTGAAGATAAACTCATAAAATTATCTGAGAAGGACATTCTCAATCTTACAGGAAAGACCAATACGGATCTTAAAGAAGAATACGGTGCGCCAAACTTCGACAAGATGCAGGAAGTCGGTGAGAACTTCAACGACCTTACCGTGCTCCTTGTAGATTACGGCAACGAGCTTATGCTTCACAATATGACAGACGAAGCCATTACCGTACTCGAATACGGCATTGTAATCGGCACAGACATGAGCAAGAATTACACCATGCTTGCAGATTGCTACCAGGCCAAGAACCAGCCGCGTCGTATAAGAACTTTGCGAGATCAGGCGGTGAAGTACGAAGGGATTATGAGAGAGAGTATCCTAAGACATATTGACGAACTGCTTAAGGATGATAATGAGGAAGATTTTGAGACGTCGGAAGATGAGTGATTTGTTCTATTGTGCTTTAATAAAAAGCAAGCGCCTACCGCAGATTTTGACTGCGGTAGTTTTTTTGATTGATAATATTTTATGAAAATCAAGCGCCTACCGCAGAGTACACCTCTACTTCTACCTTTCGCTGAGTATATGTAAATGATTGACAGACCTTCCTAATATGCGAAGGGCGAGATACGCGACCAATTCGCCATCCGGGCTCAGTGGTCGCTTTTTTTGCCATCCTTGGCAAAAAAATCTCTTGCTGAATCAATCATTAACATATACTAGCGCTCGGCTAATGTAGAGGCATACCCACG
>JAIKVT010000136.1 GCA_024685495.1 Lachnospiraceae bacterium
TCGAATTCTTCTTCATCGGGAATCTCTTCAAATAATTCCCCTACGGGAACATCTAAAGCTTTTGATAATTTATCAAGTGTGTCAAACCTTATGGATTTAGTGTTATTTGTAACCAGGTTATTGAAATTTCTGTAACACATATTTCCCATTTTTTTATTGAGCCAATATTTACTTTTACCTTTTTCTGATAGGATTTCTTTTATTCGTAATTGAATCATATGATATCTCCTTTTTACTTATTATAGAGAAAACCTTGCTTAAAAATAACTTGTGAATAAATAACTTGCATAAATCAAAGGTGCGTTGACGCACTATAAAAATTATGCTAAAATCCTTATACCTTATATGTAATGAATATCATAATAATAGTATAAAAATCAATGTGTGAAAGGAGTTTTTAATGAAAAGTATTACGAAAAAGAGTGTTGCGGGGTTGTTGGCAGTAGCTTTATTGCTTGGAACAATATTTGCAATGACGCCTGCAAGCGAAAGCAAAGCTGAGGAGATGGTAGGAATAGTAGTTGGTTATCCTTGTTTAGAAGAACATAATACAATTAATATGTATGTTACAACTACGAAGATTCCTAAATCTGTAGATTCACTTGAAAAGTTGATTAGCTATCTTCAAAATACCGGTAAGATGAAGGAGTTATCAGCATATCAGGAAGTTGATTCGACAATTACCGGTTTTACCGGAGAGTATGTTACGACTGATCGTACACTTCATAGTAGGATTACTCTTACAAGACAAGAAGGTATATCTGAATTAAGCTTTGAGTTTCCGGTTTATGAATCAGGTATGCGTTCAGTAAGAACTACACGACTGGGAGCATCTAAGGATATAACTTTTGAGGAGTCAGTAGCATTACTACAGGAAAAAGGATATCTGCAAGATATATCTACTTTTCAGGAGTTTTATACAAAAGAAATTTGTTTTGTTGGTAAGCAAATTCAGAATTCTTTAATTCAGGGATGGTCAGTTAAGATAGGGTATAAAGGTGATGTATCTAAAGATGTTCCGATTACTTATCCAGTCGCTAGTAATAATTATAAAAAAATTGAGTATCTTGGTTCAAATATTTTTCTGCCAACATCCTGTGACACAATAACTGAGATAGTTGAATATTTACAAGGTTGTGGATATATGCAGCAGTTATCAGATTATCAGTCGATTGATTCTACCGTAACTTCTTTTTCTGGAATTAATGCAGCAGGTTTGTGTGAAGTAAAACTTGTGCATAATGGAGAGGATCCTACGCCGGTTGAAGGGAATATTATTAGTGTTGATGTGCAAGCCGGAACAGCCGTTGTGTTTGATGGTGTGACTAGACAATCAAGAACAGTAAAATATGAACAGATATGTAATGGAAAGACATATCGTATGTACGACGCATCAAGAGGAGAACATTTCTATACAAAAAATGCTGATGAGAAAAATGCTCTTATTGCAGCAGGATGGTCTCATGAGAGTGAATCAGATTTTAATGTAGTTGGTGCTGAAGAGACAGATGCTATTCCTGTATATAGATTATATAATCCCAATGATGGTGGAATGCATTTTTATACACAAGATGCTTCTGAAGCTGCACATCTTGACAGTATAGGATGGGATTATGAAGGTATTTCTCATTATGTATATAGCAAAGATTCTTCAAGCGGAGTTCCTCAATACAGACTAAGCAATCCTAACAGCACTAACGGAGAGCATAACTGGACTACTAATGTGGATGAATACAACATGCTTAAAGCAGCAGGCTGGACTGACGAAGGTATTTGCTGGAGAATAGATGGTTAATCAAAAAATGAAAGGAGTTTTTAATGAAAAGTATTACGAAAAAGAGCGTTGCGGGCTTGTTGGCAGTAGCCTTATTGCTTGGAACAATATTTGCAACCATGCCATTTTTTAATGTGCAAGCAGAGGATACTGTAAATAGACCAGTAATGTATCCTGCTATAACGTCAAGTAACACGATTAATACGAAAGTAGTTTTTTTAGATATTCCTTCGTCGATAACGACAGAGGAAGAGATTATTAATTATCTTACATCGATAGGTATATTAAAAGAGTTATCAGAATATCAGAAAATT
>JAIKVT010000139.1 GCA_024685495.1 Lachnospiraceae bacterium
TTATTTTTTACTCCCCGTAAAATTAACTTTGAGATTCACAACTTCCGCTCTGGTTCCTACTCTGATACCGGGTCCGTAGAATCCTACTCCGGATGTTACTAAGCTGTACATGTTATCTTTCTTTATAAGACCGCAAGGATTCTCCCACATCAATTTGGCAGTGAGGTTAAGAGGGAAAATCTGACCGTCGTGAGTATGACCTGACAAATCAAGATCTACGCCTGCATTAGCCAACTCCTGTAATTCTCTCGGCTGATGATCAATAAGGATAATAGGCATATCCTGATTCATTCCGGCTGTGACTTCACTCGGACCTTTTCTTCCTTCAATTCCACGACCTTCTTTCTGATAATCAGGTCTTCCATATAAGTAGAATGAATCGTCGATAACGACATACTCATCTCTTAAATTCTTAATTCCGGCATCCTCTAAGAATTTATCCATTCTCTCATCTGCAACAAGCTTCTCTTTATGAGGGAATGTAAATCCACCGATAATCATTTCCGACACATCGTGATTACCGTATACAGCGTAAACACCGTATTTAGAATTGATTGATTTATAAATCTTAAGCAATTCTTCAGGATCATCTAAAGCATCATAGTTATTATCAAAGATATCTCCTGCCATAATAACAATATCAGGATTATATGAATTAATCCTCTCAACCATATCTCTCATCATGGAAGATCTTACAGAATAACCCATATGCTGATCTGCTACCATAACAATGTTAAGATTATCTAATTTGCCACCGTCTTTGTCGATATCTATCTCATACTCTGTATTATGGAGAGTTCTTGCGTTGATTCCTCCGAGAATCGCAATAAGAAGAATAAATATACAACAAAAAGCTCCTAATGCAATAAACTTATTTCTGGATATAAGCATTTCTCCCTTAGGAGTCTTCTGAGCCTTTCTCATAATAAGTCGAACTGCATCAAATATAACGAAAATTAAAAGAATATAAATTACAACTCCATACCAATAAGTTCCTGCGACATTAAATATACGTCTTACGGTTCCTTCCGGTATTAGCGCTGCAATATACATAGCAAGTGATAATGTCCAATATACTATGTGAATAAGAACCCTAACCACTTTGTTAAGATGGCCGTGGCATATTGCATCAAGCCATTTCATAAACCATCGGCATACATAAAAATTAGCAAGCACGTATACCGGCAAAATAAATAATGCTATCATGTCGTCTCCTCATCTATATTTATTATTTAAAACCACTCAAAAAAGCGTAGTTATTATAACATATTTTTTCAACTATGTGTTATAATAAACAAGGTTTTGTCGGATTTTGTAAGAATTCTTATATGAAAGGAATTTATGATGAGTATTAACCGCAAAGAAATCAAGAAAAACGCCAAAGGAACAATTAAAAGTCATTACATAATGTTTGTAATAAGCTTACTTTTATGTGCAATGATGGGTGTTGCTTATAATTCGGCCACCTACGCATTCTCTTTACTTAAAGGCGGAAATGAAGAGACGTACAACGAAATTTCGAAATCAATATCAGACAGTGCATATATTAATGAAAACGGCGATGTTGTAATTAACAACAGTGTTGAAGATTCAAGTAACGACCTCGCAGAAGAAATAGTCAACCTCCTTCTTGAAGACAGCACAAGCGCCCAGATTGTCGGAAATGCTTTGCAGGGCGGACAAGTTCAGCCTCAGGAAGATGAAAAAGTCGGCATAGTCACTTTAAGTTATAAAAACGGTGCTTTAGCCTCAGCAATCAACAACATAAAGTCCGGCTCATTTTTACTTACCATATCCAATTCCTTATCTAAGGTTATTAAAAATCCTTCTGTTACTACAATTCTTACATTAATTGCAGGTATACTTCTTCTCCTGGCATTTAATACATTTATTGAAAATGCCCTTTGGGTAACCACAAAGAGAATGTTCATAGAAGCACAACACTATAGCTCATCCAATCCGAAGGTATACCTTTTCCTATTCAGAAAAAAATCATTCTTTAGAGCCTGTATAGCATATTTTGTTAAAGATGTATATCAAATCTTATGGAGCATAACAATTATCGGAGGAATCATTAAATTCTTCTCCTATGCAATGGTTCCATATATAATTGCAGAAAATCCTACTCTTACACCTAACCAGGCGATTACTCTTTCACGAAAAATGATGAACGGTCATAAATGGGAGTTATTTGTGTTATATCTTACATTTATCGGATGGGAAATTCTCAATTTTATAACATTTGGTTTGCTCGGATTATTCTTCTTAAATCCATACATTGAATCTACTCTTGCTCAGTTTTATTTAAAACTCAGAGAGCAAACTATAGATAATAAAACCGAAGGCTACGAAGCTTTATACGATAAGTACTTAACACATATTCCTACGGAAGAAGAATTAGCTCCCGTATACGGCAAATTAATCGAAGGTTGCAAATCAAGATCAGGTGAAGTTAAAGAAAAATATACAGGTGTTGCGGGCTTCTTTGCTAACGTATTCGGTGTTGTTCTTCACTATAACGACAAGGCAAAACGAATTGCAAGGCAGGAAGAAGATGCCATTTTAATAAAACGTTATAACTTAATATTAGACGGAAAATTATATCCGAACCGTCTCCATCCTACTTCAACAGCAGGAACGAGGACACCTCAATTCCAGACAATTCAATTCCTAAAGAGATATTCGGTTACCAACTTAATCGCTCTATTCTTCATCGGTTGTTTTGTAGGCTGGTTATGGGAAGTAAGCATTCACTTAGTAGAAGACGGTGTATTCGTAAATCGTGGTGTGCTTCACGGACCATGGCTTCCGATATACGGAACAGGTGCGGTAATGATCTTAGTGCTCCTCTACAAATTCAGAGACAAAGCTTGGCTTGAATTCTTACTTGCCATCGTCCTTTGCGGATCGGTAGAATACTTTACTTCTTGGGTATTAGAAGTAACACACGACGGTCAGAAATGGTGGGATTACACAGGTTACTTCTTAAACATCAACGGAAGAGTGTGTGCCGAAGGATTGCTTGTATTCGGTGTGGCCGGAATGGTATTCGTGTATCTGGCAGCCCCGCTATTAGACGGACTGTTACAAAAGATTCCATTCAAAGTATTACTTCCAATTGCAATTGGTTTACTTGTAATATTTACGGCCGACAATATCTATTCTCACTTCAATCCTAACACGGGAAAAGGTATTACCGACTATGGCGAAGCACAACAGGAGGTTCCACAAAACGCGACTTCTAATGCGCCGCAGGACGCTCCACCGGCTCAGCCTAACGGACAGGAGGTTCCACAAAACGCGACTTCTAATGCGCCGCAGGACGCTCCGCCGGCTCAACCTAACGGACAGGAAGCACCGCCAAGTAGTGCAGCACCTATGCAACAACAAGCCGCAGCAGCGAACTAATTATTATAGCGAAACAAAGCCCTGTAGCA
>JAIKVT010000175.1 GCA_024685495.1 Lachnospiraceae bacterium
GAGTCAAGAATCGTTATTGAAGAAGAGGATTCGTATCACAGGCGAATATTTGGCTTTATATCGGAATTTTTGTGGTTTTTATGGGTTAAGCATAATAATGTCAAAGCAAAAGAATTAAAGGTTGGAATCGTTGAAGAAAAGGTCGAGATTAAAGCGGTTAAGGCCAATTTGCGAGAGTATTTTGCTAATGGGGATATTGACGGCGCTAAAGAATATTTCTTAGAGGAGCGCAAAAAACGTCCCGATCTTATGATGGAAGCGTCAGATATTACAGGGGAGCTTCACATATGTATGCAGGCCATTGCAATTGCGTCTTTAGAGCGCGAGCAGGGAATTAAAGATATAATTAATAATTTAAAAGATTACGATAAAATCATAGCTTATCTTGTGGAACTTAATGAGGCGGTTATAGAAGGCAGAAAGCCTGATGAGAATAAGTATTCTTTTGTTGCGATAGAGGTTGCGTCAAGGATGTATAAGTGAGAGTAACTTACAAATAATTCGAATATAATAATATCTGATTAGAGGGGTGGCAAAAAAACCCCTTTTTTAGTATAATGTCTAGGCAGAAAGTGAGAATGGAGAGTAGTAATGGCAAATAATAAGAAATTCGTAGAAGAAATTACATCAAGAGAAGAAGATTTTACACAGTGGTATACCGATGTGGTAAAAAAAGCTGAGCTTATGAGCTATTCATCAGTGAAAGGCTGTATGGTTATTAAGCCCAACGGATATGCCATCTGGGAGAATATACAAAAAGATCTTGATAAGAGATTTAAAGAAACAGGCGTTGAAAATGTATACATGCCTATGTTCATACCCGAGAGCCTGCTTCAAAAGGAGAAGGATCACGTAGAGGGCTTCGCTCCCGAGGTGGCTTGGGTTACACACGGCGGTGAGGAAGAGTTGCAGGAGCGACTCTGCGTTCGCCCTACATCAGAGACGCTGTTTTGTGATTTATATAAAGACATTATTCATTCATATCGTGACCTGCCAAAATGCTATAACCAGTGGTGCAGCGTAGTTCGCTGGGAGAAGACAACACGTCCTTTCCTTCGTTCATCTGAGTTCTTATGGCAGGAAGGTCATACGGTTCACGCGACTTACGAGGATGCCGAGGCGCGCACAATTCAGATGCTTGACGTATATGTGAAGTTTGCGAAGGAAGTGCTTGCAATTCCTATGGTCAAAGGCCAAAAGACTGACAAGGAGAAATTTGCCGGAGCTGAAGCAACATACACTATGGAAGCTTTGATGCCTGACGGTAAAGCGTTGCAGTCGGGTACAAGTCATAACTTCGGAGACGGCTTTGCTAAAGCATTTGGTATACAATATACAGACAAAAACAACAAATTGCAGTACGCTTATCAAACGTCATGGGGCTTATCTACAAGATTAATCGGAGCGCTTATTATGGTCCACGGTGACGACGCGGGACTTTGTCTGCCGCCTAAGATTGCGCCCGTACAGGTATGCGTCATTCCTATTCAACAGAAGAAGGAAGGCGTGCTTGATAAGGCCGGTGAGATATATGAAGAGCTTAAAGCGGCCGGAATCAGAGCATCAATCGATGATTCCGACAAGAGTCCGGGATGGAAGTTCTCGGAAGCGGAGATGAGAGGTATTTCCCTTAGAATCGAGATTGGGCCGAAGGATTTACAGGCTGGGAAATGTGTTATCGTACGCCGAGACAATAGAGATAAGACAGAGTGTGGCTTAGATGAGATAGTAGAAACTGTCAATCTGCTTATGAATAATATGCAGACTGATATGTATGACAGAGCTAAAGAATATCTCGACAGTCATATCGACAGTGCAACAAATTACGGAGAATTTGTAGATAAGATAAACAAGAATCCGGGCTTTATCAAAGGAATGTGGTGTGGCGATGTTGCCTGCGAAGAGAAGATTAAAGAAGAGACTACAGCTACAAGCAGATGTATACCGTTTGAACAGGAGAAGATAGCTGACACCTGCGTATGCTGCGGTAAGCCGGCGAAGAAGTTGGTATACTGGGGCAAGGCTTATTAAGAAAGGCTTTATATGATAATTGAACTACCGAAGGAAGTTCGCAATATAATAGAAATTTTACAACGACACGGACACGAAGCTTATGCAGTAGGCGGCGCTGTCCGTGACGCCATATTAGGACATATCCCTAAAGACTGGGACATAACAAGCGATGCAACCCCGCAAGAAATTAAATCAATATTTAATAAGACCGTAGACACGGGCTTACAACACGGTACCGTTACGGTTATTATGGGTGGCGTTGGATATGAAGTTACTACTTACAGAATAGATGGAAAGTATTCAGACGCAAGACATCCCGAGGATGTTACTTTCACCCGCAGCCTTACGGAAGATTTAAAGCGCCGTGATTTTACAATCAATGCCATGGCTTATAACGATGAAGCGGGACTTGTTGATGAATTTGGCGGTAGGAAGGATCTTGAAAATGGAATAATTCGAACCGTCGGAAATCCTAAAGAGAGATTTTCGGAGGATGCCCTTCGAATGCTTCGAGCACTTCGATTCTCGGCACAGCTTGGATTTGAGGTGGATAAAGATACTTCCGATGCTATTATTAAGCTGTCACCAACTATAACAAAAATCAGTGCAGAGCGAATAAGAGAAGAGCTGCTTAAATTGATAGAATCCGATAATCCCGGTCATATAACGAAAATGTATGATTTAGGGCTGACAAAATATATTTTGCCCGAATTCGATAAAATCATGGCTTGCGAACAATACAGCTTGCATCATATGTATTCGGTGGGAATGCACACTGTTGTCGCCATGGAAAATGTTCCTCCCAAAAGAGTGTTTCGTCTAACCATGCTTTTGCATGATATGGGAAAGCCTGATACAAAAAGTGTCGGAGAAGACGGATATAATCATTTTTTTAATCATACGGAAGTGGGCGCCCAAATCGCTAACGATGTGCTTTCAAGGCTTAAATTTGATAATGATACCAGAAAAAAAGTCGTAAGGCTTGTAAGATATCATGACGAGCGACCAAAACTTACAAAGAAATCGGTGCGAAAAAGGATTGTGAAAATCGGAGAAGAAGCTTTTCCGGATTTGTTTACGGTTAACAGGGCCGATATTTTAGCCCAGTCTATGTATCAAAGGGAAGAAAAATTAGAATATGTAGACAGATTTGAGGAAATGTATAATCAGATTATGTCTACGGAGCACTGCCTTAAGATTTCTGAGCTTAAAATCACCGGAAAAGATCTTATTGAGATGGGAGTAAAGCAGGGTCCCGATATCGGAAGAATACTTGGTCAATTGCTCGACGAAGTTATAGATGAGCCCGAAAAGAATGATAAGACATATCTTGTCAAACGTACCGAAGAGTTAATGGACTAGTTATATATTAATATACGCATAAGAAATGATGGGTTAAACCTATATTATTATTCAAAGGACTAATCAATTAGGCAACTGTTATGAAAATTAAATCGCAACTTAAGAAAATTGCATATCTTTGCCTTGTGCTTGTTATGGGAGTAGTGTGCCTTTCAGGATGTGGCGAGCAGGAAGCACATTTTAATAAATCAAATCCTCTTCCTACTTCAAGCAATTCTACTGAAGAAGACAAGACTACAAGTAATATCTGTATTATTCAAGAGCTTAATATGTTAGAAGAGACAATAACGGTGTTTGATACGGTGTCTACCCGTGTTCTTCGTTATAAATACAGTCTTGCTACGCAGTTTCTTGATAAATACGGTGCTGAGAGCAGCTCGATGAATTTTACGCCCGGAACCGCCGTTGTTCTTGGTGATAAGATGAAGAGTAATGCCCTAAGCAGTATTAAGATGTCTGATAAGACATGGACGCAGACGGGCATAACCAAGTATACGATTGATACTACTAATCATAAAATGACAATAGGCGGTGGCACATATCGTTTTACGGATAATATATGCGTATATTCCGGCAATGAGTCTATATCTATACTTAGTGTAGGCGAGTCCGATACCCTTACGGTTGTCGGCAAAGATAAGAATATATTGTCGATTGCGGTTACAACGGGACACGGCTATATTCAATTTGTCAATACCGGTAATTTTGAGGGCAGTATGGTTCAGATTGGAACTAAGATTTTTGCGAAGGTGAAATCCGATCTTATTACGGAGGTGCCGGAAGGAAGCTACGACGTTACGGTTGCTAACAACGGTTTAGGTGGAACTGTAAAATGTGATGTCAGACGAGGGGAAATATCTGTTATCGATTTGGCACAGGTAGAGCAGGCGGGTAATAAGTCTTGCAAGCTGACATTTGTGGTTTCTATGCCTAATGTCAAGATATATCTCGATGGTAATGAGGTAAATGCTAATCAGGAAATGGATGTTCCATACGGAACGCATATGGTTAAGGTTACTGCTACGGGATACAGCGATTGGGATAGGACTTTATATGTCAATTCTCCGAGTGCGAAGATAGCGATTGATATGTCCGATGATTCAAGCTCGAATACTACAAGCAGTAATACGACGAGCAACACGTCGAAATCCAACAGCACTAATTCTACAAGTAAATCTTCGACAAGTAGTGATGTTGATTATTTATCAACGCTGTCTAATATGATAAGTACGCTTACAGGAAGCGACTAGAGGGGCATATCAGCTGTCGAAATTATGTGGTGTAAAGACAGTCTATAAAGATGTATTTTGCGTAATTTCAATAGTATATTTTTACAAAGATTTAATAAGAAAATTGTTACAATGCGTTAAACAACAAAAAAACCTTGAAAAATATGCGAATTTACTTGACAAAGGTGTGTAAAACAATTATAAATTAACTTGTAAATTATTTAGGGAATGACTCTAATAATTATAAAATTAGAAATTCTGAGGAGGAAGAAATCATGAACAAAACAGAATTAGTTGCAGCAATGGCTGATAAGGCCGGAGTATCTAAGAAAGATGCAGAGGCTTCTTTAAAGGCTTTCACAGAGGTAGTTAGCGAAGAGCTTAAGAAGGGTGAGAAGATTCAATTAGTTGGATTTGGTACTTTCGAAGTATCTGAGAGAGCTGCTCGTACAGGTAGAAACCCTAGAACAGGTGAAGAGATGAAGATTAAGGCTTCTAAGGCTCCTAAGTTCAAGGCTGGTAAGGCTTTAAAGGATGCTGTAAACAAATAATTCATTTTGAACATTGAATTTAGGCCCAAGGTGCAAGCCTTGGGCTTTGTTTTGTGTTAAAGCAAAATATGAGGTTAATGAAACAGTTAACTAATATGTAATTAGCAAAGAATTTCTCAAATATATATTAATAAAAGTGAAATAAAAGGGGTTAACAATGAGATTAGACAAATATCTTAAGGTCAGCAGGCTTATTAAGAGAAGGACTATAGCACAGGAAGCATGCGACGCGGGACGTGTCAGCGTTAATGACAAAGTGGCTAAATCATCCACTAAAGTTAAGGCGGGGGATGTTATTGAGATCGCTTTTGGCAATAAGACCGTGAAAGTAAGAGTTCTCGATGTCAAAGATACTACTAAAAAAGAAGAGGCCAAAGACCTTTTTGAGTATATAGATTAATTGAATTCGAAAAAACTCTTAAACAATGAAGACAAAAAACCGGGAATTTCGAAAAAAATCAAAAAATTTATAAAAAATTTATAAAAAACACTAAAGTATTATAAAAAACTGTCGATATACAAGATGACAGTTATTATAAGTTGCCGCTTTATAGTAGCTGGAAGGGTGTGTTACACACAATATGTAGTGTAGCTTTGAATATAAGAATCATTTAATCAAGCCAAGTAATTAAGGAGAGAGACCGTGAAAGGACCGAAGAAGGGGCGGACTATGAATGGTCGAATTTCTTTTGTGATAATTGTGCTGTTTCTTGTGATTGTAATGTCCGTAGCAATGATTATGCTAATTAAGAAGGACTTAGATCTCAAGGAGGTTGAGGCTAAGAAGATGGCTGAACTTCAGCAGCAACAGCAGATATCTCAAGAGTTAGGCGACAAAGAGAATTACACACATACATCTGAATATGTTGAGAACACGGCTAAGAACAAATTAGGTCTTGTTAATGAAGATGAGATAATTTACCGTGAGAAATAAAAGCGTTACGAAGCCTTTGGTTGGTGACCGATGTCCGAAGATATTTTAAGTATTATCGGATGTTTAGGTTTGTACGCTTTTTTTATGTTAAAATATAAATTAGTATATGATTTCAAAAGTTAAAGATACAATCGAAAAGTACAACATGATAGATGGCGGTGATAAGATTTTTGCCGCAGTTTCGGGAGGCGCAGATTCTGTGGCTCTTCTTTTGGTGCTTAAAAGTATTGCTGATGAACTTGGATTTTCGCTCGAAGCCATTCATGTTGAACATGGCATCAGAGGAAAAGAGAGTGAAGACGATGCAAAGTTCGTAGAGGATTTATGCAAAAGACTTGGCGTCAGATGTCACATTTACCATATTGATGCGCCAAGCTTTGCCGGGGAAAGGGGCTATTCCTTAGAAGAAGCGGCGAGAATTCTAAGATATGAGTGCTTTGATAAGCATACGACTGACGGGAAGGTGGCCATCGCTCACAATATGGACGATAACGCCGAGACTATGCTTTATAACATGGTAAGAGGCACCGGGATAGAAGGCATTAGGGGGATTAAGAAGGTTAGAGATAACTTCATAAGACCGCTAATTGAGTGCACAAGATATGAGATAGAGAAGTTTTTAGAGGCTGAAGGCCGGGATTTTCGTACGGATTCGACTAATGAACAGACGGATTATACGAGAAATAAGATAAGGCATAATGTCATGCCGGTTCTTTTAGA
>JAIKVT010000191.1 GCA_024685495.1 Lachnospiraceae bacterium
TTATCTGCTTTATCTGCATTAAAATCTAATTCTACAAAATGTTGCTATTTCATCTCTACTTTGCAGAACTTCTTCTTACCCTTTTTGATAATAAATTCTTCTGCAAAATCTGATGCTTCGTAGCACGCGTGAATGTCCGTAACCTTATCCCCATTAACGGTTACTCCACCCTGCTGCACATTTCTTCTTGCTTCCGCACGTGACGGTGCTAACTTTGTAGCTACAAGTACACCTAATATATCAATCTTACCGTCTCTGAAATCTTCATCAGTTATCTCAACGCTTGGCATATTTGCATTCGAGCCGTTGCCTGAGAATAACGCTTTAGAAGCCTCTTTTGCTTTCTCTGCTTCTTCTTCGCCGTGAACAAGCTTTGTAAGTTCATAAGCTAATATATCTTTTGCTTCGTTAAGCTTGCTTCCTTCCCAGCTTTCCATTTCACTGATTTCCTCTAAAGGAAGGAATGTAAGCATCTTAATACATTTTATAACATCGGCATCATCGACGTTACGCCAATATTGGTAGAAATCATAAGGCGGTGTCTTATTCGCATCGAGCCAAACTGCACCCGACTGAGTCTTACCCATCTTCTTACCTTCCGAATTAAGTAAGAGATTAATCGTCATCGCATTTGCCTCTTTACCGCGCATACGACGAATTAACTCCATTCCACCAATCATATTAGACCACTGATCGTCGCCTCCGAATTGAAGCACGCAGCCATAATCATCAAATAACTTAAGAAAATCATAGCTTTGCATAATCATATAGTTAAATTCTAAGAAGCTGAGTCCGCGCTCTAATCTTTGCTTATAGCACTCTGCCGCAAGCATTCTGTTAACTGAAAAATGCGCACCCACTTCACGAAGTAACTCAATATAATTAAGGTCTAACAACCAATCTGCATTGTTAACCAGCATTGCTTTATCTTCACCAAAATCAATAAATCTGGCCATCTGCTTTTTGAAACATTCCACATTGTGGTTAATGGTTTCCGTAGTCATCATCTGGCGCATATCGGTTCTTCCGGAAGGATCTCCGATTGTTGCAGTACCGCCACCGATAAGTGCAATCGGCTTATTTCCTGCCATCTGAAGACGCTTCATAAGACAAAGTGCCATGAAATGACCGACATGAAGACTGTCCGCCGTCGGATCAAAACCTATATAAAATGTTGCTTCACCTTTATTGATTTTATTTTTTATCTCTTCTTCATTAGTAACCTGCGCAATTAAACCTCTTGCAACAAGCTCATCGTATAGTTCCATTTTTCGTGCCTTTCTGACGTTAATATTTGATATATGGAAAATGTTATATCAACGCTAACTATTATAACTAATAGCCGAGAAATCGTCAATAAACATAAAAAAAGCGAATCGCACTGATTCGCTAATTATAAGGCGCCAACCAGATTCGAACTGGTGATAGAGGTGTTGCAGACCTTTGCCTTACCACTTGGCCATGGCGCCATATATTGTAACTGCATTATGCGTATTACATAATTGCATCTTTGCATACTATAGCAACTACTTTATTGCCCGCTATAGTAACTGCATTATTGCCATCGGATATTTCTATATCTGACGACAACAATGCTAGTATACCAAAGGGTTTCCTACTCGTCAAGAAAAAAATCCCCGTTTAAATCTTACTTTATTTTGCAATATTCTTGCTTTCGCAAGTCATATTATAATTATCTTACACCGTACCAGGCAATCCCTTCATCAATCCATCCGTTAGCTTCAAGATTCTCTCTTTCTGCTTCACTGATTGTGTAATGATGAGCACCTACCGTTGCGTTAGGATTATAAAGTCTGTATAAAGGTACTTCCAAATCTACATCAGAACACCAGTTAACGCCTTCAAATTGCCATCCTAAAGTAATAAGATTTTTCTTCTCACTAAGACTCTTTGTATAATGATGCTCACCTGAGTTAGGATTATACATTCTGTATACAGGAATATCTGAAGCACCTTCTATCGGAGCATTCCAGGCAATTCCTTCATATTTCCAACCTGCTTTTTCCAGTGAAACCTTCTCATTGTAAGTAGTTGTATAGAAATGCTCACTGCTGTTAGGATTATATAATCTGTATACGGGCATCGAAGTTGTTCCGCCTTCGTAATCCTTATTACAATTAGGTCTTCCTACCGCACTCCAGGGAGCAAGCTTTGGTGTATGAAGCGCATCTGCTAGCGGTGAATATGAACGAATTGTTGAATCACTCTTATTAAAGTAATCATAATCTATATTAACATCATCATCTGCCATAACATCGACCGCATACCAATAGTCACCTAATTTAACCTGATTCCACTCATGAATACGGCTTGTTACGGTTATTACGGGTAAGCCTTTCGCATAGCATAATAATGCAAATGTTTCAGCATAGCCCGCACCTATTGCTGTATCTGTAAGAAGAGCAGACGCTATACTTTTAAGATATGGCGCTGATGAAGAATATGATACGTTACTGCATATCAAATCATGAATCTGCTTTTCAATATCGTAAGGTGCACTCGCATTTACCTGAACTAAGTACCAGTCAATCTTTTCTCTGATTTTTGCCGAAGCTTCAGTTCTCTGCACTCCCGTCGCAAACTCTTCATATACTTTAAACTGTATGTTTTTATCAGTCAGACTTTCCTTCGTAATAAAAGTCTCATCATCTATAAAATATAATTCCGGATGTTCTATTATTATTAAATCTGTTACATTTATAATTTCAAGATCGGTCAAAACATCCGTTGAAACGGCAGGTGTTACATAATCACCGCTTGTTCCTATGGCACAATCAGCTCCCCCGTCAATCATATTATAAAGCGTAGAATATAATTCATCATATAACTTCTTTTGAGCATTAGAAAAATTATCTACATAATCATAATAAGGTGCTGAAAATTTTGACCAGTAGCTGTCTGTCAACTTAGATTCACTTATTTCTTCTCCGTATTCTTCAGCGTTAACATCGATTCCTGCAACTCCAATAATACTAAATGCCATTACAAATGCTATTAGCGTTGCCACAAAGCTTTTTTTAAATTTCTTCATACTTCTTTCCTCTTTTTTCTTTTTTTTTAGCTTTATTTTTTGTATCCCGCTTTATTTTTGTATCCCACTTTATTTTTGTATCCCGCTTTATTTTTGTATCCCGCTTTATTTTTGTATCCCGCTTTATTTTTGTATCCCGCTATCTTTATGTCAAAATATTTTATAGTTTAATTTTATTCTGTAAGTTAATTATTTATATAAATTATTGCCCTTATCGTCACATACTACAATAACCGGAAAATCCTTTACCTTAATTCTTCTTATAGCTTCCGCTCCCAAATCTTCGTAGGCTATTATTTCCGATTCTATGATACATTTTGATAAAAGTGCACCTGCTCCTCCGACAGATGCGAGATAAACTGCATGATTTTTTACTATAGAATCCTTAACTTCCTGACTTCTTTTGCCTTTTCCTATCATACATTTTAACCCCTTATCAAGAAGTGCAGGGGTATATTTATCCATTCTTGACGATGTTGTCGGACCTGCTGAACCTATAACCTGACCTTCCCTTGCAGGAGACGGTCCCATGTAATAGATGCATTCGTCCTGTAATGTTATAGGAAGCTCTTTTCCCGCCTCTAACAGTTCATATAACCTCTTGTGCGCTGCATCTCTTGCTACATACATTTCCCCGGTCAAATATAAATAATCACCGGCTGCTAACGAAGACGCAACCTCTGAAGTAATTGGAAGTTCTATGTTTCTTTCCATTATTAAATCTCTCCTTAATATTGTCGCATGAAAAACTGCTTCTAATGTCCTGAATTTTGCTTATTATTTCTGATTAGCATATTGGTTTCGGTTCGTCTTATATCTCGCACTTAACATGTCTGTTGACATGGCAGCACATATTTACTGCAACCGGAAGTCCCGCAATATGTGTCGCATAAGTGTTAATGTTTACGGCTAAGGCAGTAACTTTACCGCCCAAACCTCCGGGTCCGATTCCCAGTTCATTGATTTTATCAAGCATCTCTTCTTCAAGATCTTTTACCCATTCTATCTCCGGTTCGTCGTTGAGGCTACGCGTTAATGCCTTTTTGGCCAATATGGCTGATTTTTCAAATGTGCCTCCAATGCCAACACCCACAACAAGAGGCGGACACGCATTAGGTCCCGCATCTTTTACGGCTGTAAGAATTGCTTCCTTTACTCCTTCGATTCCGTCTGCCGGCTTTAACATAAATACACGAGACATATTCTCAGAGCCAAATCCCTTCGGAGCTACCGTTATCTTAACCCTGTCGCCTTCAACAATATCATAATGTATAACCGCAGGTGTGTTATCCTTTGTATTTTCGCGAATAATTGGGTCACCTACTACTGATTTTCTAAGGTAACCTTCCGTATATCCATGCCTTACACCTTCGTTAATTGCGTCTGTAATATTTGCCCCTTCAAGAGATACATCTTGGCCAATCTCTACAAATATAACAGCCATTCCTGTATCCTGACATATCGGAATCATATCAGATTCTGCAATACTCAAATTCTCCTCGAGCTGCGAGAAAATTTTCTTACCAAGCTCTGATTCTTCCTTGTGTCTTGCCTCCTCGAAAGCCGACCTCATATCATTTGAAAGATAGTAATTTGCATCTTTACACATCTTTGCAACAGCCTTTGTTATCTCATCAGTATTGACAATTCTCATATTATTAACTCCTAATTATATATCTGTTATTTAATTGATTTTGTTTTGTGATTTACATATATCTGTTATTTTACTATATTCTTAGAGATATCTGTAGTCTAAAAAAGGTCCGAGCCGGTAAGCTCAGACCTTTTTCACGCAGAAGGAGGGATTTGAACCCTCGCACCGGTCACCCGGCCTATACCCTTAGCAGGGGCACCTCTTCAGCCACTTGAGTACTTCTGCA
>JAIKVT010000240.1 GCA_024685495.1 Lachnospiraceae bacterium
ATATATCGGGTGGTACAATTTTTGCCTGTTCAGTCGGTATAGAAAATGCAAGTAGCAAACGATTAAATCAAAGTAGCGGTTCTATAACAAGTAACACCTATGGCGTAGTAAACAATAGTGGTGCAACTTATATAAAAAGTGGTGGAAATATTTATAGTAACACCACGGGTGTAATCAATAATAATAATGCTACTTTTACGCAGTCAGGTGGTACGATAAGTAATAATAATAATTCAGGTGTAGAAAATGCAGGAACGCTATCATTAACAAATGGTAGTATTAACGGTAATAACGGTACGGGCGTAAATAATTCAAATACATTTAATATGAGCGGTGGTACTGTCAACCATAATATTGTTGGAATAAATAACTCGAAAATATTTAATTTAACAAATGGAAGTATTTATAATAATAAAGGCTATGGAATTGATAATTTAAGTGTAGTAAAACATAGTGGCGGTAGTATTTATAGCAATAGTACAATGGGATATAAAGCCGACACAACTGATAATTGTAATATTGGAGTAAACCAAAACGGCACTTATGAAATGAGTGGTAGTGCAAAAGTATATAGCAATTCAATATTCTTATTAAGTAATAAACTTGTTGATTTAACAAGTAGTTCGTTTAATGGCTCAGCTATACTTACAACAGCGACAAGCGATAGAGTAGTAGGTAGAGAACTTGTTAAAACAAATGGGGCAGCAAACTATACGAAATTTTCTTTAGCATACGGAAATGACGGAACTAAAACAAATGCAAAATATGTAAAAGATTCAGCCGATTCGGGTAGTTCGTCATTTACGGGTAATAAAGCACTAATAAGACCGGGTAGTAGTATAATAGGTATATCACAGTCTAAATCAGCATATTTAAGTGCAGAGTATAGTATTATATATGATAAAAACACAACAGATGCCACAAGTCCTTTAACAAATTATGCAAACACAACATTTTATTGGAAGGAAACAGTTGCCCCCTTATTTGGAACAAATGTATATACAAAAACTGCCACTGGAAATAAATCTATAGGTTATGCCTTATCATCAAGTACAAAAACACCAACCTATACAAGTAATACTACTTTTAATACAGCAAGTACAGTATTAAAAAAGGCTACAACATATTACGCAGTTTGGGCGTTGTCTTATAAAGTACATTACGATTATAATAATGGTTACGGTGACGAATACACGCAAACTTGTAATCGTGATACAACGTACAATTTCATATCAAAACCAAGCAATTATAAAAAGCCAACTATTACATATAATTATAATTACGATAGTAAAACACAAACAATAAATGTCGATAAAACATTTAACGGTTGGTTAAGGACAGATACATCAACATTATATCAGCCTAATAGTTCTTTTAATAATTTAGGGGAAGTTAATTCAACAGTAAACCTAGTAGGTGGTTGGAGTATTAAATCTGTAACACTACCAACACCCGAGCGTGACGGTTACGAATTTAAGGGTTGGGAAGAACAAGAAAGTGGTACAATATATGATGGTGGAGACAGTTATACACCCGCTGACGACAACCCAACAACTTTTATAGCAATATGGGAAGAAGCAGACAAATATTATGTAAATTATGTGCATAATAACGGCTATGGCGACACAGAATTAAAAAAATGTAATAGAGATAAAATTTATCAGTACGCCGATGCACCTTCAAGGTATGTATCAGCAAAAATAACATTTGATTATGGTTATGATGATGTAAAACTTTATCAACAAACGCCAAAATCATTTGACGGTTGGTCTAAAGTGGGTTCAAGTGTAAAATACGCCCCCGGCGTTAACTTTATAAATTTAGCGGCCGCAGAAGATACGATTACATTAAACGGTAATTGGACTATACAGCCTATAACCTTCCCTGACGGTACAAGAGATGATTATGAACTTATAGGTTGGAAGATACCCGGGGAAGATCCTGTATATCCCACCGGTACTACATACATACCGAAAGATGACGAACCTATAACATTTATTGCTATTTGGAAACCTATTGATAGAGAAGTAATATTCGATCCTAACGGTGCTGTTGATACAAGTGGCAATTTAGTATCGAATGTATCAGTAGAAAAACCAGCACCACTCGCTGCACCCTTTACACTGTTAGAAGGAACAGATGTCGGAGGGAAAAAACTAACAAGTGATACAACATATTTTAGAGGAAGTATAAACTCTGATTTGGTAGCGTATATTCCTGAGAATAATAACAAATCGTCAGTGCAATATCGTGCAAAAGAAGGGGACATTATTAATAATCTTGGCAATGCAGGAACACTTGCAAAATTTATGGGTTGGTCTAAAACAAGTAGTAAATCTAAAGCCGTTAACGGTACGGTAGATTTAACAAGTAGCGAATTATTTGGTGCTGCCGCATACGCTAATAAGCAATTTACACTTTATGCGGTATGGGACGAATTTCCAATATTAGAAGCAGAAGATGTATTAATCAATGATTTAGATACCGTAACTCAAAATGATTTACTTGAAACTGTAACAGTAAATGATAATGAGGATAATAATTTAAAGAGTAAAGTAAAAATCATTAATTACAATGAAGTCATAAATGCACTAAAAAATAATGCAAGTGAAGTTAGCATTATATATGAGGTGACAGACAGTGCAGGAAATACCACAAGAGCATTTGCAATAGCAAAAGAAGGAGCAGTAAATAACGACAGGCCGCTAAATGTTATTACAAAACTTGTAAGAAGCATTGACAGACACGCCTATAACACACACGATGAAACACTTGGCGGTTGCTTAGTTAACAGTCCGTGGTATAACAACGAAGAATATGTAGCTGTAATAAATAATGCTTTTGATAATATGGATAATAACACACCGATTGCTCACTATATGTTGACTCAAGAAGAGCGTGTAGAAATATCAGAATATATTCATACAATAGGCTTACAAAAACTACATAGTAAAGAATTGTTAAATTATATAGTAGCAAATTATATGGACAGTGAGCATTCATCAAAAGATTATGAATTTGCAGATAAACCAACTAATATAGGATATACAAGTACAGTTGTTACGGGGAATGCGTTACAAGAACGATACGAGCGAGAACTAGACAGATTAAAAGCATTAAGAAATGACATGGATTTGAGTAGGATATATAGATAGCTTAACAGATGACATGGATTTGAGTAGGATATATAGATAGATTAACAGATGACATGGATTTGAGTAGGATATATAGATAGCTTAACAGATGATTTTAAAATGAAGGGAAAGATATATGTCATTACAATTTGTATATGGTAGTCCGGGAAGCGGCAAATCAACATTTATATACAATAAAATAATTAAAGAATCAATTTCTAATCCAAGGAAGAATTATATAATAATTGTTCCAGAGCAGTTTACCATGTTAACACAAAAGGAATTGGTAAGGCTTCATCCCGATCATGTCATTATGAATATTGATGTTTTAAGCTTTAACAGATTGGCATACAGAGTATTCGATGAACTTGGAATTGAGTCCTTAGATGTATTAGAAGAAACAGGTAAAAGTCTAGTTATTCGAAAACTTGCTATGGACAAAGCGGATGAGTTAAGTGTGTTGTCTGCTAATATTAATAAGACAGGTTATGTTTCGGAAATCAAATCATTCATATCAGAACTTGCTCAGTATAATATTGGCTCTAATGAGTTCAATGATGTGATAGAGAGTGGAGATTTTAATTCACATTTTACAAAAAAAGCAAAAGATATTGGAGTTATCTATAAGGCTTATGAAGAATTTATACAAGATAAATATATTACAGCCGAGAGTATTCTTGTTCGTTTAAATGAAGTCATTCTAGATTCTCATTTTGTTAGTGACAGTGTTTTTGTATTTGACGGTTTCACCGGTTTTACTCCTTTACAGAATTTACTGTTAACAACAATTTTACCAATTATTAACAAAGCATATGTTGTTGTGACAATGGACGTGACAGAACCTTTGTATGGAGAGATTAAAGAGTATGAAGTCTTTGCTATGAGTAAAAGAATGATAGCGGCGACTAAAAGAATCTGCGAAAAATGCGGAACTGATATTGAAGAAAATCCAATTATTTGTAATCAACAATACAGATATAAGGATGGAGGTGTTATTGATTTTATAGAAAAAAATCTTTTTAGAACGGCTACAGATAAATCGATAAAAAGAGACACTTCGCTTGAAGAATTATCAATTCATCTTTTGGCTAATCCAAGACAAGAGATAGAGTATGTTGCATCTCAAATTGCTAAAGATATAAGAGAAAACAATATTAAGTACAAGGATATCGCTATTTGTGCGGCTAATATAAAGGGATATAAAGATTATTTCCAAAGTATATTTAATAAATATAATATTCCATTTTATATAGACGCCGGAAATGAAATTGTCTTTAATCCCGTCATTGAATTTATAAAGAGTGCATTTTTAATTATAGATACTAACTTTGCATATGAAACAGTAATACAACTGTTAAGATGTAATCTTAGCGATATAAGCATGGATGAAGTTGACATGCTTGATAATTATCTTAATGCTGCCAAGATAAGAGGGGGCAAAGCTTATAATCAAGACTTTACATATGAGCCAAGAGGGTTTGAAGGAAGGCTTGATATGATTAATGATATCAGAAGAAGATTTGTAGAACCGTTAATTGATTTTAACAATTCTTTAGTTGGCGATATTACTGCAGAAGATATATCGTCGTCTTTGTATCAGCTTTTATGCGCTTACAAAATAGAACATAAATTAGATGTTAGGGCTCAAGAATTAGAGAGCATAGGTGATAATGTCAAATCCTCTGAGTATTCTCGTATTTATAAGATCATAATCTCGATACTTGATAAAATTGTTACTTTGTTAGGGAAAGAAAACATTGAACTAAGAGATTATTCTAAGATTTTCTTATCGGCATGTGAAGGAGCTAAGATTTCCACTATTCCAATTTCATCGGACTGTGTTGTTATTGGTGACTTAGAGCGTACAAGATATGATAAACCCAAGGTCATGTATTTGATGGGGGTTAATGATGGTGTAATTCCTTCATTGTCTCATTCTACGGGTATTATTTCACAGACTGAAAGACTTGCATTGAAAGCTGCGTTAGAAAAAAGCGATGCTGATTTGGCACCGACTGACAGAGAGAAATCTTTTATGCAAAGATTTTATGTATATATGATTTTGACAAAAGCCAGCGACAGAATATGTATAACTTATTCTGCCAATGACAATGATGCAAATGTTCTTAACAGGTCATATCTTATAGATGAATTGCTTGAGATGTTTCCTGATATGCAGGTGGATGTCGTTGAATCCATTAAAGCTAATGATTATCTTGTCACCATTGATTCAACAAAACGTTATATATCACATAGTTTAAGGCAGTTTGTACATGGTGATTTAGACGTAGAAGAGTGTGATTCTTATGCGAGTATATTAGAAGAATATGACAAAAAAGAAGCATTATCAATCGAAGATATCGATGAGATGTCTGCCTTGTTTACTCTTATGAGTTATGCTAACGACATGGATTATGCCTGTTATAATAATATCTATTCGGGCGCATTTTATTATCACGGTAAGGAGCAGATAGACAGGACTTTATATGATGGTCTGGTAAATGCGTCTTCACCACGCGGCAGCGTATCAAGGTTGGAGTCTTACAGAAAGTGCGCATACAGTTATTTCTTAAACTATTGTCTGGGTATAAAAGAAAGAGAGACTGCGCGCCTTCGTAATCTTGATTATGGAAGCATTTACCATGATATATTAGAAGAGTTTTCTAATAGTCTTAATGAGTCTGATATTAGATGGAAAGATGTTGACGAAGAGACGAGAAATAGAGTCTTAGATAAAGCGTGTGACAAGGTGTACGGCGAGTATAATAAAATAGAATTGTTAGATACTCCAATGGAAAAATATACTTTATATAAGATTAAATCAACTATGAATAAGACAGTCGAAAATCTTATAGAACAGTCACAACATACAGGATTCGAACCGTATGGATTTGAAGTCGAATTAAGTGAAATCACAACGCCCGATATGCTTAAGATGACACTAAGAGACGGAAGAAAAATGTCTCTTACCGGTAGGATTGATAGAGTTGATACTTATGAAAAGGATGGCATAGTCTATGTCAAAATTGTAGATTATAAATCTGGTAATACGAAAATTGAATATGACAAGATTTATAATGGCTTGCAGCTTCAGCTCATCTATTATCTTGATGCAGCTGTTAAAGGTATGTCTGAAGATAAGACAGTAAAACCGGGAGCGATTTTTTACTATCATATTAAAGATCCTATAGTTGAGTATTCAGAAGTGCCAATAGAAGATTTAGTAAAATCAGATATGATTCCCAATGGAATATTCTTTGATGAGATTGATGAAAAGAAATTTGAAAAATATTTACACAGTAGTAAATATGATGAAGATAAAAAATATGCAATACCTGGAGTATTAAAAGTAGATATTGCTAAAGCATTAGATACAAGCTGTGAGAAGAAATCATTGTATGCACCTGTTAATTATACAAAAGACAAAGATTTATCCGGATCAGGTACTAAGGCTATAAGCGTAAGTGATATAGAACGAATTGAAAAACATGTTGAGAACAAGATGGTAGAAATCGGAAGCGATATGTATGAAGGCATCATAGATGCGAAACCCGTTAAAGATGAAGGGTGTAAATTTTGTCCTTATAAAGGAATATGTGGCTTTGATATCAAACAGCCCGGATTTAAATACTCAGACTATACAATATTTAAAGACAGGAAAAAAATGGACGAATTATTTAGATTAATTGGAGAGTAACATGCCTAATTGGACAACAGATCAACAAAAAGTTATTGATACAAGAGATAATAATATATTAGTGTCTGCTGCTGCCGGTTCAGGTAAGACGGCAGTTTTAGTTGAGCGCATTATTAATAAAATTATTAATGATAAAGTAGAAGCGGATGAACTTCTGGTAGTAACATTTACAAATGCTGCGGCAAAGGAGATGAAAGTTAGAATTAGAAAAGCGCTTGATGAAGTTATCAAAGATGAACCGGACAATGAGTTTTTGACAAGACAAAATACTTTGATAACGAGTGCAGATATATCTACAATCGACAGCTATTGCGTAAATCTTGTAAAAGAAAATTACAATGATATTGGTGTAGATCCTTCTATACGTATATGTGACGAAAGTGAAGAGGTATTAATTTTTCAAGAAGCAATAGAAAAGGTATATGACGATAATTTTAATAATGAAGACAATGAAGATTTTATTAATCTTATGAATCTATATACTAAGGCGGGAGATTATTCTGCGGTAAATAAAATTATTAAAGATTTGTATGACAGGGCATGTTCTTATCCTTGGCCGAATGAATGGTTAGATAATATCAGTATGCCTTATATTGTCGATGAAGATATTACTATAGGCGATATTAAATGGGTAAGAGAATTATATGATAATTATATAGGTTCTTTGAGTTATATACGAACCGAATTTACAGAGTATTTGAGTAATATAAAAGAGCATCTTATATCCGATAAAAAAGGAAATAACAATTTACAAATTAATATTGAAAAAGGTATTGAATATATCGATTTGTTATTAGAATCAAGTGATATGGAAGATTTATATAAACATTTAACAGAACTCGACCTAAAGACAAATAAAAAAGCAAAATTGTCAAAAGGAGTAGCTATGTTTAATAAATCTGTTGATTATGCAGAGGACTCAGATGAAGCAGTAGAACTCTTTTCGTCATATATAACGCTGTGTGAATCTTATCATGAAATATATTCTGAATTAGAAAGGAACAAGATAGATAATATATTAGAAGAGATAGAATATGTTTCGCCCTATGCGTTGACTTTAATATCTCTCACAAGACAGGTTATGAGAGAGTTTGATGAAATAAAAGAAACTCAAAATGTTGCAACATTTAATGATATTGAACATTATGCTTTAAATATTTTAATTGATCCTGTTACAAAAGAAGTGACTGAGACGGCAATAGAGCTGCAAAAAAAATATAACGAAGTTATGGTAGATGAATACCAGGATATTAATGATTTGCAGGAAAAGATTTTAGTTACGCTGTCTAATGGCGCGAATATGTTTATGGTAGGTGATGTCAAACAAAGTATTTATGGATTTCGTATGGCTAAACCTGACATTTTTGTAAATAAATATCACACATTTCTCAGAGATGAATCTAAGGGGATTTCAATTAATTTAAAAGAAAATTTCAGAAGCCGCAGGGAAGTATTAGATGTTGTTAATAATATATTTTTAAATATTATGACTAAGGCAACGTCAGGATTTGATTATGACGAAAAACAAAGATTATATTTCGGAGCACATGAATTATTTGATGATGGAAATGAGTGTCCTGTTGAGATAATTATTGCAGATTCAAAAGAAGAAGATTTTGATTCTTCAAGGGAAGTTGAAGCTGCCGTAGTAGCAGAAAGAATAAATGAATTGATTGATAATCATTATCAGGTCAAAGATAAAGATGAAAATGACGAAGTTGTTTTTAGAGATATTAGGTATTCTGATATTGCTATAATTCTAAGAGCTGCTAATACTAACGGAAGAGTATATGAAAAGTCATTGTTAGAACATAATGTGCCATGTCATACATCCAACAACAAAGGATATTTTGACACCATAGAAGTTAGGTTAATGCTGTCCTTTTTGACTGTAATAGATAACCCATGCAGAGATATAGAACTTACTTCAGTTTTACATAGCCCTTTGTATAATATCAGTAATGATATGTTAGCTAAGGTTAAGATATTCAGTAAAAATAATAATTTGGATAAAGATAATTATCTGTATTATGAAATCAAAGCATATATTGAAGCCATGAAAGACAACGAAGAAGCGGCAAATTCTGAATTTGAGGCTTTGGTATATGCAATTGATATGATAGATGAATTTAGAAAGCTTGTATTTGATACTTCGATTCATGAATTGCTAGAGATGATATATGATAGAACATCATATCTTGATTATGTAAGTTCATTACTGGGAGGAGAATATAAAAGAGCAAATCTTTTGGCGTTAATTGACAAAGCTCTCGATTATGAGAAGACTAATTTTAGAGGTGTATTTCGCTTTCTCAGATATGTGGAATCAATGAAGGAGTTTGATTTAGATATCGGGGAAGCGTCTATTTCAAGTGAGAATGATGATGTTGTAAGAATAATAACAATGCATAAAAGTAAAGGGTTAGAATTTCCGGTGGTATTTGTCAGTGATTTAGGATCTCAAATGAGAGATATGGATACAAATGTTGCTAATATAGTACATAATTCTTTGGGCTTGGGCATGGAGCTTCGCCGTGAAATTAACGGAAATAAATATAAGAAGAATACGCAGTATAAGAATTATATAAAGAAAATAAAAGAAAAAGATTACATGGCTGAGGAAGCGAGACTTTTATATGTGGCTACGACACGTGCTAAAGAGAAATTAATTCTGACAGCTGTATTAAATGAACCTCAAGCAACAATTGATATATACAAACAAGGTCGCATGAATTATGAAAGTATGATTAATTCAAAAAATCGTATGGAATGGATAATCAGAGGAATTAATACATCCGATGCCGAGAGTTTAGCTTCGATGATAAGTTATCGGAGTCCCGAGAATGAAGTGGTAAAAACTATTATCGAATACTCATATATATTCGATAAAAAAGAGGCATTTAACAGATGTATGGGAAATGTTCCTGCATCCTTAAAGAATCTGGTAGATGAGAGATTGTCTTTTGAATATCCATACGAGATAGATGATAATATTAAAGCTAAGTATTCTGTATCAGATATAAAACACAGCGCAATGGAAGAAGCATTTGAAGAAGAAACGGAAGCAAGACCCGAATTCTTAAATGAAGAAAAGGAAGCGACAGTACCGGATTTTATATCTAAAAAATCTGATGATACAGTTAATGTCGGAGCACTTTATGGAACAGCCATGCATAGAGTTATGGAGTGTTATGATTTTGAGAGAGAAGATTATGACAGTTCTCTAGATGAACAGCTTAATGATATGTTAAGGATAAATCTATTATCTGAAGAACAAAGTAGTTTAATCTCAAAAAATAAATTAAAAGATTTTTTGTCTTCCGATATAGCAAAACGTATGCATCTAGCGGCTAAGGATGATAATCTATGGATAGAGCAACCTTTTGTGTTACAGGAAAGTCCTAAGAATCTTTTTGACGATGTATCGGACAATTTAGATGATATTATTATTCAGGGAATAATAGATGTATTTTTCAAAGAAGATGATGGAATAGTTTTACTTGATTATAAAACTGATAAAATTAGTGATGAAGAAGAATTGATAAAACGCTATAAAGCACAGATCGATTTATATGCTAAGGCAATTGAGAAATTTACACATCTTAGTGTAAAAGAAAAAGTTCTTTATTCTTTCTGCTTAGATAAGGCAGTTGAGTTATAATATGATTTCAAATTAGAATAATTTGTGGTTGTATATTATTTACATTTGAATTAGAATTGTTAATGGTCTTATGATAAGTGTATTAATCATAAAGTTTAGGAGTGTTAGATTTTATGAAGAAGAGAAATAAAATTATATGTGCACTGATAGTTTTAACTATGGTTTTTTCTGTTAGTGGATGTTCTTTAGGTGATTTTCATATATATGCATCTTCAACAAGTGGAATAGGAAATGTGTTTAAGATAGGTCCATATTCATGCAGCAAGAAAGAGTTTAGAGTTTATCTTTGCAACTATAAGAATCTGTATGGCACATTTGATGATTCTAATCTCTTAAGTGAAGAAAATGAGAAGGTTATAGAAGATGGTTTAAAGTCAGCAATATTAGAACACTTAACTAAAGTATACAGTCTTAATCTATATGCCAGAGATAATGATATAGAACTTTCGCAGGATGAAGAAAGTAATTGTGAAAAAGCTGCAGAAGAGTATTATGATTCTCTGACATCTGAAGATTTAAGTTATATGGGTGTATCTAAATCTGATATTGAAAAGATGTATAAAAGGTATGCTTTAGCTGAAAAAGTATATTATGGTCTTATGAATTCCGTTGATGAAGAAGTCTCAGAAGATGAAGCTAGGATGATGGAAGCGGAAGTTATATATGTTACAAATGAAGCAGACGCTGCTTCAGTAACTACAGCACTTAATTCAGGAACGTCTTTTACTGCTGTTGCGCAACAATATTCTAAGGCTGATAATATCAGTGATACTTTTGGAAGAAATAAGTATCCGGCCGAAGTTGACAAGGTTGTGTTTAATATGGAGAACGGACAGGTTTCTAATATGATTACAACTGATGACGGATATTATTTTTTCAAGTGCACTAATAAATATAATAAAGAATTATCAGAGCAAAACAAGGCGAATGTTATCAGCGAAAGAAAGAATAAATTGATTGACGATATGATCAAAGAACAAGAAGAAAAATACTATTCACATTTAAGTGAAAGTACATTAGAAAATCTTGTAGTCAATAAAAGTGCAGAAGTAAAAAGTGATTCATTTTTCCAGGTGCTTAATAAGTATATAAGTTTTAAATAATATACTTTATTATGTAAATAGTTCAAAAAAATTTATAAAGACAAAGAATTTTTGTTGTTATTTTTTTCCAAAACATCTTGATTAAATTTCAATTTGTTTTATAATAACATTGTTTGAAATTTAATTAGTTATGAAAAAAAGGTTTTTTGGAAGGAGAGTTAATAAAATGGCAGAAGCAACAAAGAAAGTAAATGTTAAAGATGCCACAGCTACATCAACAGCTAAGACAGCAGCAACATCTACAGCAACAACTGCAAAGGCATCAACAGCTAAGAAGACAACTACTACAACTGCTAAGAAATCAGCTACAACAAAGAAAGCTGCAGCCAAGAAGACAACAGCTAAGAAGGCTACTACTGCTAAGAAGACAACTACTAAGAAAGCTTCAACAGCTAAGAAGACAACAGCTAAGAAGGCTGTAACAGAGAAGGCTCATGTTCAGTTCGCTGGAAAGAGTTTTGAGACAGCAGAAGTTATCAAGATGTGTAAAGAAGCATTCAAGGCTGAGAACAAGAAGAAAGCTATGGATGAACTTACAGTTTACATCAACGTTGATGACAGCACAGCTTACTATGTTGTTAAGAGTGGTAAAGAAGAGTATCAAGGAAAGGTTGCTCTTTAATCATCACTTTATTGACAGACTGGAATTTATATTAAGATAGTTACGGTTATCGTAACTATCTTTTTTTGCGTTTATAGTGATTATTTTTTTAAATGTGTAAAAATGATTAGTATTTTGGCTTTTATGCTATACTATTTTTGCTTTATGTCTGTTAATACACATTTGGGGTTTTTGCTTTTTGTACTGTCAGAAATATTTAAAATAGTATATAATTAGAGATAGTATGGCGTAAGTGGAGAAATTTATGAAAATTAGTGCTGGTTTAAAAAATAGAAGAGTGGCGCATATTATAACGGCAATGATTGTGACGTTTATGATTGCTACACTTTTTGCTTATCTTATATATGGAGAGGCTGTCAAAGAGCCTAATAAAGAACCTGATCTTAGTCATGCTCAATATCTTACTGAGTGGACATCTAATATTGACGGTCAAAATGTCAATGTCACAATTCCCGATTCTAAAGTATTGACAGGACATGACAATGTTATAATTTCTACTAATCTTAATAATATTCCCGCTGATTATGATACTCTTTTGGTCTGGAGTAAAGGCCAAGGGGTTAAAGCATATTTGAATGGAGAATTATTCTATACTTATGATCCTAATAAGGCAGATCATTACGGAGCCAACAGTACATATCTGTATCTTTTTATTCCCTTACCTGAGAATATAAACGGCAAACAACTTTCTATTCAATATGACGCTGTACTTGAGACGGACGCCGGGAAAGTTGGAGATGTACTTATTGGAAAGAAAGCATCTTGTCTTATTCAAGTTGTTAAATCCAACCAATTAGAATTGCTCTTAGGATTGTTTATTTTAATGGTTGGTGTAATAGAGTTAATTTTGTCTACAGTGCTTAATTTTATTATCAGAAGAGATGTGTCACTGTTTTATCTTGCTTGTTCTGTAGTTACTCTGGCTTTTTGGATTATTGCGAACAGCAGGGCGAGACAATTTATCTTTCCAAATGCATCTATAATTAGAGATTGTGCATTTTTGGTATTGCCACTTATTGCGATAAGCTTCTGCGTATATATGGATATGATACAAGAGGAGCGATATCATATTTTATATCTAATAATTGAGATCACTTCTTTTAACAATTTTATAGTTGTTGCTGTATTAAATTACACTAATACTGTTCCGTTTTGTGATTCGAGAATCGGATCGATTATATTGCTTGCGGCCACAATGGTTTCAATAATAGTTACGGTATTGTATGATGTCTTTAAGAGGAAAGATAAATCATATATACTTGTTGCAATAGGATTACTATGTCTGGTATTATGTGGAATTATTCAGCTTGTAATGGAAAATCTTATGCATCTGTCAGTGATTTCCGGAACTGCAATATCACTTGGACTTATTTTGTTAATGATTTTCGGCCTTTTATTTACCGTTAAGAAGATAGGACAGATTGATGATGACAGAGCTCAGGCCATGGACCAGGTTGAGTATCTCTCGCGTACATCAATGGAAGCATTAGCTAAGACAGTGGATGCTAAGGACAGATATACATCAGGACATTCCATTCGTGTATCAGAGGTTTCATGTGCGATTGCCAAAGAACTTGGTTGGGACGATCAGCAGATATTTGAACTTCGCTTCCAAGGTATGATGCATGATATCGGTAAGATTGGTGTGCCCGATACCGTCTTGAATAAACCGGGACGTCTTAACAATATAGAATTTGAACTTGTTCAATCACATACAACCGTAGGTAGTGAGATTCTTAAAAATGTTACTTCAATACCGGGTGTTGAGCTTGTAGCCAAGCATCATCATGAGAGATATGACGGACACGGTTATCCATCACATTTAGCAGGAGAAGATATACCTATCAATGCTAGAATTGTCGGTATAGCTGACGCATATGACGCAATGAATTCCGACCGTGTATATCGTAAAGCATTGCCGAAGAAAGTCATCAGAGAAGAGATTATCAGAGGAAGAGGAACACAATTTGATCCTAATATCGTAGATGTATTTATTAAACTGTTTGATGAGGACAAACTTGATCTTAAAGAGTATAAGGATTCCTTTGTAGAAAGGAAAGAGAATGCTTACGATTCTACAGAATTTTCTGAAGAAGTAAATAAAGAGATTAATTCTATTCTTGATGATTATAGTATTGAAGATATAGAAAGAGTTAAACTCGGAGAACTTGTAAGGTTCCTAAGAAGACTTAGAGATGATTATTATAAAGACTTCCATGCAATAGTATTCTCGATTAGACCATTAGGCACAATTCCTGTAAGTGAAGAGTATATGGCTAAAGCTATAGACAGTATGGATGTGGCTATAAGAAAATCAATCAGAGAAGTAGACGTATCGTGTCGCTATAGTAAGACACAGATGCTCTTAGTACTGTTTGATGCCGATCCTAACAGTCTTAATCTTATTATACAAAGGATATTGCTTGACTATTATAAATTGTTTGATGCCAGTCCTTTGGAGGTGTCATATAAGATAGTAGATCTTGATGAAGAATATAATATCGGAATAACAATGGTAGAGTAGCAGGTAATATTTATTCGCTAAAAGTCTAATGATAGAAAGTGAATATAAGGATATTAATATTGTATAGAACTTAGATAATTAATTAAGCCGTCCACTACATTTCGTAGCGGACGGCTTTTTGATTGTAACTATAGTATCAAATCAAATTATAGAATTATTATTTGGCAAGCATCATCATAATCTTATTGCTTCGTGTAATAAATTCAGTCATCTCTTCAGGATTAAGAGGTGCATTTGCTATACTTGCAAGATCATATAACTGCTTACAGAACAGGTCAGTGTTGTCACCGTCTTTATGATCGATAATATACTGTACAAGCTCATTGTTGACATTTAACACAAGTGTTGAAGAAGTTGGGAATGTGCTTGGATCCATGCCGTACATATTGTACATTCTCATCATATCTTGCATACGTCTGCTTTCTTCGCTTACTGTCATCATTGAAGCAACATCTTTGTTCTTGAATTTAGCAACCTTAACATCTAACTGTTCATTAGATAATGCTTTCTTGAATATCTCACTAAGAGAATCGTTAAGATCTTTTAATTCGTCCTCTGATGTCTCTTCAACAAGAGAATCGGTAACATCAGCATCAATTCTTGAGAACTTGTAATTCTCGTTGCGTTGCTCTAATTGTGAGATAAATGATGTATCAATATTGTGATCTAATATAACAGCATCCATGTCCTGTTCTTTGAACATCTTGATATATTGTCCCTGTTGTTCTACATCTGTTACATAGTATACTGTTGTACGTTTATCTTTTTCTTCGCCTTCAGCAGAAGAGTCATCTGTAGCATCAGCATTTTCATCATCAACAACTTCAGCATCTACTTTATTACCGTCTTCATCTTCAACCTCGGCTTTTTCTTCTTTGACGAGTAAGTCCGGAAGAGTAATATATTTGTCATTGATATCTTTGAATAATATGTAGTCATTCATACGATCGCAGAACTTGTCGTCCTTCAAGCAACCGAATTTGATAAACGGACTGATATCATCCCAATATTTTTCATAAGATTCCTTCTCTGTCTTGCACATGCCGGCTAACTTATCGGCAACCTTCTTAGAGATATAGTCTTGAATCTTTTTAACGAATCCGTCATTTTGAAGAGCAGAACGTGATACGTTAAGCGGAAGATCAGGACAGTCAATAACTCCTTTAAGAAGCATAAGGTATTCAGGAATTACTTCTTTAATATTATCTGCAACGAATACCTGGTTGTTATAAAGTTTAATTGTACCTTCAATGGAATCATACTCTGTATTAATCTTAGGGAAGTATAATATTCCTTTAAGATTGAAAGGATAATCCATATTAAGATGAATCCAAAACAGAGGCTCTTTATAATCCATAAATACGTCACGATAGAATTTCTTATATTCTTCTTCCGTGCAGTCGTTAGGATGCTTTGCCCATAGTGGATTAGTATTATTCAAAGGAACAGGGCGCTTAACGATTTTAAGCTTATCCTTTGCGGGAGATACTTCTACCTGTTCTTTTGTACCGTCTTCATTTTCTTTTTCTTCGTATTTTGCTTCTTCATGAATTTCTTCTATGACAGTATCAGTATCGCGCTTATCCTCAACATCGATTGTCTCATATTCTTCTTCGGCATTTGCTTTAGACAGATAAATCTCTGTCGGCATAAATGAACAGTACTTCTCAATAACTTCTCTTGCACGATACTCATTTGCAAATTCAAGGCTGTCTTCATTTAAGAAAAGTGTAATCTTAGTTCCAACCTTATCATAGATACCGTCCTTCATATCGAATTCCGTACCGCCGTCACATTCCCAGTGTACGGCAGATGCGCCTTTTTCATAAGAAAGACTGTCGATATGAACAGAATCAGCAACCATAAAAGCAGAGTAGAAGCCAAGTCCGAAGTGTCCGATTATTTGGTCTTCATTTGCCTTGTCTTTGTACTTCTCAAGGAAGTCTGTTGCTCCTGAAAATGCGATTTGGTTAATGTACTCGTCAACCTCTTCAGCTGTCATACCGATACCGTTATCGATAAATGTCATAGTTTTATCTTCGGGATTAACTATGATTTCCATCTTAGGCTTATAATCATCAGGGAGTTCATACTCACCCATAAGATCAAGCTTTTTTAATTTCGTAATCGCATCACAACCATTAGAGACAAGCTCTCTAATGAATATGTCATGGTCTGAATAAAGCCATTTTTTGATTACCGGGAAAATGTTTTCACTGGTAATTGAAAGATTTCCATGTTTTTCGCTCATTTTACATCACTCCTTTTTATTTATTGGACAATTGCCCGCTTTTTCTTTTTTATTGTGTTTTAAACACCTTTTTATGTTATTTTGAAGAACAAAACCAAGGCATTTTAAATACCACAAAAAGTATATTAACACTAATTTTTATAAAAAGCAATAAAAAATCAGCACTCTTTTTTTATGAGTGCTAATAAATCAAAAAATGAAATATTTTCGTTATACTATTGTAATAATTTAACATTTCCGTTAAAATGTTGTTGCAGACATTAGAATCTTCATCTGATTTTTATGAAAAGTAGGTGGGGATTTATGAAAAGAAAACTTAATATTTGTATTATTTTTTTAATACTTTTACTTGCTATGACTGCATGCAGTAAGAAGTCTTATCTTAGTAGTAATAATACGACCGAGTCCGAATCAACTGAGAATAGTTACTCAGGCAGTAATTCTTCGAAGGGCAATTCGACTAAGAGTAATTCCACTAAGAGTTCATCGGGTAAATGTTATGTCCAGATTTCAGGAGCTGTTAATAACCCGGGTGTCTATGAGCTTGAAGGTGATGCCAGGATCTTTCAGGTTATATTAATGGCCGGTGGACTTAGAGAGGATGCCGATGATTCATCACTTAATCAGGCCGGTAAAGTTTCTGACGGGCAAAAGCTCGTTATTATGACTAAAGAGGAAGCGTTAGCTGCTGCGGCAAGTAATTCGTCAGACGGCAAGGTAGATATTAATAATGCTGATGAAGCGACACTTATGACTTTGCCGGGTATAGGAGAGTCTAAAGCTAAGGCTATAATTAAGTATCGGGAGAGCAACGGTCCGTTTGGCAGTACAGAAGATATCAAGAATATTTCGGGTATCAAAGACGGAGTATACGTTAAGATAGAGGATTTAATCAAAGTATAGTATGTCGTAACATATTGTGACAGAAAGGTTGAGATTATAATGCCTAAGAAAGTATTGGTAGTAGATGACGAGAAGTTAATAGTGAAAGGAATCAAATTCTCATTAGAACAGGATGATATGCAAGTTGACTGTGCATATGATGGCGAAGAGGCTTTAGCTCTTGCCAGAAAGACTGAATATGACATGGTGCTTCTTGATATTATGCTTCCTAAGATGGATGGATTTGAAGTATGTCAAAATATAAGAGAATTTTCTAATATGCCTATCGTTATGCTAACTGCTAAGGGCGAGGATATGGATAAAATCTTAGGCCTTGAGTATGGTGCAGATGACTATATTACCAAGCCTTTCAATATACTTGAGGTAAAAGCCAGAATTAAAGCTATAATGAGAAGAACCAGTGTTATCGATGACAAATCCCTTGTTGCGGGAGACGTTATTAACAGTGGTGATTTGTCAATTGATATACAAGGCAGAGGTCTTAAAGTCTTAGGACAGGAGATTAATCTTACGTCTAAAGAATTTGATATGCTCCTTCTTCTTGTCGGAGATCCGGGCAAAGTATATAGCAGAGATACACTACTTACGACAATCTGGGGCGATGATTATCCGGGTGATGAGAGAACTGTTGATGTTCATATCAGACGCCTTCGTGAGAAAATCGAACCTAATCCTAAGGAACCAAGATATATTCATACTAAGTGGGGCCTTGGATATTTTTATAAAGAGTAGTCTGTTATATTACCGGATTTACATATTATACTGTGACAGTAGGTTTTTATAAATGATTAATTCTATCTCAAAAGCATTTGCACGATTAAATGTTAAAGTTCTTGTTTTGGTATGCCTTTCGGCAATCATTCCAACTATAATTATTTCTGTTGTAATTGATATAACATATCTCAACAGAAGTATTCAATCAGAGTGCGAAAACCTCTATACAAAATCAGAGGTTTTATCTAAGCAGATTATTACAAGTGGTTATCTTGATGATCAGTCTGATGTAACGATGGAGACTCGACTCGATGAATTGGCTCAATTGATTGATGGAAGAGTTATTTTGGTTACGTCATCTCTACGTGTTGTCTACGATTCTTATTCTCTTGTTAAGGGTAAAATTTTCCTTTGGGAAAATGTTACAAAAAGCGCCGCCGGTGAAGAACTCGCGCACTATGACAGTGAAGGTGGTATTATTACTACTACAATTCCCGTAACTGTTTATGAAGAAGGAAGTGATGAGACTAAAGTCGTAGGTGTTTTATTAGCATCAGGAACTTATACTTATATTAAAGATAATCTCGATCATTTAATTGCTATTGAAGCAATATTGTTACTTATGATTACCGTGCTTTCAATTGTTGTGGGAAGTATTGTGGGCAGCTCATTCTCATTGCCGATAAGAGAAGCTTCTAAGCAATTTGACAGAGGTATTAAGGGTGATGAGATTGGTGAGATAGATGCTACCGGCTATGAAGAAATAGAAGGATTATCTCATCGTTTTAATACTTATGTAAGTAAGATGGAGACAATCGATAAATCAAGACAGGAATTTGTATCTAATGTGAGTCATGAGCTTAAGACTCCTCTTGCGTCAATGAAAGTGCTCGCCGATTCCTTAGTCGGTATGGGTGATGCCCCTATAGAACTATATCAGGAATTTATGAATGATATTACTAATGAGATAGATAGAGAGACCGGTATTATTGAAGATCTTCTCGCTATGGTTCGTATGGATAAATCCGGAGTCAGTCTTAATATTAAAACTGTTAATATCAATGAATTAACAGAACAGATATTGAAAAGACTTCGTCCTATTGCCGAGAAGGCGCAGATTGAGCTTGTACTTGAAAGCTTTAGACCGATTAACGCAGAAGTCGATGAGGTCAAGCTTTCTCTTGCCATTTCCAATCTTATAGAAAATGGTATTAAATACAACAACCCCGGAGGTTATGTACACATTTCCCTGAATTCAGATCACCAATACTTCTACATCAAGGTGGAGGATTCGGGTATGGGTATACCTAAAGAATCATTAGATATGATATTTGAACGATTCTACAGAGTTGATAAATCACACTCAAGAGAAATCGGTGGCACGGGTCTTGGTCTTGCGATTACGCATATGGCTGTAATTATGCACAACGGTGAGATTATGGTGGATTCTATAGTTGATGAAGGAACTACATTTGATGTTAGAATTCCGTTAACACATATTGAAGGAGAGCGAAGCTGATGAAGAAAAAAAGATTTGTCGGTATTTTAATAGTTATGTCGCTTATCCTATGTATGGCGGGATGTGGCAAAGATTCCAATTCAAAATACTACGTATATTATCTTAATATAGACAGGACTGCGCTTGTTCCGGTTGAGGTGGAATTGGAGACGGAAGCAGGCAGTGCTAAGGTTGACGAAATTATAGAAGAGTTAATTGAAATTATGTCTACCGACACTGAATCTGTGGAGTATATAAGACCTATACCGTCTGATGTATCCGTAAGAAGCTGCAAGTTGAACGAGGGGAACTTAAGTGTCGACTTTAGTTCTCAATACAATAATATACAAGGAGAGAAGGAGATTTTAATCAGATCTGCAGTTGCTAAGACACTATTGCAGGTTGAGGGAGTCAATGCCGTATCCTTTTATGTTAATAACAAGCCTCTTTCTGATGCTGATGGAAATGTTGTTGCGTCCCTTAGTGTCGATAGTTTTGTTGACAATTACGGCGATGCTTCAGGATTTATGGAGAAGAAGCCGGTTTCAATTTATTACGCCACGGCCGACGGTGAAGATTTAATCTGTGAGAAGAAAACTATTGATGTGGACGAGCGAAGATTGTTAGCAGACGTTGTGTTAGAACAGTTAAGAACGAAGCCGGTTACGGAAGGTGCACAGGTAGCAATACCGGAAGATACGAGAATACTTTATACTGCGGTTTCAGACGGTGTATGTTATGTTACACTTGATTCTACGCTCCTTACTGAGAAGTCCGATATATCGAGCAAAGCTATAATTTATTCTATAGTTAATTCACTATGTGATTCTGCAGGTGTCAAATCTGTAGTTATCAAGACAGGTAATGCTAATGATGCAACGCAAAGAGATTATCTTGATATTTCGGGAACATATGTAAGTGACAAGTCAATGGTAGTTCAGACTATTGATTTAGATGAGGACTTAAAACAGAAATAAAGAATATAACTAATTATTAACAGAACTAAAGAATAGAACTAATAATTAACAGAACTAATAATTAATAGAACTAATAATTAACAGAAATAATAATTAACAGAACATGTAATTAATAGTAATAAGAAGGTGATATTATCTACAAGAGACTTTTGTGTTCTCTTGCCGTTGAAATGATACTCGGATCACTCTTCTTTAGCGATTTGTCCGATGTATCATATATATACCTTGTTATTGCAATTATTTTTCTCGTCGGACTTATTATATATGAGATTCAAAATAACGTTAAGTTGTTATATATAATAATTAGTTTTTTGTGCATGCTTTCAAGTTACACACTTGGAAGTGTGTTTCATTATAATTATTTATTGGATAAAGCGTATTTTGACAGTGTTTCAGATAAAGAAAATGTGACATTTCAAGGTGAGTTAACAGCTAAAGAGAAAAAGACTGCTTCTTACTATCTGTATTTCAATAATATAATAATCGATGATCATCCAATAGATTCCAGATGGACGATAATTCTACAATCCGATTCGGATAATTTATCACTTGGATCAACCGCGCTTATTAACGCGGAGAAAGTACAATTTAATATAGCACGTAACGAAGGCAATTTTGACGAGAAGTCATATTATAATTCCTGTGGAACCCTGATGAAAGTTAAGGGTAGTATAATGGAGTATTCTGAGAAGGATTTTTCATTACAGGAAGCGCTTTATCAATTTAGGGAAAGTATCAAAGAAGTTCTTGAATCTAATCTTCCGGGAGAAGAAAGCGGTATTATGTCGGCTATGTGTCTTGGAGACAAATCTAATCTCGACGCAGAAGTAAAAGATATGTTCAAACTCTCAGGCTTAGCACACATCTTAGCGATATCGGGGCTTCATATTTCAATTGTCGGAATGGGTATATATAAGCTGCTTCGAAAAAGAGGAATGGGCTATGTGGTTTCCGGAATCATATCTTCAATTCTTGTGATTTTATATGGAATGTTGTGCGACGGAGGCGTGTCGACAATTAGAGCAATAGGCATGTTCCTTATAATGATTTTAGCCGAGATAATAGGAAGGGCATATGACATATTAACAGCTGTGGCGGCGATGGTAATCTATGTCCTAATCTTGTATCCGTATTGCATAGATTCACTGGGTTTTATATTCTCATTCGGAACAGTAACGGGCATTTCAATATTTGTTAGTCCGCTTGTCAGCGTTTATGATAAATATATCAGAATACGATTTTATGAAAGACATAACGGTGATACTTTTAAGATAAGCATCAAAGAGCGCATTGTTAAGGCGTTACTGGGAGGAATTCTAATACAAATCGTTACGCTTCCTATAGTGTGTTATTACTACTTTGAGATTCCGACTTATGTAGTATTTCTCAATGCAATTATTATTCCGCTTCTGGGAGTACTCTTAAGTGTTACTCTTGCGGGCGGAGTATTAGGAGTAGCTGTTCTTGTCGGAATCTTTATTATTGGAAATGTGTTATCAATAGTAAGTGGATTACTGTTATGGATATCTCATATAATAATTTATGTCTATGAATTCTTAGCATATAACAGTTTGAAATTGCCATTTGCAAGAATTATTACAGGAAGACCTTCTGTAATAGAGATTATTATTTATTATGTGATTATATTTATTATCTCAAGGTTTATTATATATCGTGCAAAAGATATGGATAAATTTTTAAAAAGAGATTATATAAGTCTGCGAAATAGAGTGATTGCAGTATCTGTAGGACTTTTATGTCTTGTACTTGTTATTACAAATAATGATAATCGCTTAGATTTTGAGATGGATGTTATAGATGTCGGACAGGGCGATGGTATATATATCGGTGGTGGAGATATCAATTATTTTTTTGACGGAGGCAGTACTGATGTAAAAAATGTCGGGAAATATCGAATTCTTCCCTTTCTAAAATATAAAGGTATAAAGGGTATTGAATATTGGTTTGTATCACATACGGATAACGATCACATTAGCGGTCTTATAGAGGCACTTGAAGCTTCTTATCCCATTGATTATATAGTGGTTGATAAATATATGTTAGAAGAAGAAAATTTTCTGACCATTAAAGAAAAAGCAAATGATAATAACACTGAAATTATCGTTATGAATAAAGGTGATATGGTTAAGGAAGATGATTTTTCTTTAAGATGTATATTTTCCGGAGATGACAGTATAGATGATATCAATGCCAATTCTTTGGTTCTTGTCGGTGAATATACAGCTGAAGAGCCTGTTTCTATATTACTTGGCGGAGATATGACGGCTGCATCGGAGAAAATTATACTATCAGATGAGTCATCTAACCTTTCTCATATCGATATTTTGAAGGTGGGACATCACGGTTCTAAGACATCGAGTTCGCCCGAATTTATAGAGACAATTAGGCCTGAATTATCTCTGATTTCGGCCGGTGTTAATAATTCATACGGCCATCCGCATGATATTACACTTAATACTTTATCGAAAATAGATTCAAATATACTAAGAACTGACGAAAAAGGTAGGCTTTTAGTTGATTTATCTGCAAAAAAGGTGTTGACATTTCTGTGATTTTACATTATTATTGACAAGATGTTGCTATAAACCGTCCGTGTCCGGAGTTATAGCATGATGATTATTAATTAGGAGGTGTTAAATTGGCTAACATTAAATCCGCTAAAAAGAGAGTATTAGTATCACAGACTAAAGCTGAGAGAAATAAAGCAATCAGATCTAAGGTTAAGACTTGCATCAAAAGAGTCGAGATGGCTGTAGCTGATGGAGATAAGTCAGCAGCTGATGCAGCTCTTTTAACAGCTATTTCTGAGATTAACAAAGCTGCCAGCAAGGGTGTATATCACAAGAACAATGCTGCCAGAAAAGTATCTCGTCTTACACAGGCTGTTAACAAGATTGCATAATTTGTTTAATCAGATTGAATACATAAAACCCACTAACTACCGTCATGGTTAGTGGGTTTTGTTTTTTTGCTAATGATATAATTATTTATTTTTGAGCCGTTTTTTAATCATCGGGACTGGCATATTTAACAATTAATAATTCTACGGCCATTTGGTCATTGATATTGCCTGTTTTGATATCATTTTCGAGTTGACATGCTTCATTAAGCAGCATGTTTATTCTCTCGATTGGGAAATTCCCGGATATACGAAGATCACTTTGTACAATAAACGGCTTTGTTTTTAACAGTTTAATTATTTCGTTATCTGAATGTCCCTGTTCTCTTAAATCTTTGGTTACAATAATTCTTCTGAATTGTCTTTGGATAATTATTAATATCTTAAGTGGCGGTTCTTTAGTTGCAAGCAGATCATGATATAAATCCAATACCTTTTTAGGATTTCTTTCTGCAATTGCATTAATCATGTCAAATATCTTTAATTGTAATTGCTTTGTGCAGATGTCATTAACATCTTCCAGAGTAATAATGTCTTTGTCGGCGGTATATGACAGAAGCTTTTCGAATTCTTGAGTCATATTATCCATGCTGTTATCAGTTCGTTTTACAAATTCCTGATAAGCTTCTTTTTCCATGGCCTTATTTTCTTTTTTAAGCTTACCACCAATCCATATTTTTAAATCGTTGCTGCTCGGTTTATTAAGCTCTGCAACGCAACCGATTTTACTAATGGCTTTAAATGCTTTAGTTCGCTTATCAATTTTATCCTCAACAAAAATAAATATGGTACTTTCAGTAATACTATCAAGATAGTTGTTAAAAGGCGTGTTGACAGAATTAAACCATCCGCTGTTTTTAATATGAATAACCCTCTTATCCGCAAAGAAAGGAAGAGTAACGGCTGCATCAATTACTTCTGCACCATCAATATTATTATCTTCATAATATGAGTAGTTCATAGAATCTTTATTATCTACAATATTCTTGATAAGTAATTCGGCATATCTGTTTTTTAGATAATCTTCCGCACCATATAGAAGATAGAAGTTGCTGTATTCTTTATTTTTTATATCCTGATCAATTCTATTCATGCTGATATTATAGCATATTTCTTGTTTTAGAAATTTCTATATGATAAAATTATTCGGTGGTTTTTATTATTAGAATAACTTGATATTGTTAATACGAATTAATGATTTGATATTTCAATGTAATTAGTGATTTGATATTTCAATATAATAGATATTTTGGTTTTAATACGAATATATAACATGGAGGCAATATGTCAACAGATAAACAATATATAAGAAATTTTTGCATAATAGCTCATATAGATCACGGTAAGTCTACTCTTGCAGATCGAATTATTGAAAAGACGGGACTACTTACGGAGCGTGAAATGCAGTCTCAGGTTCTTGATAATATGGATTTAGAGAGAGAGAGAGGAATTACTATTAAGTCACAGGCTGTTCGAATTATATATAAAGCCAATGACGGACATGAGTATATATTTAATCTTATTGATACACCGGGACATGTTGATTTTAATTACGAGGTGTCAAGATCGTTAGCTGCATGTGACGGTGCTATATTAGTAGTTGATGCGGCGCAGGGTGTTGAAGCGCAGACACTGGCAAATGTATATCTTGCACTTGATCACGACCTTGATGTTATACCTGTAATCAATAAGATTGATTTACCCTCAGCAGATCCTGAGAGAGTTATAGAAGAGATAGAAGATGTTATTGGTATTGAGGCAGAAAATGCCCCTCAGATTTCAGCGAAGACAGGTCTTAATATTGAGGATGTATTAGAAGCTATTGTTACTGATTTGCCGGCTCCTACAGGAGAAAGTGATAATCCGCTTCAGGCTTTAATATTTGATTCCATATATGATTCATATAAAGGTGTAATTGTATTTATCAGAATTAAAGAGGGTAGTATTAAAGTCGGTGATCCTATAAGAATGATGGCAACAAATGCCGAATTTGATGTTGTTGAAGTCGGATACTTTGGTGCGGGCAGATTCGTTCCGTGTGATGAACTTACAGCCGGAATGGTTGGATATATTACGGCTTCAATTAAAAATGTTACTGATACCCGTGTGGGTGATACCGTAACAAACAGGGATAATCCATGCAGTGAACCTTTGCCGGGATATAAGAAGGTTAATCCGATGGTTTATACGGGATTATATCCTGCAGACGGAGCAAAATATCCTGATCTTAGGGATGCATTAGAGAAGCTGCAACTTAATGATGCGTCTTTACAATATGAAGCTGAGACATCTGTAGCATTAGGCTTTGGTTTCAGATGTGGTTTCTTAGGGCTTTTACATCTTGAAATTGTAGAAGAGAGATTAGAGAGAGAATACAATCTGGACCTCGTTACTACTGCGCCCTCGGTAGTATATAGAGTGTACAAGACTGACGGTGAGATGATAGAACTTACTAATCCTACTAATTTGCCGGATCCATCTGAGATAGATTATATGGAAGAGCCAGTGGTAGAAGCCGAGATTATGGTTACTGCCGATTATATCGGTGCCATTATGGATCTTTGTCAGGAGAGAAGAGGCGAATATATCAGTATGGAATATATAGAAGAGACGAGAGCATTACTAAAATACAGACTGCCGCTTAATGAGATTATATATGATTTCTTCGATGCTCTAAAATCACGTTCACGCGGATATGCCAGCTTTGATTATGAGATGAAGGGCTATGTTAAGTCTAACCTTGTTAAGCTTGATATTCTTATCAATAAAGAACTTGTCGATGCTTTGTCATTTATCGTATTCGAAGGAACGGCTTATGAACGTGGTCGTAAAATGTGTGAAAAGCTTAAAGCGGAAATTCCGAGACATTTATTCGAAATTCCAATTCAGGCTGCTATCGGCAACAAAGTAATTGCAAGAGAGACAGTTAAAGCCGTAAGAAAAGATGTATTGGCAAAATGTTACGGCGGTGACATTTCCCGTAAGAAGAAGCTGTTAGAGAAGCAGAAGGAAGGAAAGAAGAGAATGCGCCAAGTCGGCAGCGTAGATATTCCTCAAAGCGCATTCATGAGTGTATTAAAGCTAGACGAAGACTAATGGATACTAATACCTATAAAAAAGAAATTGAACTTTATATCCATATTCCTTTTTGTGTAAGGAAATGTAATTACTGTGACTTTTTGTCTTTTCCGTCTAATGATGATGCGCAATTAGAATATGTCAAAGCGCTATGTGCAGAGATTGTATATAGAGGGAAAAACTTTAGTGATTACACAGTGAGCAGTATATATATAGGTGGGGGAACACCCAGCTGTGTTAATACGCGCCATATTATAAGCATAATGGAAACGCTTGCTGACACATTTACCATAAATAAAGAAGCAGAGATTACTATCGAGTGTAATCCCGGGACAGTGACTCGGGAAAAACTTAATATATATAAATCCCTTGGGATAAACAGACTTAGCTTCGGAGTGCAGTCGACTAATAATGATGAACTTAAGATACTTGGCCGAATTCATGATTATAAGAGCTTTTTGGTATCGCTTGACAGCGCACTTCATGAGGGCTTTGATAATATTAGTGCGGATATTATGTATGGACTTCCGGGACAAACTATAGAAACACTTCGAAAGACACTTAAAGATATCGCGAAATTCAATCTTAAGCATATAAGTGTCTATTCTCTGATTATAGAAGAAAACACCCCCTTTTATGACAGATATTACGATGATTATATTCTGCAATGTCAGGGTAAACTAACCAGCTTTCTTCCAAGCGAAGAACAGTTGTGTGAGATGACTGATTTTGTGGGAGCTTATCTTAGAAATAGGGGTTACTTTCAATATGAAATATCCAATTATTCCAAGAGAGGCTATGAGTGTTTGCACAATCTGGGATATTGGAAGCGAAAAGAATATATCGGATTTGGAATCGGAGCAGCATCTTTAATTGATGAAACAAGATATGCTAACATTACCGATATTGATAAATATATTAAGAATTATTTAAGAACTAACCCGATAAGTGAATACAGTGAGAGGGTTAATCTTACTTTAGATGAGCAAATGTCCGAGTTTATGATGCTTGGTTTTCGTATGGTAAATGGAATAAGTACGGCAGACTTTTATAACTCATTCGGAAGAACCATAGAAAGCGTCTATAAAGAACAAATTGATAAGCTGATCGGACAGGGGCTTATTATAAATGATGGCAATTTTATAAAGCCTACATATAGAGGCTTAGAATTGCAAAATATAATAGCGAGAGAGTTCTAATTATTCTCTTTAGCGATTAATTGATTCATAACTTCTTCAAATTCTACAACGAGCTTTGAGATAGAATCATTTGATTGTTCAAAATCGCTGTTTACCCATTTGCCGAGAATAGCTACACAAATGTTTGCCCAGCAGGTGGAGAGATATTCTAATCTGTCGCTGTGAAATTTAACTTCATTTTGTTCAGATTGGAAGATGCGAAAACTGCCTTCGATTATTTTAGTCATCTTCTGCAGTAATTCTCCGGTGTTATAGGGGCTGAATACCATTTTGAAAAATATCTTATTTTCTTTTATATATTCAATAAATTCTTTACCTACTTCTTCAGAGTAATCATTTTGGAACTTAAGAATCATGAGACCGAAGTCTGATAATAATTCCTGCTCCATTTTGTCATAGAGATCAAATATATCATAATAGTGTTTATAAAATGTTACACGATGGACATCTGCTTTATCAGAGATTTCCTGAACTGTAATATTTCTTAATTCTTTTTTAGTGAGAAGCTCTGCAAGGGCTTCTTTTATTTGTCTTTGAGTCTTAATCGCTCTTTTATCTTTTTTCTTAGCGGGCATATTAGTAATTCTCCTTCCCGTATAGTTTTTATTAATAATAAATATAAAAGACAGTTCATATTATACTACAAGTGTGATATAAATTAAAATTTTTGTTTGCAATTTATGTTGTATCGCTAACTAGTATAGTAGATGCAGAAATAGTAGACATGCATAACAGAATTTTAACGCCTCCTAATCGTTAGTTTTACTTGAAATTATTGTTTCTACTTATTATAATTAAAAAGGCAAAATATTTAATATATCAACTTGACGTAAGGGATTATAAGCCGAGGAAATATATAATATGCCTCGGCTTATATTATGCAGAGAGAGTAAAGATATGAAAAAAGAGAAAAAAGTATTAAAACAGATTATTAAAAGAACAATAGGAATTGCATTGGCATTTGCAATGCTAACGACATCTATACCGGTAACAGCCGCTTCGAATGTGTCAGAAAATACTACAGAAAATGCGGATGTGAATCTTTTACAATGGTCAAATAATGATGTTGATACGGTGTCAGATCAGGGTGGAATTACTTCCCAATATTATGACAAC
>JAIKVT010000265.1 GCA_024685495.1 Lachnospiraceae bacterium
CAAATCAAGACTAGGTAAAATAATTAATAAAAAATTAATAATACTAATGATTGTTGCAATAGCTGTTACATCTATTCTAAGTATATTTATTCAAATGTTTTTTACCATGATGATAGGTTATGTATTTACAGAGGATTATGCTACAAATTTTGAACATACAATAACTAAACAAGTTGATGAAGCTATTACAAATGTAGCACGAATAATACTCGAAATGAATGGTATGGATTATAGCAACAATGATAGTTTGAAAAATTTCTTTGAAGAATTTTATGATTCTTTTTCATCCATATCATATGTTGATTCTGACGGAATTATAAAAAAATCATCCGATCCTACTTTAATAGGATATGACATGCATTCTTCACAATATATGACTGATATTATAGATTCAGTTCAAACAAAAGGTACCGATTCTTATTTCCCCGGTCTTGAAAATATACCAACCGATACTCCACTTAATTATAGGTATGCTGCAACTAAAGTTCCGGATAATAGCGGCATATTATTAATAGGATTTAACAACGATAATATAGATACGTATAAAATGACCTATGCCCAACAGGATATTACAGATGCACGTATAGGTATTTCAGGTGAATTCACTTTATGTGACTTAAATAAAAATATCATTGCATGCTCTGAAAACTCCGGCATTACACTCAATCAGCCATTTCCATATCCGGAATTATTATCTGAAACCGATAATAAAACTATACTAGAAACCGTAGAATATGATGGTAAAAAAAGCTACATGTGTACACTGAAAACTCCTCAGTATTACATTATAACCTCTTGTCCTCGTGAAGAAGTCGGAATGTTTAATATAATAATTGACCTTTTTGTTTTTATTTTTATCGCAATAATTGTTATTATCTTGTTTATTGCTCTTAACAAACTAATTAAAAGACTCGTTGTAAATAGCGTTGAAGGCATACATACTTCTTTAAAAAAGATTACTGACGGTAACTTGACAGAAAAAGTAAACGTTAGAAATTCATTGGAATTTAACGATCTTTCTGATGGTATAAATAATACTGTTGATAAATTAAAAAATAAAATCGAGGAAGAAAAGAATCGTATAGCAGAAGAACTACAGAATGCAAGACATATCCAAGAGTCTGCTGTTCCAAATATTTTCCCGCCGTATCCGGACAATGAAAACTTTGGACTACATGCATATATGAATGCCGCTAAAGAAGTCGGTGGAGATTTTTATGATTACTTTTTACTCGATAAAAAAACGCTCGTTATCGTCATTGCCGATGTATCCGGAAAAGGAATGCCCGCAGCATTATATATGATGAGGGCCAAAACACTCATCAGTAGTTTTGCAGAATATAATTTAAGCGTTGATGAAATAGCCTCTAAAACCAACATAGAATTATGTAAAGATGTTTCATCAGATATGTTTGTTACGGCATGGCTTGGAATATTAGATTTAGGAAGCGGCATTTTACAATTTGTTCACGCCGGACATACTGCTCCTATATTGTTGAAAAATAGAAATAATCGATATTTTTCAACTACTTTAGATTGCAAAACAAATCTAGTTCTTGGCGGATTAGAAAAAGCCAAATATACGAAACAAGAAATACAACTTGAATATGGGGACGGACTTTTCCTTTATACTGATGGTGTAAATGAGGCAATGAACGAAAATAATGTTTGCTATGGCACTGACAGGTTATTACGTCTGTTTAACAAAAAAATTAAAAACTTACAATATGATGACCGTAATGACTTTTGCAAAAAAGTATGCGAAACAGTAATTGACGACGTAAATAAATATATAAACGGCGCTGATCAATCAGATGATATGACAATGGTTTGTCTGCAATATACAAATGAGAATAAAGAGGAATAATATGTATAATAAAATCGGATTAATAGGACTTGGGCTCATAGGCGGTTCTGTTGCAAAATCAATAAAGAGCAAACATAATAATATTGAGATTATCGCAATAGATAACAGTGAAACTTCTATTGAGACTGCATTTAATGAAGGAATTATCAGTAATGATAAAACATTTCCAATATCAAAATTAGCCGAATGCGATCTTATCTTTCTATGTACTCCTGTCGCTGTTAATATTAGCTATCTTACAAAACTTAAACCAATAATAAGTCCTAATACAATAATATCTGATGTCGGTTCCGTCAAAGGAGAAATGGAACAGGCAGTATCAGACATCGGGCTCAGTTCTCAATTTATCGGAGCACATCCTATGTGCGGTTCTGAAAAAACAGGATATGAAAACTCCTCCGATCATCTTTTTGAAAATGCGTATTTTCTTATAACAGATAACAAAGTCGTAGATAGAGATAAAATCGACGAGTTCAAAGAGTTTATACGTTCAATAGGTGCTCTTCCGCTTTTGACAACATCTGATGAACATGATTACATAACAGGTGGCATATCACATATTCCGCATATAATTTCTGCCGGTCTTGTTAATTTTGTTATGAATAACGATAATTCATCGCATACTATGCGAACTGTCGCAGCCGGCGGCTTTAGAGATATAACAAGAATATCTTCCGCTTCTCCTGTTATGTGGCAAAATATCTGTCTTACCAACAAAGACAAAATCCTTGAATTACTTGATAAGTATATTGTCGAATTAAAGAAATTCGGGGCAGCTATTACAGACGGTGATTCCAACGAAATACTTAACCTTTTTGAAGAAGCTAAAGAATACAGGGATTCCCTAAGTATAGGAAAAGGTCTAATAAATAAAGTACATGAATTCTACTGTGACATTTTTGATGAAGCAGGTGCAATTGCAAATGTTGCTACTCTTCTCGCAGTAAATAATTTGAATATTAAAAATATAGGAATTGTTCATAACAGAGAATTCCGAAACGGAGTTTTAAGAATTGAAATGTATAAAGAAGAGGATAAGAATGCTGCTATCTCGCTTTTAGAAAACAGACATTATACTGTATATCAGTAATATAGTTTTATGCTCAACTGTATTACAGCGTCAAGTAATCCCACGCTCATACAGAAAATCGCTTAGGGATTCTTGCCGCTGTAATACAGGCTTATAAATCAAAGCATTATAAATAAATCATTAAATATTCTTATCGCTGTAAAAATAGGTATCAAATTATGGAAAAAACTTTAATTAATAATATACAATCTAATCTAAAAGGAGAAATCACCGTACCAGGTGATAAGTCTATTTCTCATAGAGCCATTATGCTTGGGTCTATTGCTTACGGAGTTACTGAAATAGACAACTTTCTTATGGGCGAAGATTGTCTTGCCACTATAGATTGTTTTCGAAAAATGGGTGTTAAAATAGAAAATAAGAATTCTAAAATAATTGTAGAGGGTGTTGGCCTTAACGGATTAAAAGAACCTGACGGAATCCTTGATGCAAAAAACAGCGGAACGACTACGAGGATTATATCAGGAATTCTAGCCGGTCAAAAATTCAAATCTACAATTACAGGTGATGATTCTTTAAAGAAGCGTCCCATGAAACGAGTAATCTCTCCTTTAGAGAAAATGGGAGCAAAATTCTTATATCTTGGCGAAGAAGAACGTCTGCCTTTCACTGTTCAAGGCGCACAATTAAAAGGAATTACATATAGACCTAAAGTAGCCTCTGCTCAAGTCAAGTCAGCCATACTACTTGCGGCATTATATGCAGATTGTCCAACTACTATAGTTGAGGTTGCACAATCCAGAAACCACAGTGAATTAATGCTTGAATATTTCGGCGCACAGTTAAAACATCACAGCAAAACAGAAATATCTATTCGTCCTAATCCAAGACTTATGGGACAACATATAACAGTTAGTGCCGATATATCTTCGGCAGCGTATTTTATGGTTGCAGGACTTATTTGCGAAGGTTCTGATATATTAATCAAAAATGTCAATATCAATCCGACAAGAGCCGGAATAATAAATGTAATACAAGACATGAACGGCATAATATCACTCGAAAACTTAAGAGACGTCTGCAACGAAGATGTAGCAGATATACATGTAAAATATTCTCCTGACATGACCGGTACTACCATAGGCGGAGATATAATTCCAACTTTAATAGATGAGATACCCGTCATTGCTGTTCTTGCAGCCTTCGCACATGGAAAGACAATAATTAAAGATGCCGAGGAACTCAAAGTAAAAGAGTCTAACAGAATAGATACAGTTGTAAACGGATTAACTGATATGGGTGCGACTATAAAGGCCACAAACGACGGCATGGTAATTAACGGCGGCGAGCAATTATTCGGTGCAAAAATCGCCACACAAAAAGACCATCGCATTGCAATGGCCTTTAGTATAGCTAATCTTATATGTAAAGGAAGTGTTATATTAGATGATGCAAATTGTGTCAGCATTTCCTTCCCGGGATTCTACGATCTATTAGACACATTAATTAACAACTAATCAAAGCTAATTATATATCTCTATTGTCACTCTTAGTCGATGATTTATCTTTGACCAAATATTTTCCGACAAATGAAGCAAGTGCTGCAGCAGGGACCGTCCAAAGTAGTGATTTCGCAGGAAAACATAGTAACAAAAGCATTGATGCTGCAAGCGGTTTTTTCATAGATGTTCCAAGGGTTGCTGCCGTTACAACAGCCGCCGCAAATATTGCATGTTCCGAACTTCCCGGATAAATCATCAATGCCAAGCCATATCCAAAACATACAGCCGCGAAAATAAGCGGGAAGAAATGCCCTCCCTTAAACCCAAGTTGAATGCACATATTAGTCATTATTACTTTAAGAAATGCAATTCCAACCATCGCAATCGGTGCATAAAGAGCAAAATCCGATATTAAAATTCCCATCTGCTCTTCACCGGAAAATTGTATGACAGGAAGAAGCATTGACACAATTCCAAGAATTACACCTGCTATCGTTTCACTGATTATCGGCGGAAGAATCTTTCCGATTTTCTCAAATAACTTCTCTGAATATTCAAAGAACAATCCTAATATTATTCCACATAAAAGATACAAGAAAAACAAGAGATAATCTGCTCTATCTAATGTAATTGATTCAAATGTAGGAAATCCTTCTGATACTTTCCCAAAGATTTGATTAAGAAACCAAAAGCATAAAAATCCGGCTCCTGTGGCAATACAATATATTATAACTTTTGAAAGTTTCGTGATAGGCTGTCTTTCATTTGAATTATCATTATTACTATCATCTTCACTTTCAAGAATATCACCTTCAATGCCCTCTTCCACATTTAACATACCAAATAAAGGAGAGCGAAACATGACAGACAAACTAACAGCGGCACCTACCTTCGAATAATACGCTGACTGACTTCCGGCAAACTTCAAATTATCGCCTGCCCAACAGCAAAGCGCAACCATAACGCCGACCATGCCGGCCTCAGGGCCAACACTGCTTCCGAATATAAGCGGCAAAAGCGCTGCAAAAAAAATAACAAATATCTTTTTATAAGGATATGTCTTATTCTTCTTAAGCTTTCCGAATACCATCATCATATCTTCGGGATAATCACCGTGGATTTTTCGAACTATTCCAATTATAAGTCCTCCGACAGTACAGGCAAGAATCGGATACCATGAAAATGTAAGAACATTTTCGGGAATAAAATCCCACAAAAGATATGTGCCCCAGTGCACGCAAAAAAGCAGAAGCCAGAATACAATTCCGGCTACCGCTCCTATTATCGCACTAAACAATATTAATTTAAGTTCATTGGCAAATTTCAATCCTTTACCCATAATACTTATCCAATACTCTTAGTTAATACCTAATGTATCTTTATCAGCTGTAGAGATGTTATTCTTCTCAACTGATTTCGATAAAGCTACTACATCTTTAGCACTGATAACCATATATGCCTTACCGTCACCAAATGCAAATACGGAATACATATACTGAATATCTACATTATCATCAGCTAATTTCTCTAATAGGCTCTCTAATCCGCCCGGCTTATCCGGCACTTCAATTGCACAAACCTGAATCTCAGATACAAGATATTCGTTAGCTTTGAGAATCTTCATAGTCTTTTCAGTATTATCAGGAATAATTCTAAGAATACCGTAATCCTCATTCTCTGCAACATTAAGTGCTCTTAAATTAACCCCTTCTTCTGAAAGAATGCCAAGTATCTCACGAAGCATTCCGGGTCTGTTTTCCAAAAATGCGCTTATCTGACTTATTGTATTCATAAAAACCTCCCATCTTATATCTTACGATTATCAATAACTCTTACAGCCTTACCTTCACTTCTTGCAATAGAACGTGGTGCAACGAGTTTAACCTTAACCTTAATGCCAAGCATTGTCTTAATAGCATCTGAAAGTTTTCTTTCCATTCTGTTAAGACCTGTCAACTCACCCGTAAACTGATCTTGAGGCATCTCAACCTTAACTTCACAAGTATCACTGTTGTTAACTCTGTCGACAATAATCTGATAATTAGGCTGATAACCCTGCTCAATAAGAACACTTTCAATCTGAGAAGGGAATACATTAACACCCTTGATAATAAGCATATCGTCGCTTCTTCCCATAGGCTTACTCATTCTGATATGAGTTCTGCCACAAGGACAAGGCTCTTCATTAAGTACACAGATATCTTTTGTTCTGTATCTGAGAAGTGGAAATGCTTCTTTAGTAATAGAAGTAAATACAAGTTCGCCCTTGCTTCCGATAGGAAGTGGCTCTAATGTATCAGGATCTACAATCTCGGCGATGAAATGATCTTCATTAATATGCATACCCTTTTGATCGCTACATTCAAATGCAACACCCGGGCCTGATAATTC
>JAIKVT010000015.1 GCA_024685495.1 Lachnospiraceae bacterium
CCGACAAATTCTTTGCCTTTCATTCCACCGCTTATTAAAACTCCAAGACTTACTGCAGGATTGATATGACATCCGCTGATGTTACCGATACAATATGCCATTCCGACAATTGTAAGACCAAATGCTAATGCGGTAAGTAAATATCCTGATCCGCTTGCACTGTCACATCCAACCAACATAGCTGTTCCGCATCCTAAGATAACGAGCACAGCCGTTCCTATACATTCTGCAATATACTTTTTCATAAAATCTTCCTCCTTTTTCACGTATGAGTAATATTAAAAGTATGCCTATAATTATACACAAATAAAGAAAAAATAGTAACAAAAATTAAGTTATACGCAATGCTTCTTTAGTTTCTAACCTCGTTATCTTCGCCTTGGCGTTGGTAAGATCAGTGATTTTCTCTATTACGGGCTCTACGCTGTCTATAGGAATCTCTATCTTTGCTTTCACATTTTCCATATAATCGGTATCACCTACCAACAGACTTTCCACCCTTGCAAGCTGTTCTATCTTCGGCCAATTGTTGTAATCAGACACTACCTCTATCACCTCTACGGAAAATGTCTGACAAAGCTCGGATACGCTTAGCGCTTCCTTAACCGCATCGGAGTAAGCCCTAACAAGACCACCCGTTCCGAGTAAAACTCCGCCGAAATATCTCGTAACGACACAGACCACATTGTAAAGCCCCTGCCCTTTGATAACCTCTAACATGGGACGGCCCGCAGTGCCTGAGGGCTCCCCGTCGTCGCTCGATTTTTCTATATCGCCTTTGCCGACAATATAACAAGAGCAGTTGTGACGGGCGTCGTGGTACTGCTTCTTCTTGGCTTTGATATATTCAGTTGCTTCCTGTTCGGACTGCACGGGGCAAATCGCCGCTATGAATCGCGACTTCTTGACAGTGACCTCGCCCGCGGCCTCGGCGGTAATGATTGTATCGTATGACATATGGTTCTCCCTATAAAAACTACACACTTTATTATAATTGAAAATTTTGCTATAATAAAGAAGATTGTGACATATAATATGGAGGTTTTATGAATTACGGCAAAAAGAACACAAAAAGACGTGCAAGGGGATACACGAGTGCCACTGACAAAGCCGAAGGCAAATTCCATATGACATTTTGGAAATATTTCCTAATCGGCGTGTGCGGTTTTGCGCTGTTTCTCATTGTGCTGTTTGGTATTTATTCAACGATACTGATTGCAAAGTGTCCTAATATTGACGAAATCGATGTATCACCTACAGGCTACATGTCTAAAGTTTATGATAAGGACGGTAACGAGATTGAAACTCTTGCGGCCTCAGGTGCTAACAGAGAATACGTTACGCTTGAAAATATACCCGAGAATTTACAGCATGCATTTGTAGCAATAGAGGACGAACGTTTCTACAAGCATAACGGTGTCGATCTTAAGGGTGTTATAAGAGCTGCATTTACAAGTCTTGTATCATTCGGAAGCGAATCACAAGGTGCGAGTACAATTACGCAGCAGCTTCTTAAGAACAACTACTTTACTCAGTGGATGACGGAGAATAATTTCTTCGAGCGATTCAATCGTAAAATCCAAGAGCAGTATCTCGCTGTTCAACTTGAGGATGTAATGGATAAGAATAAAATATTAGAGAACTATCTTAACACAATTAACTTAGGCTCTAATACTTTAGGCGTGCAGGCGGCTTCCAATAAATATTTTAATAAGCCGGCTTCGGATCTCAGTTTATCTGAGTCAGCCGTTGTTGCAGACATTACACAAAATCCTTCAAAATACAATCCGATTACAAATCCGGAAAATAATAAATCACGTCAGCAGGAAGTATTAAAGAGAATGCTTTCCCAGGGATATATAACCGAAGAGGAATACGAGAAGGCTTTAGACGATGATGTCTATGTAAGAATTTCAACAATCAACAATACTTCATCCGGCGGCGGTGCCACCACATATTATGTAGATGCTTTGACTGATCAGTTGGCTGACGATTTGATGGAAGAAAAAGGCTACTCTGAGAGTGAAGCTTATCAAAAGATTTACTCCGGCGGACTTAAGATTTATTCAACACAAGACAGCCATATTCAAGCTATCTGTGATGCGGAAGCAAATAACCAGGAGAACTATCCTACTAAGCCAAAGGTAAGTTTTTCTTACAGACTGACAGTTAATAAAGCAGACGGAACCACAAAGAACTACAGTGATCAGACAATGCTTTCTTACTATCAATCCGCTAACCCAAGTTACACGATCGACTTTGATTCTCAAGCAGCAGCGGAAGCCGCTATTGAAAAATACAAAGGCGAAATTATGAAAGAAGGCGATACTATTCCGGAAGGCGGAGAGACAGTATCTTTCACCTTACAACCTCAGGTGGCATTTACCGTAATGGATCAGGCAACAGGTTCAGTCGTTGCTCTTGTCGGCGGTAGAGGTGACAAGGACGGAAGTAAGACACTTAACAGAGCTAAGGATATAACAAGACAGCCCGGTTCAACATTTAAGATTGTAACAACTTATGCTCCCGCACTTGATGCTGCCAACCTGACACTGGCTACCGTTCAGGACGATGCTCCTATGAGTTATGCCAACGGTCAGTCAATTAACAACTACGATTTCTCATTCAGAGGATTTACAACACTTCGAGAAGCGATTACAGATTCCATTAATATCGTTACCGTTAAGACACTTACTCAAATCGGTACGGGACTTGGAATGGAATATGCTAAGAACCTCGGCATTACAACACTTGTCAGTGGCGACAATAACCAGGCACTCGCTCTTGGAGGAATTACAAATGGTGTAACCAACTTAGAGCTTACAGGCGCATTTGCCACAATCGCCAACGGCGGCAAATACTATAAGCCTACCTTCTATACAAAGGTTGAAGATAACAGCGGTAAGGTTATTATCGACAATACTAATAGAGATTCGAAAGACGCATTAAAAGAGACAACCGCTTGGCTACTTACAAATGCGATGAAAGATGTTATGACACAAGGTACCGGTACCGCAGCTAACTTTGACGGTATGGCAGTCGCAGGTAAATCAGGTACTACAACAAAGAACAGAGATACACTCTTTGCAGGATATACTCCTTATTATACATGCGTAATATGGGGCGGTAATGATGACAACGCAGTACAAGGCTCAACAAGTTATTCAAAGGCAATATGGAGAGCTGTAATGCGACAGATTCACCAGGATCTTCCTTATAAAGATTTTGACATGCCGCAGGGAATTACACAGGTTAGTGTATGTAAGAAATCAGGAAAGCTTGTTAAAGAAGGTGTATGCGATAACGACCCTCGCGGAAGTATGGTTTATACCGAATACTTCGCAAAGGGCACGGAGCCGACAGAAGAATGCGATCACCATACAGCCGTTACGATATGTGACGAGTCAGGTCAGATTGCTACGGAATATTGTCCTACTACAAGCTCAAGCGTATATATAGTCGGAGGAAGTTCGGGAACGGCCGATTCAGATTATCTGTATGACATCAACGGATTTACCAATTACTGTACAATCCATGACGGAACGCAACAGGTAGAAGTAACGACAACCGTTACCAATGTCGAATCGACTAACCACACGAACCACAGTCACTCTAACACGACTAACACAACCAATACGACTAATACAACCAACACGACTAACACAACTGATGACGAAGAATAAAATGCTCCTATATAAATAGAAAGTCCTTGTACCCTACTTGCCTAATGATGTTCGGGTACAAGGACTTTTTTATCTATATAAATTTTCTTTTTTACTTTTTCTGAGAGGGCTTCTTACTGTGTGAAGAAGATGATGAATCTCCTTCAGGTTTTGTAGGACGACTTGAACTATCCGAACTACTCATGCCTGCATTGTCACCGTGGCTCTTAGATGATGAACTGTTAGATGTAATCGCTGTTGCCTGACCGCTTGATGCTGAACCGTCTGTATAAGCTACACCGTTAACATATAATGTATGACCGTTCAAATTAATCGATCCTGCATCACATGTAAGTGAAGATACATAAGAATCAGCCGTAAGTGTCCATGTAGAACCGTTAGTCAATTCAACATATACATTACCTGTCTGTCCGTCAGGATTAATTGCTCCGTTAAGAACCGAATTATCAGACATATACAGATTCAATGTAGAAATATCATCTGCAAGTAAGTTACCGTTGATTGTCTGATTAGTTGCTTTAAGGTTAACCTTACCGCCGTTAGAGCCTGATGAACCCCAGCCTGCAGCTGCAGCTCTTAAGAATACTCCGTTAGCATCATTGTTAACTATGTTAGCTCCGCTAAGAGAAATCTCACATGCTGTATTATTAACAAAGAATATATCTCCGTTAGCGTTCGTAAGTGAACCACCGTTCATTGTAAATGAAGAGGTTCCTTCATCCGCATCGCCTGACATTGACTGGTAAATCATTACTGCCTGATAGAATGAAGATTTGTTAGAATTCTTCTTATTATTGTTGGCTACTAAAGTTGCGTCATTTAAAGCAACAGAGTTTTTACCTTCTACCACTACTCCCTGCGAAGCAGTTGATTCAAGGTATGCATTGCTTACTGTAATATCAGCCGTAGAATAAATTGTAGGCGAGCCTGTTCCGTTCGTTACAAAATATCCTCCATTAACGTTAACGTCTCCGCCACCTCTGTCAGATCTGATTGTTGCAGATGAGTTGCCAAATGTCTCTGCCGTTACGTTAGTAGCGTTCATTGTACCGCCACCTGTTGTCATAAGAGCTCCGGAACAATTGCCGGCTGTAGTTATGTATGAATCGGAAATGTTCACAGTTGTTCCTTCTCCATAGCTAAAAACTCCATTAGCATGAGCACCGTTAGTATCTACTACCATGCTTGACATATCGAGTGTACCTTTATTGGTACCGAATATTGCTGCATTCTCTCCGTAAAAATCAGCTTCGTCTCCACTACTGTCACCCGTCTTAATAACCTCGGTATTAGAATAGCTTTGACTCGTTCCGTCTGCAGTTATTACATGTTCTCCGTCATTGTTATTCGTAAGAGTCTGTGTAATAGCAATGTCACTGCGTGATAATTTGTTCTGATTAGTCGCAGCTTCTGTGGTCTGTGTCGTAGTTTCATTTGTGTTCGTATTATTAGTGGTCTCTTGTGTACACGCGGTAGCACACGTTACCACACATAACGCGAGCATTGGAACTATAAATTTTTTCTTGTTCATGTCAAATACCTCCTTTGTCTTTTTTTACTCCCCATGCTTTAATCCTATCGTTATGACACAAGTATATAGCCCTTACCTTAATTCAACCTAAAATGATAAAATTATTCTAAAAAAATTTTTCCTTAAAATGTAAACATAATATTTCTTCATCAAATTTTTGCACTAAAAAAGGAACCTGAAATTTCAAGTCCCCTCTTAAATAATTATTCTTGTTGGTCATATGCTTTTTGCAAATTATTTGAGATTCTACTAATGCAATCCGAAAAGCAAATCTCCGTATGAAGGCATCGGCCATGCCTGCTTATCGACAAGCATTTCCAATTTATCGATTGGTTCGCGAAGTTCATTCATAGCCGGAATTATTTCATCGTGGAAATATATTGCTTTCTTCTTATTCTCAATCATATTAGCAGCCTTAGGAATCATGCTCTCAAGTATATCGAGCTTCTTCTTAGCGATGCTGAGATTCTCTGATACCTGAATTAAGATTTCTTCTTGTGTAGTAACATCAGCTTTATCTGTTGCAGCTTTAACACGATTAACGGAATCTGCAAGTCTCGTTGTGTATTCGATAACGGCAGGTATAATCTGCTTTCTTGCAATATCAACCATTGATCTTGCTTCGATATTAATTCTCTTAGCATAGAATTCGTATTCTATTTCGGCACGGGATTCTAACTCTGCTTTCGAGAACACTCCGAATCTTTCGAATAATTCAATCGACTCATCACTTACAAGTGCAGGAATTGCTTCAACCATTGAAGGAATATTAGGAAGGCCTCTTCTTTCAGCCTCTTGTACCCATTCTGCTGAATATCCGTTACCGTTGAATACGATTCTCTCATGCTCTGATGCTAACTTCTTAATGATATCGTGAATAGCCTGAGCCTGATTGTCGCTTGCTTCCACATAGTCACATATATCTGCAAGGCTCTCGGCTAAAATAGTATTAAGCACAATATTAGCTTCGCCTACCGAATCACGCGAACCTACCATTCTGAATTCGAACTTATTACCGGTAAATGCGAATGGAGAAGTTCTGTTTCTGTCCATAGCATCCTTCTTAAAGTCAGGAAGCACATTTACACCCGTATCCATCTTCTCACTCTTGATACTGTGTGTGGCATCACCTGTCTCGATTAACTGATCTAACACATCAGTAAGCTGTGCTCCGAGATAAACGGAGATAATAGCAGGTGGAGCCTCATTTGCACCAAGCCTGTTATCGTTACCTATGTCTGCTGCCGACTCTCTGAGCAGTGCAGCATGCTTATCAACTGCAGATAGAACTGCGACAAGCATGAGTAAGAACTGTGTATTCTCATGAACCGTTTTACCCGGATCAAAGAGGTTTACTCCTTCATCCGTAACGAGCGACCAGTTATTGTGTTTACCTGAACCGTTAACTCCCGCAAACGGCTTCTCATTTAACAGACAATACATATTGTGGCGATTCGCAACCTTCTTAAGTGTCTCCATAGTAAGCTGATTGTGATCGACCGCAACATTGGCCTGTTCATATATTGGAGCGAGTTCATGCTGTGCCGGTGCAACCTCGTTATGCTGAGTCTTAGATGTAACGCCAAGCTTCCAAAGCTCAATGTTGACATCTCTCATATATGCGGCAACTCTTTCCTTAATCGCTCCGAAGTAGTGATCTTCTAACTCCTGTCCTTTCGGAGGCATTGCGCCAAACAGAGTTCTTCCGGTATAGATTAAGTCCTTACGTGCGTTATACATTTCCCTGTCAATAAGAAAATACTCCTGCTCGGCACCTACGCATGGAACAACTCTCTTAGCCGTTGTGTTGCCAAACAGACGAAGGAATCTAAGTGCCTGCTCATTTAATGCTTCCATAGAACGAAGAAGCGGGGTCTTTTGATCTAACGCCTCTCCTGTAAATGTACAAAAGGCCGTAGGGATACAAAGTGTAGCTCCCGCCGCATCCTGTCTTACGAATGCAGGAGACGTACAATCCCATGTTGTATAACCTCTTGCCTCAAATGTCACTCTAAGACCACCGGATGGAAATGATGAAGCATCGGGCTCACCTTTAATTAATTCTTTTCCGGAAAATGTCATTAAAACTTTGCCGTTAGACATGGGTGCGGAGATAAAAGAATCATG
>JAIKVT010000026.1 GCA_024685495.1 Lachnospiraceae bacterium
TATTATAAATACCGTCCGCTATATCTGAGGATATACGAACTCTTCCATATCTGTCGTCTGAATCTGACATAGCCACACTGTCTGCTGCCTTAAAGAATTCGTTTTGCAAATTACCCTCTGTATTAATCGATACTCCAAGCATATTCTCATACTGTCTAACTATATCGAGAATCATCTCATTATAAGGAGGTTCAGCAGGCATGCTTGGTGCTGTCTGTAAGAGCTGTGTGATTACAGTTCTTTTCAGTTCTTCAATCGAATCATCATCATTTACCGTATCAATCGGCGCCAGATCAACACCTACGATATCTAAGCATCCATGGAATCGTGCTTCGTATTCTCCATCATTCGTATCATATGCATCCGTAATGATATACGTCTTCATATCCACATGGTCGGGATTAGAATATATGCTTCTGTAATCAAACCAAGGGTCTAATTCCTCCTGTAATATCTGTTGAAAATTCATATAATCCATTCTCCTCATTGCTATATGAATATCCAAAGAATCAGATGTAAAGTTCTTAATCTTCTCTATTTCTTCAGCCGTCTCGCCAACGTAATAATATTTTATTCCATGAGCATCACAAAGTCTGTCTATTTCTGCTAAGGTTTCAAGAAGTGCGGCATCAATCCTATTGATATCCCTTCTATCTAAAACTTCTTCTTCAAAATGTAATGTCGGTTCCGTATTTCTATTGAGAAACTTCCTATAGTACTCACTACATATTTTCTCAATGTGCTCCTTAATAGAATCAAACGAACCATTCCCTCTTTTTTCTTCTAAATCTCTAATATCCTTATTAAAGAATGGATAATCGTGAGAACTACCAAAATATACGGGAGTCATATAATCCTCACCGTATTTTGTTCTTAAGACCTCATCATAATTAGCAGGTACCGGTGCCATCATATTCTCAAATGGAATTCTTATAATATTGTCATATGTATCAATTGGCAAGTAATAGTCTTTTCCTACCATTATATTAGGTAATTCGGATACATAATCCGCTTCGTCTCTATTATACCAACCTTGAACTTCATCATAAAGAGCCGTTAGCTTTCCTCTATCATCTTTTGATTGTGAAAATTCTATACCTGTTGCATCTTGTATATCTCTTATATATTCAAGAAATGCATTCCTATAATCATCTTCCTTCTCGTCATGCTGCTCTATAAGTTCCAATAGATTAAATGCATAATTAATCTTAAGCATAAGTGCAATCTGATCTTCTTCTTTCTTTTTATCACGAGTGACATAATCTATACTGAATATATCAATTCCAACTTGAAACGGAAAGCCGTGCATATCTTTCAGTTTATCCCTTTCAACTGTAAAGGCTCTTGATAATATAAGTCTTGAAGCGTGAACTCCGAGCGTATCACAGTTATATGGGTCGAAAAACTCAACCTGCGGATAATTCACAACTATATCTCTGAATCGCTCCAAATCCTTTCTTGGCATACACACATCCAAGTCATCATCCCACGGAATAAATCCTTTATGTCTAACCGCTCCAAGCAGTGTTCCCCAATCAAGACTGTATGTAAGGCCATTAGCTTCACATATTTGATCAAACATATTAAGAGTCTCTAATTGTGCTGCCCAAGCATTCTTAACAAGTGGTTCTATATAGAAGTCATCTCTAGTCTCAGGCTCAAAGAATTCCGAATCAAATTGCAGTCTCTTAAACTCAATTTGCGGCACCTCATCATTATGAGATATAAATTCATCTACATTATTTTCATCTATCATAGGCAATTTTATAAATAATCCAATCTGTGATTCTTCTCTACAAGTATTTTGCATCATCTGTGTAAGCCAAGCTTTATATGTATCATTTGAAATAAGTCCACACATTTCTTCCCTAATATTATTATCGGCAAGTAGTGAAATAATCTTTTCATCAGATGTAGCGATTGCACTGTCAATTATAAACAGCAGCATCTTACTAATGTCTTTATTATTCCAAAAATCATCCCGCATTAATTGATTTACATCGTATTTCTCCGGATGCTTCTTATAATCTATATATGTGGAAATAACTTTAGACGCGAGGTTACACACTTTATCATATTGTCTTTCACTCCAGTATGCACATATAAGATACTGTCTCACTCCAAATTCATCATCCGAAAAAAGATTTACATTAAGAAAATTTTCTCCATATTGAATGATTCCTTTCCAATCCTTCTTTTGATACAGACAAAATAGTATATCAGTATGAAGTACATCCCAGTACTGAGAGTCACTCTTAATCTTAATTCCTTCCAACGCAACATTGATAGCCTCATCATATTCTTGAAGGCCATAACAATCCGTAACCAGTTGATGTCTCATCCTCATATCATCAGGATGCTCTTGACACTCAAGTCGCAGCAATTCTCTGTTTCTTTTACTTTTTGCTATTCTTTCCTCTTCACTTTTGTACACATATCCATAATGATGAACAAATGTACTTAACCTCTTCTTTTGTCCAATCTCAATACCGGTATATGCCTCGTGCACTCTCCCTTCAAAATGAAGATCGGGTGTAATTCTTAAGATTCTATCTACATTATGATTGCCATAATTATTTCCATCCATATCAAGATAATTCCGTTGTACATATGCCGCCACATTGTGTTTATCACACTCACCGGAATTGAAGAAATTGATTAGTTCTGACACATCATCAAACCACTCATCATCATCTACATATAAGAACCATTCACCTTTTGCTTCTTTAAGACCGACATTTCTTGCAGCTGAAAAGTCTTTTATCCACTCAAAATCAATTATGTGGTCGCTATACCCTTCTATCAGCTCCCTAACCTTATCTCCACAGCCTGTGTCGGTAAGTATAAGCTCTGATGAAACATTTTCCATAATTGGGCACACAGAATCGAGGCATCGCTTGACACCCTCGTAGTTTCTCGAAATTAAAATTGAAATTGTTAATTTAGGTTGCATTCTCCCCCCTTAATCCCAC
>JAIKVT010000029.1 GCA_024685495.1 Lachnospiraceae bacterium
CTCGGCGGAATGAGAACAAATGAGTTGGTCGCATATGCAAAAAACGGTTTTATAGATACGGATGAGAAGCCTGATTTTATAACGGTACTTATGGGAACCAACGATTGGGGAAATAACAGAACGCTTGCGGAGTTCGAAGCAGATGTGTCCGAATTAATGGACATACTTCAGTCAAAGTATCCCGAATCAAAGATAGTATTTTTAACACCGCTTTACAGAGATCACTTCGGAGAGAGGACTTTTATTCCGTCGGGAATGGTTAATAAGAACGGTAATCATCTGTACGAATACTCGGATATAATTAAGAAGCAGGCAGCAGCACATAATGTGGCGGTTATAGAATTAGACGAGAATACATATATCAATGCCGATAATATAAGAGAGTATACGGCAGATGGTTTACATCCTAATACGGCAGGTAATAAATTGATTGCAGACAGGCTGTATCAGCCGCTAATGGAGGTTATACAAAAGTAAATGAAGTATAGTAGTCTTTTCAAATACAGAGGCGTGTGGATGGGATTTGCAATTCTATGGATATTCTTTTATCACATGGGATTTAAAATTGATATCCCCGGTATTAGTCAATTTAAAGATGTGGGATATCTTGGATGCGACATTTTCTTATTTGCATCGGGACTTGGCATCTATTATTCTTTGAACAAAGACGATGATTTATATTCTTATCTTAAGAAGAGAATCTTTCGTCTTATGCCGATGCTATGGATAATCCTTATATTCTGGATCCCCTTCAAATTCCATATAGGTGAAATGACATGGCAGGCAGCGCTCGGCAATGTATTCGGCATACAGTATTTTGTAGATTATCATTATGATTATAACTGGTACATTCCTGTCACATTGCTTTGTTATGTATTAGCACCGTTCTTAAAGAAGATACTTGATGCATTTGATAATATGGCTGCTAAGCTCGTTATATTAGTATTACTTTTAGGCGCATCATACGCATTTTCATCAGAACCGTATATGATGCTCGGTATGTGCAGAGTCGGAGCCTTTTACCTTGGAATGATATTCGGACAGATGGGAATAGAGGATAAGGAAATATCAATTCCGGCGAGAGTCATATGGATTCTTATTATACCTATAGGAGCGTTAGCGGTAGTATATTCTAATATATATCTTGGATTTACGGGATGGGAATTAGGAACAGCATGGATTCCATTTATCATATCAGTGCCCGGTATATGTATTGCCCTGTCACTGCTTGGTATGGTGCTTGATAAAGTAAAGGTTGGGGGTGCAGTCGTTTCGGTATTTAAGTTCTTCGGAAAGCACTCCCTTGAAATATATTTAACCCACGCAACCCTTGTCATGGTATTCAGAGACTGGATGGTTAAGAATAATCCGGCCCTGGATACAACAACAAATTGGTGGATTGTAGTTGGAATATCAATTGCGGCAGCCTTTGTATTATATTGGATTGATTGGTTAATCAGACTGCCCTTTAAGAAGAGAGATTAATCACATAAAGTTACGACAGAAGGCAGCAGTTTAAGTAATAAGAAATGAGGATGAAGATAAGATGGAACTATCCAGGAAAACGGAAATAAAAAGATATATGATAATGCTCTGCGCAGTGGGCTTTTGTCTTTGCGTAGTCAATTATCAGAGTTGGGTTCGTTCGTACAACGCTACGATGTTGGCGCTTTCGTATGAATACGGATTTACATCAAGATCTCTTCTCGGAACGATATATCACGGACTCAATGCAATAATTCCGATTGATATAATGCATTATGAGGCGGTGCTTGTTTTTGCGGCTGTCGCAACTGCACTCCTCTTCATATTCTTTATGTTTTTTGTTTACAAATGCTTATGCAGGCTTGAAGGTAAAGCATTAAAGTACGCAGAATATGCACTTTTACTTTTCACAATTTGTGTTGTTACTTCGTTTAGCTATGCATACAACTATCTTAGAGTAGATATCTTCATGGTGGCTTGCTCTCTTGCAGGTGTTCTTGCATTATTTAACAAGAAGACAGAGTGGCTTACGATAGTCTTCTCCGCGCTTGGCGTAATGTTCCACCAGGGATATGTGCTTATGTATTTTAATATTATATTGGTACTTTTATTCTACAAGCTTATGTCCGAAGAAGGACA
>JAIKVT010000057.1 GCA_024685495.1 Lachnospiraceae bacterium
GATACAATACCTTTCGCCGTATCACAGTCTATGTCTTTTATTGATGCCGAAGGATAATCGCTTAAATCTTCACCTTCAACATATGAATGATGTGCATAAGGCTTTCCAATCTGATATCCGTATGCTTTACCTATTGTTCCGTTATTATCAGCCCATTCATCCCACACTGATGATTTAAGTTCACTGATATTGTTAGATTTCTTCTGCCATATCCAAAGCATCTCATTAACTGCACTCTTAATGGCGGTTCTTCTCAATGTGATTGCCGGAAATTCTTTGGAAAGATCATATCGATTTACAACCGCAAATTGCTTTATTGTATAAGCGCTTTCACCCGTATCCGTCCATATGGGGCGAACCTTCTGACCTTCCGTACTTATTCCATTGTCAATAATATCCTGACACATTTTAACAAATAATTTGTCTGCATAACTCATAATTCTTCACGTATCCTCAATTTATTCCCGTATCTTTAAATTATCATAATATCTTAGATACAATTCTTGTAATTCTGATTTCTGTCTTATTCATATGAACCGTCATCATCTACGCCGATTGTTATAAGTCCCTGCTCATTGGCCATCTGATCTGCCCATATCTTAGCAAGTTCTTCTCTTGTACCTGTTCTTACAAGCATGGCTATAAATTCTTCTTTGGTTATGTACGAATAAGTGGACTCATTAGGTAATTTATATACCTCGATACCATTGTCTGCTACAACACCAACGTTACCGTTATTAGGATCGACTACTTCCTGACCTGCTGTAGCTTCCGGATGATATCCTTTACCGGTTGCATTGCTTGTTGTCTGCTGCTCTGTCTGTGGCTGTTGCTGTTGCGTATCGGTATTTTGCTGCGTCTCAGCTACAGGTGCTGCAGCTGCTGCTTGCTGTGCATCCACTTCAACACCATCTTCAGTAATTCTTACAGATAAATGTTTAGATATCTCATCCAATTTATTATACGCCTCCAAATATTTACCCTCTTTATAAATGGTATTATACTCAACGAACAACGCATCTATCTTAGCCTTAACATCATCTTTAAAATATCCGTTCATAACATCTAATTCGTACTGCTTCTTAACCTTACCGTAGAATGAAAGAACGTGCATCTTTGACTTAATATATTCGTCGTCTATTTTCCTGGTCAATGTAAGAAAAGCATCTTTATCTTCCACTGTCATATTATAATCCTGCTTTACCTTATCGGTATATGCCATTAAATCAGTCTTATATCCTTCTCTCTTTGCACTGGTAGTAATAATATTATTAATCTTATTTTCTGCATCAGCATACTTTTCCTGGAAAGTAATAGGATTAGTTACAACTTCGTTTGATTTAGCCATAACCGTAAAAAATATGATTGCTGCGACCACTATAACTACTACCGCTGCTATAATTATTGCCGGAACTTTATGTTTTTTAATATATTCCATACACTATCTCCTATCGTAAAATACCTACCCCTAGATATACATAATAACTATAACATATTTTGTATATTTTACAAACATTTACACAAAAAATGCCGAGCCAAAAGACTCGACACTTTCTAATAAAACATATATCTTGCAATAACTTTCGAAAACCATTCTACAGCCTGTAAACATTATGCGACTTTCGCTCGGGAATACTTGCACTAAAGCTCTGATCGGGCATTAACGTATCCTTAAGCTGTTTCGCGTCACTTTCACATTTCTTATATATCCTGTTATCCCTGCCCCGAATGCGCTCTCCGTTGAGGCTTACGACTATCTCATCAAACCATTCACTCTCAAGCTTAACCGTGACAATAAAATCATAAAGACTTACATCCTTCGACACATCATCTTCTGATACGCCCTTCGGAGTATGTTCTCTAATCTCAGTCTCACATGATTTAACCTGCACAAGCGGAATAATATCAGGATTACCTGCGGCTATGTCCTTTTCTAACTTGTTCGTCACAAGAAAAGCAAACATCTTAGAATCTATATATATTTTCTTGTCATATCCGTATCTTGTGACAGGATTAAATTGTTTTAACTTTTTTTCATTTTCTTTTCTATATTCAACATGGCGTTTAATGTAGTCAACATCGGCCCCTTGTCTGTTTTTGAGCATGGGCGACAAAAGCTTAGCGCAATCAGTGCACATATTGCCGTCAGAAAGCTTCATGTATCCAAAAGGCTGAATCAATTTGCCACATATATCACATTTTCTTCTTTCAAGTCTGTTCATACCCACCCCAACATATCTTCAACAGTCTATCTAAGAATAATCAATAATTAGAATTGCATATATACAAAATCTGCAGGACTTATGCCCGTTCCGTAATATCCGAATAATATTAAGATAATAAGTCCCAAGCTTATGGTTGCAAGTCTTCTGCCTGTCTTAAATGATAAGATTTTTACTCTTAAATCCTCACATTTTTTCTTCTCTTTATAGAAGCTTATCATAAATAACGCAATGCATGAAATAAGAAGAATATAAAAGTCATACATATTAAGTCCGCTGCTTTCAAGAAGGGTCTTAAAATTGCCCCAGGCAAAATCAGTGATATGGAAATCCGTCACACTTCTAAAAAGCATTGAGAATGCGTCCATTGCTCCGCTTGCAACATCAAAGTAGTATCCGATAAGAACCATTAAAAATGTCCACAGTACAGATACAATTATAGCAAAAACTCCGTTCTCTTTTAATTTTGTCTTGTTAAAGAATCCTGCTGCCACCTTCTTGTTGACAGGTGCAAAAAGTTCAGCAAGCATTATTACAATTCCGTTCCATAGTCCGAAATATAAATACTTAAGATTAGAGCCGTGCCAGATACCGATTACAATAAATGTAAGAAGACTGGCCACGCATCCCGGGAACACTTTAGCAAAATGCTTTCCGAATTTGGGCTTTAACCATTTACCGAAGTTCAAGAATTTCTTGGAAATAGATAACGGGTAAAATATATAATTTCTACACCAGTTACCGAGTGTAATATGCCATCTGTGCCAATACTCCGTAAGGCTTCTTGAGAAATACGGTCTCTTGAAGTTCTCTGCCATCTTAATTCCGAACATTTCCGCAACACCTCGAATTATATCGATTCCTCCGGAGAAATCAGCATATAATTGAAGCGCATATAATATAACGGCAAAGAGGACATAACTTCCCGAATAGCTTGAAGAATCCTTCGTAACGAGATTAACAAGCGCTAATGCTCTGTCAGCGATTACAAGTTTCTTTAGCGCACCCCAAAGAATTAAAAGAAGTCCCTTTTTGATATTTTCAATATTAAACTTATGACCTACGTATAATTGCTTTGCAAGATCGTCATATACAGCAATCGGACCTTGTATAATCTGCGGAAAAAATGATACGAAAAGAGCGAATTTAGCGATATTTTTCTCAGCCTCGGTCTTTTCACGATATACATCGATAAGATATCCCATCGATTGGAATGTATAGAAAGATATTCCAAGCGGCAGTAACAATCCAAGTTCAGATGAAAACGGAATGTATTTTAAAAATGCCAATATTCCGAAATTGAGAAAAAGTCCAAGTAAAAGAAGCGCAGATCTTTTCTTTCTTCCCTTTTCTTTATAGGCTTTTCTCTCGGCTCTGTCCCATTCTTTCTTATGCTCTTTAACAACCGCAGTCTGCTTAGCAAGCATCGACTCGATTTTTCGGGCAATCATATAAGTGGAAATAATGGTAAACAAAATAAATCCCACATAAAATTTACATACGTATACGTAATAGAATAAACTTCCTGCAAGAAGCACTATCCATCTAAATTTCTGAGGGATTATATAATACAGTATTAATAATGCTAAGATAAAAATCGTATATTGTAACGATATCAGTTCCACAATTTACAGTCCTTTTAAGTTAATTGCAGACGCTTTAATCACGTCTCTAACCAAAGTGATTTCGTCTCCACGTTTGGTATAAATGCTTGGTAATTCTCTTGATAAGAATAATGCCGGCGCTTCCGTTACGGAATATGCTCCGCATCTTTCAAAGCAAAGTACATCGCCCACATTAAGTTCAGGCAATTCCGCTTCTCTTACTAACACATCAGCTACGGTACATAAACTACCACAGATACAGTAAGCACTCTTTTTATCTTCTTCATGAACTTCATTCTTATTAAGACAAAGCGCCTCAATGGAATACCTGTATCCTTCACTAATTACGTTAATATTAGGAACTTCCATTGCCATCTTCTGTCCATAATAATTGACATGATGAATTCCACCATCGATAAGCACATAATTAGTATCCATGCTACTCTTTGCATCCATAACTTTTGTAAAGAATGTACCACAGCTTGCCGCTAAGAATCTTCCCATCTCAATACCGAGCGGATGTTTTGCGGCAAATTTATTAATAATCGCTGCTGCTTCTTTAAGATGCTTTAATTCTAATTCCTCATTATTCTCTTTGAAATACTCAACGCAAAGCCCCGGTCCGTATTCTATAAATGAAGGTTCATATTCCAACTTTGTTTTTAAGTAAATTAATGCTTTCTCAATTTTCTCTATATCTCTGATTATTTTCTTCAGATTCTTTTGTGTGCCCGAATAAAAATGAAGACCAATGACATCAAGATTATTAAAAAAATCGTCTTTGTTCTCAATGATATATTCAATATCTTCAATCGACATACCAAATTGATTGCCGCTCGTAAGACGAAGAATTGTCTTAACCTTAACATTTTCCTGTTGGATTAATGCGGCATGTCTGAGACTTTCGCAAGTAATTATATCCACTCCGTAAGTCAATGCTTCATGTATATCTTCCTGCTCTTTAACGACACCGGAATATATTATTTTCTCTCCGGGCACATTAAGTTCCTTACATATCTCAAGCTCTCCCGGCGAACATACTTCTACATGTCTAATCACCTCAGGCAAATCGTTTAAAAGAAAAGGATTAGCCTTAATAGAATAAGTAAGTGGTATTCCCGGCAAAGCATTAGCAATATCATTTGCTCTTTTTTCAAATTGATCAAAATCAAATACATAACATGGGGTATTCATATCTGTGCTCCATTCTGTGCATTCTAAATAATCATTAACTGTTCTTATTCGTCCATTAACTTCTCTACAAGTGCTGTCATAGCGTCAACTGAATTGAAATTCTCAGGAACTAAATCTTTAGGTCTGATTGTAATATCAAACTCGTCTGATAATTCAGATACTAATGATACAATATCAAATGACTCTAATACATTACCGTCTACAAGCGATGTCTCGTTTTCAAATTCAACATCAGGTCTGATTTCTTCTAAAATCTCAATAATAGTTTCTTTTGTTTCCATAATAAATTCCCTCCGTTTTATATATTGTAATTCTCCGATAAGCTGTGCTAACTATTTTTGTAATTCTCCGACTGGCTGTGCTAACGTTTTTACTTTCTGATTCCTGCCTGCTTCTCTAATTCCTTGATATCTATTTTACCGTTAGGAAGCTTTGGCAAACTGTCTAACTGCTTAATCTTACGCGGTACCATAAAGCCGGGTATCATTTCTCTTAATCGAAGAGACAACTCTTTCTTAATCGTATCACCGGTATAGAAAAGTATCAAACTCTCCTTGGCTTTATTATATACACAACAGCTCTCACTCACATTTTCAACTGAATTGGCTGCATGCTCTACTTCGTCTAACTCGACGCGATGTCCCATGTGCTTAATCTGTCTGTCTAATCTTCCGTGGAACTCGAACATTCCGTTATTAATTGAACCTATATCGCCGGTCTTATACACTCTCTTAGTCGTGCCGTCTGACAATTCTCTTACAACGAAATTATCATTCGTTCTTTCTTCGTCGTTGTAATATCCGATCGCAAGAGAAATACCTGCTACGCAAAGCTGACCTTTCGTATTTTCTTCGGTAATAACTCTACTATCATCGTCAACATCTGTCAAGAACACATCGTAACCGTTATACGGCTTGCCGATCGGAAGTATCTCATCGTCTTCTACAACGTGATCTACCACATAATAAGTACAGCTTGCCGTTGTCTCTGTCGGTCCATATTGATTAACGAATAAAGCGTTCGGAAGATTCTCCTGCCATACTTTAAGCGCAGAACAGGGCATAACCGAACCTGAGAAGCAAACCTTAGCTAAAGTATCAAGCTTAACTTCCTCAAATGCTCCGAGACTGAGCGGTACCGTAAGCGCCGATACGCTCCATCCCACTGCCGTAACCTTATTGTCATTAAGATAAGTAAAGAGCGCATTCGGATCCATAAAATATTTCTTAGGAATAATAAATGAACTTGCACCGAACTTAAGTGGCAAATAGATGTCTCTTATAGCTGCGATATAATCAAGTGGCGACTGGTTACCGAATCTGTCTGACTCTTCGATTCTCATAACATCGCCATAGCTGTTAATATAATTAATAAGTGACTCGTGACTTGTC
>JAIKVT010000068.1 GCA_024685495.1 Lachnospiraceae bacterium
TTGATTTCAACCGGTGGTGTATACGGAGCCGCTGATGGATATGCTACATGGGCTAATATAATTTTCGGTTGGGGATTTAGTATTTTGGTATTAGGTTCCGGAGCAATCGCGGGAATTATACTTCATGTCAGAGATAAGAAAGTGGTTATACCTGCATGGGATGAATTAGATTCCATGACACAGGAACAAAAGGACGCACCGACACTTGTTTCTAAATCAGGGAACTAAGCTTAATCAGAATAATATAACTAACACCGATCCTTTGGGTCGGTGTTTTTAGAAAAGAATTATACTTAGAATCAGAGATAAGATTGTATTAAAGGAGTAGAATGGTTACTTTACGCATAACGGATGTTAAAAAATGTATGAACGAGTTGCTTTGCAAGGATACATTTGATTTTTTCCTGTTACAGGAAGCGACTATTAATACGTATGCATCTTTTTCCATAGACGGTCACAGATTAGATGACTATTATTCAAAAGAAGAACTCGAAGCTATGGATGATGAAGATGTACTGCTTTCTTATGAAATGTTTCGAAATCATTTTTTCGAAATAATTAAAGGCAAAAAAGTTCCTTTAAGCTTTAAGATAATTTTATCTTTGCCAAAAAGAATAGTGGCACAATTAATTAATGCAAGCGAGTTAAATTATCAGGCAAAGGATGCTAACTTAGTTGCTATTTTCAAATACTCGGAAGGTGAACTTACGGTTACTTCCGGTGTGGGCTTTTCGGAATTTATTATGGATAAAAGTTTAGAGAAAGAATTTGATAAATGGCTGCAGAATTTTTTGAATGCAGCAGGAATTGATAATGATAAAATCACATAAATGTTTTTAATAAAAAACAAATCTATTACTTTTTTCATACAAAAGAACTATAAATACTCTTGATATTTGCGTGTTTTTGTGGTACGATTTTTGTTGCGTAAGAAATGCGGCTAAGACTAATTTATTTGCTTTGGTCGTAAATATACTTTAATTTTTTTTTGTGGAGGATTTTGCTATGAGCAAAGGTACAGTAAAATGGTTTAATAACCAGAAAGGTTATGGATTTATTTGTGATGAAGAGGGAAATGATATATTCGTACATTTCTCAGGTATTGTGTCAGACGCTGAGTACAAGACATTAAAAGAAGGTGCTGAAGTAGAGTATGAAGTGTCAGAAGGAGATAAAGGTCCACAGGCCATTAATGTCAAAGAAGTATAGACAGTATTTTGACTAAAGTACCTTTTTATTCAAGACATGTGATATGAAAAAGATTTGGCGATGTGTTATACATATCGCCATTTTTTTGCACAAGTTTTAAGTGGTAAATGGTGTTCTATGAACAATAATGATAGCAGTGATAATAGAATATTTACAATGGAAAAGATTATAGTAGGAGCAGATCGAATTATAACTGCTCTTACGGTGCTTGCATATATTCTTGTATTGATTCTTTTTTATAATATGGGAATTGTTAAGTTGATAGAAGCGATAGCGATACCCGGTATTTCGTTTCTTATAGTATCAGCTTTTCGTTATCTCTATAATGCACCAAGGCCTTATGAGGTTTCAGATATTAAGCCTATGTCAGGCAAGAAGACTAAGGGAAAGAGTATGCCGTCACGTCATACATTTTCCATATTTGTAATTGCCATGACTATTTTTTATTACGATTACAGATTCGGAATCTGCTTTTTAATTGCGGGAACCATATTAGCGGCGCTTCGCGTTCTTGAGAGAGTTCATTTTGTTAAAGATGTTGTAGTCGGTGCGATTTTAGGAATTGCGTTCGGGTTAGTATATTATATACTCCCGATTTTGCATTGATAATTTAGGTTATTTTTGTTATCATAAGATATTATAATTTGATAAGTTGTGCTAGTGAGTAATGATACGGGGAGAGAATACTGATTAACAGAGGGAGAGATAAAAATGGGAAAAATTATTGGTGAAGGCATAACATTTGATGACGTATTATTAGTGCCTCAGTATTCTGAGGTAATACCCAATATGATTGATCTTAGGACTTATCTTACTAAGAATATTAAGCTTAATATTCCTATGATGAGTGCTGCTATGGATACGGTTACCGAGCACCGTATGGCGATTGCTATGGCCAGACAGGGTGGAATAGGTATTGTTCATAAGAATATGTCTATAGAGAGACAGGCAGACGAGGTAGATAAGGTTAAGAGATCTGAGAACGGAGTAATATCGGACCCATTCTCACTTACCCCTGATAAGTCGTTAAAAGATGCCGATGAACTTATGGCAAAGTTTCGTATATCGGGTGTGCCTGTTGTAAAGAGTGAGACTGATAAGACATTAGTAGGTATTATCACTAACAGAGATCTTAAGTTTGAGACGGATTTCAGTAAGCCTATAAGTGAATCTATGACAAGTGAAGGTCTTATTACGGCTCCTGTCGGAATTACACTTGATGATGCGAAGAAGATACTTGGTAAGGCTCGTAAGGAGAAATTACCTATAGTTGATGAGAATAACATTCTTAGAGGTCTTATTACCATTAAGGATATAGAGAAGCAGATTAAGTATCCTGATTCTGCGAAGGATTCACAGGGAAGACTTCTCTGTGGAGCAGGCGTTGGCATTACTCATAATATGTTAGACAGAGTAGAAGCTTTAGTTAATGCCAAGGTTGATGTTATTGTCCTTGATTCGGCTCATGGACATTCTAAGAATATTATAGATGCTGTACGTGAGGTTAAGAGTGCTTATCCTGATTTGGATGTTGTTGCGGGTAATATTGCGACAGCTGCAGCAGCGGAGGCGCTTATTGATGCCGGAGCAGATGCTGTTAAGGTCGGAATCGGACCGGGTTCTATCTGTACTACAAGAGTTGTAGCCGGAATCGGTGTTCCTCAGATATCAGCGATTATGGAAGTATATGAAGTTGCTAAGAAGAAAGATGTGCCTATTATTGCGGACGGTGGTATTAAGTATTCCGGTGATATGACTAAGGCGCTTGCAGCAGGCGGATCTGTATGTATGATGGGTTCAATGTTTGCAGGTTGTGACGAGTCTCCGGGTACATTTGAACTGTTCCAGGGAAGAAAGTATAAGGTATATCGTGGTATGGGTTCTATTGCCGCTATGGAGAACGGCTCGAAGGACAGATATTTCCAAGAGGATGCTAAGAAGCTTGTGCCTGAAGGTGTTGAAGGCCGTGTGGCTTATAAAGGCTCTGTCGAAGATGTTGTATTCCAGCTTATAGGTGGTATCAGATCCGGTATGGGATATTGCGGATGTCCTACGATTCCTGAATTACAGGATAAAGCGAAATTCGTTAAGATCTCGGCCGCATCCTTGAAGGAATCACATCCTCACGATATCCATATTACTAAAGAGGCACCGAATTACAGTGTTGACGAATAATCTAAGATAGGAGTGTTATGGAATTTCGACCGTGTATTGATATACATAACGGAAAAGTTAAGCAAATTGTAGGAGGATCTTTAGACGACGAGGCCAATCGGGCCAACGAGAATTTCGTCTCTAAGAAAGACGCGTTGTTTTTTGCAAATTTTTATGCAAAAGAAGGATTGAGGGGCGGACATCTTATAATGCTTAACCCGCCGGATAGTCCATATTATGAAGATACGAAAGAACAGGCAATGGCTGTTCTTAAAGCATATCCCGACACATATCAGCTCGGGGGAGGCGTTAATGCCGACAATGCGAGAGGTTATATTGAGGCAGGCGCCAGTCACGTTATAGTGACATCTTATGTGTTCAAAGACGGCAAGATTAACTATGAGAATTTGAATAAGTTAGTTGCGGCTGTCGGCAAAGAACATATTGTATTAGACCTTAGTTGTCGCCGAAGGGGTGACGAGTATTTTGTCGTTACCGACAGGTGGCAGAAATTTACAAAAGAAGAAGTGACATTAGAACTTCTTGAGTCGCTTGCAGATTATGCCGACGAATTTCTGATTCATGCTGCCGACGTAGAAGGTAAGCAGTGCGGTATAGAAAGAGACTTAGTGACCATGCTTAGTAAATGGGAAGGAATTCCCGTAACTTATGCCGGTGGCGTAGGTGATTACGATGATGTCATGGCAATTAAAGAGCTAAGCGATGACAGGTTAAATGTTACAGTGGGCTCCGCTCTTGATCTTTTCGGCGGACCGCTTAATTACGAGACTGTGCTGTCGTGCGTTCGCGGATTGTAGTGTTCGTGGAATTTAGAAATTGCAGATAAAGCATGGTTTGATGATGGGATATTAATTATGAAATTTACTAAGATGCAAGGTTGCGGTAATGATTATGTATATGTAGACTGCACCGATAAGATAATTGACAATGCAGATAAGGTTGCCATTAAGGTAAGCGACAGACACTTTGGAGTAGGTGCCGACGGTCTTATTTTGATAGCTTCTTCTGATGTCGCTGATTTTCAGATGATAATGTATAATGCAGATGGTTCACGCGGGGAAATGTGTGGAAATGGCATTAGGTGTGTCGGTAAATTTGTATATGATAAAGGGCTTACAGCTAAGAAGACTGTTACGGTTGAAACTTTAGCAGGAATCAAGACACTTGAATTAAATGTTGCAGACGACAAAGTTAAATCTGTACGCGTTGATATGGGAAGTCCCGAATTTATTGCTAAGAAAGTTCCCGTTATTTCAGAAAACGAGAAGATGTTAGGTGAGACAATTACAGTTGACGGCGAAGAATATGTGGTTGATTGTATCTCTATGGGTAATCCTCATTGTGTAATCAGAATGGAAGAGGACGTAAGAGAGTTAGAACTCGAGAAGATGGGTCCGTCGTTCGAGAATTACAAAGCATTTCCCAATAAGATTAATACGGAATTTATAAATGTTCTTGATGAAAACAGAATCAGAATGAGAGTGTGGGAGAGAGGCTCAGGAGAGACTTTAGCTTGCGGTACCGGTGCATGCGCTTCAGCGGTATCTTGTATTATTAACGGAGTGACTAAGTCTCCTGTAGATGTTGAGCTTTTGGGAGGATATCTTACTATCGAATATAGCAAGGATACTAATAAAGTTACAATGACAGGTCCCGCAGAAATTGTATTTGAGGGTGAGATAGATGTCTAATTATGTGATTATTAATGATTTATCTAATGATGAACAGTCACAGCTTTATAATGAATTTCCACCCGACAAGTATAGATATGTAAAGGTTGCTGATATGGTTAAGGCCTCTTGGCAACCTTTTTTTGATGCTGATAAAACTATAGGAATTGCGAAGTCAGATGAGTCGATTTCCATATTGGAAGCTCATGACATAGCGGTGTTGGGTTACGAATCAACTGAGGATGAAATCCTTTCATCTGCGTATGTTGTGGGGGATTTAGGTGTTGTAGAAAAAAGAGATCTCGATATTGTATACAGCAGGTTTCATAAGACGCCTCTTATAATTCTTGAGACGAAAAGATGCATTATAAGAGAACACACGGTAGACGATTATGATGCAATCAGAGACATTTACGATGACGAAGATATGACAGAGTATATCGAACCTTTATTTGAACCTGAAGAGGAGAAGGTGTATCTAAATAATTATATTGAATATATCTATAAATTATTCGGGTACGGTCTTTGGCTTATAGTCGATAAAGCATCGAATGAAGTTATAGGAAGAGCGGGTGTCGAGACTCGCGAGATATGTAAGGATAAGTCGCAAGTGGAATTATCTTATCAGGTTAAGAAAGAATATCAGGGAAAGGGCATTGCGACCGAAGTATGCAGACAAATCATAGATTACACATTTAACATATTAAAGAAAGACTCAATCATCGCAAGAGTCGATAAGGGAAATCTTGCAAGTGTAAGGTTGATGGATAAATTGGGATTTTCTCTGTTAGAAGACGGACTGTATATTAAGTATGCGAACAATTAGATGTTATTAAGGCGAAACAGATAAAAAATTATTTAGATGATGCGAACAGGTAGATGTTATGAATGAATATAAAAAAAGCAAAATTACGTTTATACTTTCAATAATTTTAGTAATTGTTGCAACGGTTGCACTTGTCTTAGTTTTGGTAAGAGCCTGCTCAAATAACAGTGACAGTAAGGCTGTTACGATATATTTTGTGCGACACGCTCAGACTGATTCTAATGCAAAGGGTGTGTTAGCGGGATGCGAGACGGATGCCAAATTAACGGAAGAAGGCAAGAAGCAGGCGAAGACAACGGGCGAGTCGTTAGCGGATATCAGCTTTGATACAACATTTACATCGGAACTGTCAAGGACGCAGGATACGGCTAATATCATACTTAATGAGAATAAGAATAAGAAGCCGGATATTACTATAAATCCTCTGTTAAATGACGTCAATTGGGGAGAGGCTGCCGGCCTTACTCCAAAAGAAGTGGCCGCAAAATATCCGAATTTTAGTGAAGATAATTATCTTGGAACGATAAATGATGGAAACTTTACATCGCCAATTGGTGCATCGACGAAGTATTCTAAGGTGTCGGATTATGATAAAGCAATTGAGAAGGTGGTAGAGAAGACGCCCGATAAAGGGACTGCTTTAGTTGTTGGCCACTCGTCATTTGTGTGGGCTTTGATGGCACATTTTCCCGATGAAATATCCGACGGCTACAATCTGAGTAACGCTTCTGTTACAATATTTGAGGTAAATGACGGAAAATGGACTCTAAAACAGCTCAATAAGTTTCCTTAACTTCTTGATAAATAGTTAAAAATATATTATAATTATTTACCATATTATTGTGGGAAAGGGGGCTTTTTTCGTGATTAATACGCATCTAACAGAAGAAGAAGTTAATAAAGTTGCCGGTCAGATTAATCGTGAGCAAAGCAACGTAGTTTCCACAAAGGATTTTGTCGACAAGGAAGTTCTATATAATTCTTTAATCGAATGCATCAGAAAGTATCACCCAAGCACAAATACAGACATTATAGAGCAAGCATATAACATTGCAGATCAGGCCCACGAGGGACAGCTTCGTAAGTCAGGTGAGCCTTACATTATTCATCCTTTAAGTGTTGCATTAATTCTTGCTGACCTTCAGATGGATAAGGAGACGATTGTTGCAGGTATGCTTCATGATGTTGTCGAAGATACGGTTATGACGCTTGATGAGATTAAGCTTGAATTCGGCGAAGAAGTAGCCGTACTTGTTGACGGTGTTACTAAGTTAGGACAATTAAATTATTCGTCTGATAAGGTTGAGGTTCAGGCAGAGAATCTTCGTAAGATGTTTCTTGCGATGGCGAAGGATATTCGTGTAATTATTATTAAGCTTGCGGATAGACTTCATAATATGCGAACACTTCAGTTTATGACGCCTGCGAAGCAAAAGGAGAAGGCGAAAGAGACAATGGAGATTTATGCTCCGCTAGCCCAGCGTCTTGGTATTTCCAAGGTCAAGATTGAGCTAGATGATTTATCGCTTAAGTATTACAACCCTGAAGCTTACAGGAATATAGTAGAGACTATCGCGCAGCGTAAAGCCGAGCGTGATGCTTATGTTGATAATCTTGTGCTTGAGGTTCAAGGCCATATTGAAGCGGCCGGAATTGACGCTGAGATTTACGGAAGAGCAAAGCACATTTTCTCGATTTATCGTAAGATGGTAAGTCAGAATAAAGAATTTGATGAGATATATGATTTATTTGCAATAAGAATTATTGTTGATAATTTGCAGGACTGCTATGCGGCTCTTGGTATAATTCATGATAAATATACTCCTATTCCGGGAAGGTTTAAGGATTATATTGCCATGCCTAAGCCTAATATGTATCAGTCGCTTCATACAACGGTTATCGGTCCGCACGGCGTGCCCTTCGAGATACAGATTCGTACATGGGAGATGCACCGTACCAGCGAATACGGTATCGCGGCCCATTGGAAATATAAAGAGTCGGGCGAAGGTGCCACGGTTCAGGGAGAAGAAGAGAAGATATCATGGCTTCGTGATATCTTAGATTGGCAAAAGGATATGGATGACAATAAGGAATTTGTCAGCCTGCTTAAGAATGACCTTGATCTTTTCTCGGATACCGTATTTTGCTTTACGCCTCAGGGTGATGTTAAGAATTTCCCGAGTGGCTCAACGCCGATTGATTTTGCTTACAGCATTCATTCCGCTGTAGGTAATAAGATGATAGGAGCCAAGATTAACGGCAAACTTGTTCCAATCGAATATGAATTGCAAAACGGCGATCGTGTTGAGATTCTGACATCTGCCAACTCAAGAGGACCGAGCAGAGACTGGCTCAACGTTGCGAAGTCAACACAGGCGCGCAATAAGATTAACCAGTGGTTTAAGAATGAATTCAAAGTTGAGAATATTGTAAGAGGTAAAGAGCTTCTTATCGATTCTGCCAAGCAGAAGAATATCAACTTTAATGATATCAATAAGCCTGAATATCAGGAAAATGTTATGAGAAGATACGGTTTCCATGATTGGGAATCGACGCTCGCAGCAATCGGACATGGCGGTCTTAACGAGGGCCAGGTTGTAAGCCGAATGTATGAGCAGTATCTTAAGGATTATGACACTCCTGTTACGGACGAAGACATTCTCTCAATTGAGAATCATAAAAATTACAGTAGCGCTCACGAGAGCAAAGAAGAATCTAAGGGAAGTAACGGCGTTATAGTTAGAGGTATGACGGGCTTCTTTGCGAGATTCTCAAAATGCTGTAACCCCGTGCCGGGCGATGAAATCGTAGGATATGTGACACGCGGTCGAGGCCTTTCAATTCACAGAACAGATTGCATCAATGTAATTAACATGCCCGATATGGACAGAGACAGGCTCATTGAGGCCGAATGGTCGCAAGAGTATCTCGACGGCAAATCTAACGAGTTGTACATGGCTACCGTTAATATCTATGTTCAGAGTAGGGTTGGTATATTAGTCGAGGTTTCGAAGATCTTTTCGGAATCGAATATTAACATAGTGTCGATTTTTTCTAATACCAATAAGAAGGATGTTGCTACGATTACAGTCGGATTCGAAGTTAAGACTAAGGATATGCTGGAAAATGTGTGTAGTAAGTTAAAAACCATAGAAGGCGTAATCGATATTGAGCGTACAACGGGCTAAATGAGTTTCGATGATATAATACATTGATAAGCGTAAAATCTGATAGTGCAAGATATATGTATTGAATGAGTATCGAGTAATAAGGGTGATAACAATGGATAAAATGGAATTAATACAATACGTGGTCGGACCTATAAGTACAAATTGCTATTTTGGAATCAACAAGGACACGAGAGAAATGTTTATTGTAGATCCGGGTGATGAAGCAGAGCAGTTAATTGACAGGATTACTCTTGCACAGGTAAAGCCGGTTGCTATTTTGCTGACTCACGGACATTACGATCATGTTGGTGCGGCAGAGGCTTTAGCTAAAGAGTATGACATTAAAATCTATGCCGGCAAGGATGAGGCAGAGACGTTAGACGATCCCCGTATTAACAGGACGGGAGCATACGCTGATCGCACGCCTGTAGTTTTTCATGCTGATGTATTTTTGGATGATGAAGAAGTTATTAATATAGCAGGTTTTGATATTAAGGTGCTTGCTACTCCGGGTCACACGCCCGGTGGTGTATGCTACTATATTGAGAAGGAAAATGTGCTTTTTTCAGGAGATACACTGTTTTGTAATTCAGTTGGAAGAACTGATTTCCCAAGAGGCTCA
>JAIKVT010000077.1 GCA_024685495.1 Lachnospiraceae bacterium
CTGATTTACCCTTGGATAAGTTACCGAGAAGTGTTTCCTCTGCTCGATGCTAAATTTGCCCGATTGCCCGAAAACCGCAGTATTACTGGGCTTTCAAGCGTATTCCACTCCTACCTTTGACATCAATACTACCGTCTCGACTGTTTTTTCGTTGTGCAACCTAACTGCCGTCATATTCTTAGTCTATATCTTAACCTTCCATTTGCCGGTTCTATTTGATCCTTCTCTTTCAATTACATTCTTCTTTGTAAGTGAAGATATAATCCTCTGAACAGTCTTTTCCGATTTACCTATCCTTACAGCCATCTCAGATTTTGTAATTCCATCATTGTTCTGAATCAGATTAAAAATCACTTGCTCCGCTTCTGTAAGCACGGTATTTATCTGGACATTTATCCGGACATTTGTCCTGATAAATTCAAAAAAGAATCCATATGCCTCTTTTCTATAATCCCAAGTCACATTCTGTTGCTTACAATAATCATTCACTCTCTGAAACCCTGTACCCGATTTTTCAACATCTCTACTTCTAAACAAAATATCTAGGATAAGCGGATTCCTCTTATAAGAAGGTAGATTACGAGAAATAAAATCAAGTGGTGTAAGATTATCCGGAAATGATCCCGGATTATATATTTCTACCTTTCCGGGATGTATTCCAATCTCTATTTCCGGAACCGTCTCATAATCAGCGTGTGCAAAGGCATTTACTATGATTTCTCGAAGTGCTTTTTCAGGAATCTCAGGAATTACTGTTCGTTTTCTAGATCCAATTTCACTTCTCCAGTTAATCCTATTCAACACATAGTCCAAAGCATCTCCAACAAGATTATATATATTCCCTTCTATCAATTTTAAATCAGTAAAAGTCACTTTATTATCCGTCGCATAGGAGGCCAGCTTCAAACTTATCTTCGCGTTCTTCCCAAAAAGCGCATATCCTCCATTATTAATATATCCATCCTTTGTTATATCTATAACAGTCAAAAGTTTTTCTTTGTCATACTCTTTCATAGATAAACGCCCACCATCTTTTGACGACTGATAAAAATCCTTAAGAGCATCATCATCAAGGTCATCTGACTTATAATTTGTTAATTCCTCTTCCCACTTCGAAGAATAATCCTCATTCTTTATCAAACGCTTTAATTCGTCAGGCGACATTCTTCTATTCTCGGTCCCCACACGAATAAGATACTTGCCCTTAACTGCATAAGGTCTGTTATGCCCTGAAAAAGACACTTTGATTATTGTTCGTTCGCCCATCGTAAGTACTTCGATTGTTGGTGTAATTCTTGGCTCAATAGTGTCGCTTATTATTCTTGATATATCTTTCTTAGTTGAATCGCTTACTTGCTGTCCCCTAACAAAACCGGTATCATCAACACCAAAATAAAGCGTTCCCCTACAGTGTTTATTTAATATAGCCACAATAGTCTCCATTGCCTCGTTCTTTTCACCTGTAGTAAGCTTAAACTCAACAGTTTCGCTCTCAGAACCAATATTCATATCCGTTCTCCTTTCATATATTGGTTCAATTATAACATGGACATCCGCAAATGTCCACATAGTCAATTCGTAATTTGTCCATATTGTTTTTTACCAAAAAAAGACCGACTTCACTTTAGTCGGTCTCTCATTCTTACTTATATCGCATTTAACTCATCATCCAACCATGTGGAATCTTCTTTGATGTCTGCAGAGAAGATACGAAAAGCATCATCCGGATATTTGTTCTGATGAAACTTGAACAGCATCTTCCCTTCTTCCGGTTCACCCAGAATCTCGATCTTTCCTCGAGGGTGACTCATGGCATAGTGAACAGACCTTCCGAAGCCGTTCTGCTTTGCCTTAGCTTTATGGATGATTTCAACTCCCTTGCGAAGCGGAACCTGAAAATGTCCCTTAACTCCTCTTACCGGTCGACACTGAAAAATATAGTAAGGAACCACCTCAATGCGTGTCAGCGCACGAATTAGTTCTCCTAAAACCTCCGGGTCATTATTCACACCGTGTAGCAGCACGGTCTGATTCCTCACTTGAACTCCCTTCGCCTGTATCGCCTTAACGGCACGAGTCGATTCTTCGGTAATCTCCCTAGGATGATTGAACTGAGTTACAAGGTATAATGGTTTAATCTTAGCGTATTTGCCGAACAAATCAAGCAACTCTTCATCCTCGTAGATTCTCTTGGGATAGGTAACCGGCACGCGAGATCCGAATCGAACGAAGTCAAGAGTCGGAATCTTGCATAGCTCCTCTAAGTAGCGGGCAATGATAGCATTGGAGTTCATAAGAGAATCTCCGCCGGAAACCAACACATTAGTAATCTCCGGGTGATTACGCACATAAGCAGACGCTTCATCCACCTGCTTATTAAGCTCTGTATCTGAAAGTCCTACCAGTCTCTTACGGAAGCAGTGACGGCAGTACATAGAGCAAATGTTGGCAGAAAGGATTAGCGCAGTCTGAGTGTATTTATGCTGTACTCCCACCTGCATGGTATTACTCTCCTCTCCGCTGGTGTCGAAACTGCCCTCCGTCGAAAGCTCCGCCTCGGATGGAACGCACATCTTCCTGATAGGATCCTCCGGGTCTTCCGGGTCAATCAACGAAAAATAATACGGTGTAATCATCATCGGATACTTTGCGATAATTTCCGCACATTTCTCCCGCTCAGCGTCTGTCAGCTTCAAAGCGTCACTCAATTCATCAACTGTTGTAATGTTATTCTTCAAATCTATTTTCATATTAATACATTTTCCTTTAATTACTTTCTAATTTTGCCTCTGCTTCAGGCTTATTCATTCGTCTGTCCACCACGTATGTCAACGCAACGGTGCTGAATACATTCGTCATCGTATCCGCCATAGCCACTAAGAAATACAATCCAATCAGGATTGATACACCCACCACGGGAACTCCCATGGACGGAAGAATTACAGCAAGCACAAGAAGCAGTCCTCCGGAAACCGCCGGCGCTGCGATGGAAAGCATGAACACCAAAAAGAACAAAGTAACCAGCAATCCTCCATTAATAGGCACATCGAAAACGTTAGCCAAAAATAGCGTGCTAATCATAAGTGTCACACAACTACCGTCCTTATTAGCGACAATTCCAAGCGGTATGGAAAAGGAATAAAGCTTGGGAGAAATCTTCAATTTGTCTCTGCAGGTCTCGATAGTCAGTGGCATTACTGCATTGCTGGATGCCATGACAAAGCTTGACATCATAAGAGGCGCCACATCCTTAATATAGCCAATAGGCGACCTCTTGGCACCTATCCAAACAATAAGCAACAGTATAACAATCACGATGACATCGCACAGATACACCAGTCCCATCCATCCGGCCAAACGCAGGATATCCTTGAAATCCAGCTTCAAGACCATTGAAGCCATAGAACAGAAGATACAAACCGGCATCAGCTTAACGATTAGAACAATAATCCCTTGGAACATCTCATCCATAGCAGAGAGCGCATTACTGAGCATAGCGCCATGACGTTCCATCCTTCCCACTACGATACCAGTGAGAATAGCGATGAACAAAAGCTGTATCATGTCGACATCAAGAAATGCCTTTAAGTAGTTCTCCGGAATAATACCCAGAATCGCTTCGCTAACAGATGATGGCTGCTTCATAGCATCAATCTTCATAGAACTGTCTGCCGCCATTTGTAATGCTGTGTCGCCTACCGGCAGAAATGAAAATGTCCCATAGGAAACAAGGATTGAAATGATGGAAGTGCCGAAGAATAAAAATAATATCATACCCAGCACTTTTCCGAGCTCCTTCAAATCCTTGAATTCCGAAATAGCCGAAGCAATAGAGAAAAATACCAAGAACGCTATAATCATCTTGATGGCTCTAAGGAACAGCGACGTACCGAGACCAAAGACATCAGTCGCCATAAATGTAGCCACTTCTCCGCTACACAACATCTTGATGATGACACCCGCGAGAACACCCGTCAGCATGGCAAGAAGTGACACCACGAACTTATTGAGCTTTTTCTTGGATACATTAAGAGAAATAACATTGTATCCGTATCTGTAAGAAACCTTAAGATCATCCTCGCAATGCTTAAGGTAATTATTGATGATAATTGACGACACAGGACCATCAAGAGTATCGGAGAAAAATGATGACATGTATTTCTTAACGTCCATCTGGCTTCCCTTGCAGGAAACTGAAATCCTAGCCTTCCTAAAGCCCCGAACGATTCTAATCTTGATATCACCCTCTGCGTGCTGAATCATTGCATTTAACATATCCTCCAGCCTGAATCGATACTTAATCTTCTCCTTACTGTCCAGCTTCATCTCGTCCAGCCGTGCATCCACAAAATCAAGCATCTTAGAGATATTCTCAACATTAGGCTCAAAGGCCTGTGATTCGTAATACTTTGCCATCTATAGGTCCTTTCAAAAATACTATCGTTCTACATTAAACACCAGAATTTGAATCGTACCATAAAATCACAAAATTGACAAGGCAACACAACCGATTACGCCGGCTTCTGTAAACTCAGGTAATCCTTCCATTTACTACCTATTTTAGCCAAGACATCAGAATAGTTCCCACAAGGGTCAATCCTATATTACCTACAACGAATGCCGGAGCATATCCAACCGTAAAAATCGTACTTCCGGTTTTCTCTGATAATGCATTAAGTCCCGGTGTTGATGTTGCGCATCCACATATACCACCATACAAGTCTGCCGCTTTAAGCTTCAGCACAAACCAACAATCATTCCGATAATCAGCGCACAACATGATGTTCCAAGTGAAACTCCCAGACCGGGAATTTTAATCATACCAAGTGCAATCGCAACTGCAATAGAAAGCATTATTGCCGGAATATCCGAACTTTCTCCGACGTTTTTTATGAATGCCACATTTTTAATACATTCCTCGATGGATTTCGTCTTACCGGTAATGGTTATCACATCTTCTTCAATGAATCCTTCAGGCATTTTAATCTTACGACCATTTCTTCTTATGCGATTTATAATGATGCCATATTCTGCGAATTTCTCAATTAGCCCCTCTGCTTTTGGTACTGCTATTACAATTTCAACCTTTTCAATTTCCAGTGACAGTTATTTCTCGTCGGTCATTTCCACAAGACCATTCTTGTTGAATCTATCAATATCTCTTACTGCACCTGCAACAACTATGATGTCTGATGTCTTAATAATCAAATCCGGATTAGCATCCAATAGTTCATTATTTCTATAGACACCTTCAATATGAAGCCTGCCACCATACTCTAAAGTCACACCACCAATGGTTGTCTACAAGAAACTGTATCATATTCTCCTCCTATAAATAATTATACTACATCATTATTTTTCTATTATTTATATAATATCATATTAGTCATTATTGTTGGCTTTCTTCTGAGCCTCACTCTTCGCTTTGATGTCTCT
>JAIKVT010000133.1 GCA_024685495.1 Lachnospiraceae bacterium
TTATCGTTTATAGCAGGTCTTGTGTAGTGATTCTTTTCGGAAACATATGATAAAGACGTAAATACATCAATCATAGCAAGGATTTTAGCGGATTTTTGAATCCTTTCAATATTATCATTAATTTTACTTAATATATCCTTGTAAATATCATATTCAATTGCCGATAATTTATCTTGCGAATTAAGAATTGTATTTTCCAAATCTTTCAATTCATTTGTAAAAAAACGTTCACAGTTTACTAATGTCTGTTTTCTGATAAAATAGTCGGGAACAAGCTCAAGATACGAATTGGTAACCTCTAAATAATATCCAAAAACTTTGTTGTATTTGACTTTAAGATTCTTAATACCTGTCTTTTCACGCTCTCCTGTTTCCAATTGCGCAAGCCAATTTTTGCCATCTGATTTTGCATTACGAAGCTTGTCTACTTCTTTATTATATCCTGATTTGACAATTTCTCCATCTCTAACAGTTATGGGAGGTTCCTCATCAATTGCATCATCAATTATCTTATATATATCAGTAAGATCGTCAATTTCTTCCTTCATATATGTAAATAATGAAGATTTATAATCTTTGATTAAAGAGATAATATCGGGAATAACCTTAATAGTATTTTTTAATGCTATAAGGTCCCTTGGATTAGCCGTCTCATAAGACACGCGGGTCATAAGACGCTCTAAATCATAGACTCCGGTTAAATATTCTCTTATCTCTTCACGATTAATCATATCGTTATTAAGTTCATCAATAACATCAAGTCTGTTATTAATATCCCTTGGATTAATAAGAGGCTGCTCAATATATCCTCTAAGTGTCCTGGCCCCCATAGCGGTCTTAGTCTTATCTAATACACCAAGAAGGGAGCCTTTTTTCTCTTTATCACGTATAGTCTCTGTCAATTCCAGATTCCTTCGCGTAGAGGTATCAAGAAGCATGAAACCGCCTGTAACATAAGGCTTTATGGTATTTAATTGATTAAGAGATGACTTTTGCGTCTCAATTAAATATGTAAGAAGTCCTCCCGCACTTGATGCTCCGAGCGGAAAGTCATTAAGACCTAATGCTCCTAAACTGTCCACTTTAAAATGTTCTTTCAACACTTTAATCGCAGAATATTGCTCAAAATAATGATTCTCTAGAGGTGATAAAGCCAGATTATAGTTATAAATCAAGGATTCAGTATCAATACCGCTTACCATAAAAGCTTCATTACAAAGGATTTCACTCGGAGTAAATTTTGCAATCTCATCAATAAGACTGGCATTATCATTAAGTTCACTAACTAAGAAATCACCTGTTGTAATATCGCAAAGTGATATTCCAAAATCACCTCCGAGGCAAACAATACTCATAATATAATTATTCTTTGTCTCATCAAGTGAAGCAGCATCAATATTGGTTCCGGGAGTTACAATTCTTATAACTTCACGCTTAACCATACCCTTCGCTTCTTTAGGATCTTCGACCTGCTCACATATAGCAACTTTATAGCCTTTTTTAACAAGGCGATTAAGATAAGTGTCTGCAGCATGATAAGGCACTCCACACATAGGAGCACGTTCTTCTAATCCACAAGACTTCTTTGTTAATGTTAACTCTAATTCTTTAGATACGACTTTGGCATCTTCAAAAAACATCTCATAGAAATCACCTAATCTGTAGAAGATAATACAGTCTTTATATTCTTCTTTTGTATCCAGATAATGCCGCATCATCGGCGTCAATTCACCCATTTTACATCCTCTTTTATTTATGCAATTAAATTATATCTTGATTTATTTTATCAATTATAGCCTCTGCTACCTTCATTCCATCCATTGCGGCCGACATTATACCACCGGCATATCCGGCACCTTCGCCGCAAGGAAACACATTTTCAATATTACTAATCAGTCTATCATCTCTAACAATTCTAACCGGAGAAGAAGTCCGACTTTCCACTCCCGAAAGCAGAGCATCGTCACTGTTAAATCCCTTAATCTTTTTTCCGAAAAATTCAATACCGGTAATTAAAGATTCATTAATCTCATCAGAAAACAGTTCTCTAAGATTGGAGAAATTAGTCTTACATATGCCCTCCGGTACTACATCACCAAACTCAGTCGAAGCAACATTATTTTTAAAATCCTGATATAATTGTACGGGAATATCGCCATTTCCCAAGGCATACGCCTTCCTTTCAAGACTTTGCTGGTATTCAATGGCAGACATTGGATCGTCAAGATTATATTCCTTCTCTCCTACCGTTACAATAATAGCAGAATTGGCATTCTTTGTATCTCTTAAAGCATTAGACATACCGTTAACGGCTAGAAGCCCTTCTTCTGATGACGCATTTATCACATATCCACCCGGACACATGCAAAATGAAAAGACGCCTCTGTTATTATCAAGATTGGCAGTCACCTTATAAGTTGCAGGTGTTATATCTTTATATAAGGCTTCGTATTCGTCTCCATATTGAGCTTTATTGATTACATCCTGTAAATGTTCTATCCGAAGGCCAACTGCGAATTTCTTACCGGTCATATTAAGATTAGAATTATACAGCATCTTAAATGTATCACGAGCAGAATGACCGATTGCTATACAAAGATAATCACAGTCATAAATTCCTTCATTAGTACCTGAAAGTTCAATGCTCTCAATGGCATTATTTTTATAGTTAACTCCTTCTAACTTTGTGTCAAAATAAAACTTTCCGCCACAATCTATAATCTCTTCTCTCATATTGGCTATAACAGAAGTTAAACTATCTGTTCCCATATGAGGTTTGGCATCATAAAGTATCAAAGAATTAGCCCCGTTTCTTACAAATGTCTCTAATACAAATTTTGCACGACCGTTTTTATCTTTAACCTGAGTATTTAACTTGCCGTCAGAAAAAGTTCCTGCTCCTCCTTCACCGAATTGAACATTAGAATCAGGATTAAGTGTATGATTTTCCCAAAATTCTTTGACATCTTTAATTCGTTTATCTACAGTTGAGCCACGCTCAACTATAATCGGATTAAGACCTGCCTTAGCAAGAATTAACCCACAGAATAAACCTGCGGGCCCCGCTCCAATCACATATATATTGGATTTATTATCAAAATTAAGTTTGGGTATAATATATTTTATCTCTTTATATTTGCTTACTTTAGAGTTTTTAATTCTCGAAAGTATATCAGACTCATTATCAACTGTAACAATAATTTGGTAATTATAAAAAAGCTCCGGCTTCTTTCTGGCATCAATCGATCTTTTTAAAATCTCAAAATTTTTGATTTTATCCGGCTTAATTTTAAGAGCAGATGCACATTTTTTGAGTATAATTTTATTCTGTAAATCAGAATCATTATTTAATTTACATTTAATATCTCTAATAATTATCATAATTTGTACACTTTATATATAAAGAATTAATATACATAAATCTAACCCATATCAATTTAATAAGATAAAGGATTTCATGAAATCAATAATACAAATATAATCTATCTTAATAAATGCAACTTCTCAGCAACGTTAATAATCAAATCACCTTTCGGAATTCTCTCTAAATCATGTCTTGTTACACCTTTCATGAGTAACATTAATACTCCATAAACTATAACAGCTATTATTATAGATACAAGACAGGCTACAATATTGTTGCCAAAGGCCAACATTAATAAATTATATGCACCATATACTACTACACCCATAATAACCGAAGCCATAGCGGGGATAAAATAAGTAGTTTTAATATTTTGTCTGGCATGAGTGCTTTTTCGCAGCGGTACTGCATTTAATAAACACATAAGTGCTGCGTATACCGTATTGGCAATAACTACAGCGTGAATGTTAAGATAGAAAAATTCCATAAGTACAAGCAATACAATAACATGCAACACAAGTGCAATGATTGCATTAATAACAGGCACCCTCAATTTATTGATTCCCTGCAAAAGTCCGTTAGAGAGACTCGATATAGAGTAAAAGATAACCGCAAACGAGCCTATAATTAACATATGTGCAGATGTCGGATCTGCGTCAGCAAATAACAATTCCATAATAGGACCGGCTAAAACCATAAGACCTGCTGTACATGGAAATGCAAATATCATAATAAATCTGTTAGACGAATGAATTTGCGATCGCAAGGTCTTTCTGTCTTTTCTCTCGTATGCCATAGTAAGAGCCGGCACCGCAGATGCGGCAATTGATGAAGATATTGATATCGGAACGTTAATGAGCACCTTATATTGTCCCGAGAAAACACCCCACCATTCAGATATCTGTTCAGGACTGTAGCCTTGAGCCACCGCAATATTCTTAAAAATACCCTGATCGATAATTGCACTGATATTAAAAAGCGTTGTGCTAAGCAATACAGGCACAATAGTTAATACAAGAATCTTAATAATTGAAGAATATGCTTCATCATGATTACTTCTGTCTCTTTTTATTTTCCTTAAGAATCTCTTTCTAAAGCGAAAATATACAAGTAACATAAATAGAAGAGCTACAACGGCACCACTTAATGTACCGAGTGTACCTCCCGCAGCTCCATATGCAGCCTTATAACCTTCTACATCATTTAAAACTCCACCTACTTTAATACCATATCCAACTAAAGCAATAGCCGCAACGACAGAAACTACAGCATTAACAATTTGTTCTGCGACCTGTGATATAGCAGAAGGCATTGTTGTATTAAGTCCTTGGAAGAATCCGCGTAAAACACCAACAATCGCTACTATAAAAAGAGTCGGTGCCAACACTTTGAGTGCAACAATGGAATATGGTGTCTTAAGCAATGTTCCCGTAAAGAAATCCGCAAAGAAATAAACTACAAAAGCAGCCACTCCACCTGTAGCAGATGCAAATAAGAGTGAACCTACCAGCACTTTTTTTGCATTTCTTGCTTCGCCATTCGCAATCCTTGCCGCCACTAATTTAGAGACGGCAAGAGGTATGCTAAATGATGAAATAATCAATATGATATTGTAAACTTCAAAAGCTGTACCATAATAGTCATTACCTCGTTTACCGATTATAGCTGTAAGCGGGATTCTGTATAAAAGTCCAACAATCTTACTGACTATTTGCGCAATAGCAAGTATTGAACCCTGTAAGATGAAATTATGGTCGCTCTTTGCAGCGTTACTCATAGATATTTCCCAACTTTTATAAATTATTTAGCAGCATTAAATTCTTCAATAGTTGCATAATACTTATTCTTACTTACATATTTATTCTCTGTTAAGCACACCCAGGTCTTTCCCTGATTCATAACAATCTCATTACCCTGTGGATCATAGTACTTTGCAACATCATTTTCATCTTTGCGAACCCATGTTATATCAATCATTTTACCCTTGGTAAAATATTTACCTGTTCCGCTTCCCATAGTTTGAACTTCAATATATGGACTTCCTGCCGTATCACCAACCTCAAGATCATGACTGTCAACATTCTGGAAGATAACATTATCTACTTCTATCTGAGAATTGTCAACTCCGTCAAGCATAGGTCCCTTAAACTGGAATCTCTTATATTTCTGAGTTGTAGCATCGTACTCGAACCATGGTAAATTAAAGAAGAAATATGGCTTGATAACAGCACAATCTGTTGCACCTTCAACAGCTAACATATTAGGCTGATCATCTTCTGCAAATGTGAATTTGGATTTATGATTTTCTTCAAGTAATGTTCTGTATCCTTTTTGTGCAACACCCTTTAAGATTAAATCTCTGTTAGTATATTTATTATTAGGAGACGGATGATCGTTAGTCGTATAGAATACTACCGTATCTAATGCCGGCTCTAATACACCGCTTATATTGTCAATATAATTAGAAAGCAATAAATCCTTAGCATATATTGATTGACCCCAGTTAACGTAAATTGCATCAAATTCATGTGCTAAGAACACATAATATGGTCTGCAGGATCTGACATTACCAATCTTCATATCATTAGCAATATTATTATCGTAAATAGGCATCAGTCTTGTATAAGAGCCTTCAACGGGGCACTCATATATGACACCTGCATGATTTAATCCAAATAGTGGTTGATTAGTCTTGTCATTTTCATTCATAACAGCTATAGGACGTTGCGCTGCTATCGCTTTATCCATCCACTGACCTGTCAAAATACTTTTTGCCTCATTAGCATGTGGATCTACATAGACCACATCCTCTTTTACTTCTGCCGGTTTGAGTAGAAAATACGCAGCCGTTCCTCCACCAATTACTACTATGGCGGAAATAATAATTGCAATTATCGCCTTCTTACTCATAACATATCCTCCTATTGTAAGTTTAAATGATGTATATCTAATTTTATGTATAAGATATACAAAGTATATTAACAATCTCTTGATAAATTAAGAGATTCTAATATCGAATCTTGTTTTGACTCCATTACAACTCTCTCACCCTCATCGATGTGATCGTAGCCTATAAGATGAAGCATGGAATGTGCTATTAAGAAAGCATATTCCCTAAGCACACTATGATTATACTCCTTCGCCTGAGAGATAACCTTAGGAATACAAAGTACAATATCTCCCAGTAATACTTCATTATTATCGGGATTAAAGTAAGATTCATCGTCTTCAATAAATCCATACATTTCACAGATATTATCATCACCTATATCCATGTCACTAAAGTCAATCATAGGAAATGAAAGCACATCAGTCGATTTATCGATACCTCTGAATTGTTCGTTCAATTCTCTGATGCTGTCTTCATCAACAAAAGATATCCCGATTTCAACATCATATGGAAAATGTTCCTGCTTTAGCGTCTCTGACACAACAAGTTCAGCAATTTTATTGTAATCAAAGTCAAATTCAGTATTATATTCATCCGAATAATTAATTGTCATATAAAGCTTTCCTCATTAACCAGTCTTTGTCTAACTTTCAGAAATTGATTCATACTAAGTCCCGAGTTGTCATAAAATCCGGCCTGTGAATAATCATTCAGTGTCTGATATATAACCATGTCCTGATTCCAGGATGATGACATCGTATCTCTGTCTAATAATTCAATCTTGGTAACCAATGTGTCGACCATATGAACTATTGCCGATTCGGGAGTTGACGGCTTTGATATAATGCCACCATATTCGGACATAATTGTAATTACATCTCTCGGGAAACAATTAGCCGTTGCAAGTCTTATGGCATTATCTATCTCGGGTTCACCCTCCATACGTCCAAGTCTGTAATAAAATCCACCGCAAGCAGCGCATAAATCGTTAGCGCCTATTACTTTGGCACATTCTCTTGAAAGATTTGAAACCTTAACGGCATGTGTATATTCAGCAAGCGAATAATTACGGATATCTTTAACTAAGCTGTAATTTTTATTAAGTATAGTACCGTATTTATTCGTATGATCCTTAATGGATTTATCTAACAGGATGTTAAACAAAAATCCAAAAAATGCAGTGCATAATCCTCCAAGAATTAATGAAAAGATTAAAATGCTTATACTCATATTGTAATTAGACAAGTAATAGCATATAAGCGTAATAATTACATTAGATGTAAATATTATTACAAGTACATCAGCCCTCATCTTGTCTTCACTTGTCTTCATATAAGACGAAGTAGCCTGTGATACAAGCACCAATAAAACATAACAAATAATAACAAGATTATTAGAATGATGTACATAAGACAGGCATATCACCATATAAAGCGAAATTGAAAGGGATACCATTTCCGGGCAAACTGTCGTTAGTATAATTGGAAGCAATGCTACCGGAACAAAGAATTCCGGTATAAAATTACCTGCAATTATAATAATCCAACAATACAATACACGAAGACAAAGCCTGCCGTAGGATGTATCAAAATCAACCAGTTCTTTGCGATTTCGTTTATGCATAATTGATATTTCAACAACAATCGCAAATACAATTGTCACAAATACCAGGCAAAGTGTCTGATCTATAAGCAACTCATTATATATAGAAATTGCAATAACACTAACTAAACTGATTACAAAACAAAGCAGTAAATATATAACTCTGATTCTGGCAATATATTCTCTTTTTATGACTTTTTGTTTCTCATCCATAATTAATCTATTAAAAATTATTTGTTTTTATTCTTTTTGTTTTCGTATTTCTCGTAGGCATTAACAATTTCCTGAACTAAAGGATGCCTAACAACATCAGCTCCCGTAAGCGTACATATACCGATATTGTTAATTTCCGATAATATATTAGTTGCATTATCAAGGCCCGAAGCCACGCCTTTAGGCAAATCAATTTGTGTATTATCGCCGGTAATAACGGCTTTTGATCCAAAACCTATTCTTGTTAGAAACATTTTCATCTGAGAAGATGTAGTATTTTGCGCTTCATCCAATATAATATATGAATTATCAAGAGTCCTGCCCCTCATATAAGCAAGAGGTGCTACTTCTATAAGACCTTTTTCCATATTGCGGATAAAATTCTCGGCTCCCATAATCTGATGTAAAGCATCGTATAAAGGTCTGAGATACGGATCGACTTTGCTCTGTAAATCACCGGGTAAGAATCCAAGTTTTTCTCCGGCTTCGATAGCAGGTCTTGTAAGAATAATCTTTCCCACTTCTTCTCTTTGAAATGCGGATATAGCCATTGCCATTGCAAGATATGTCTTTCCTGTACCGGCAGGTCCGATTCCGAATGTAATCATATTATTCTTCATCGAATCAATATAAGCCTTCTGACCGACAGTCTTAGGTTTGATCGGCTTTCCATATGTTGTATAACATATGATATCATCGAGTTTCAAAAATGAATTATCCTTATCAACTCCAAGGCTGATTGCGTATTTCACGGCCTGTTCATTAATCTCATTGCCGTTTCTGTAAGAGGTGCTAAGATTGTTAATTATCTTCTCACATTTTCTTACATTATTTTTATTGCCGACAATTTTAATGTAATCATCACGCGGGATAATTGCCGTATCGGTTTCTTTTTCAATTATTTTCGCAAAACAATCGAGTTCACCGAATACAACCGATATTTCATTATTGGGAATGTTAATTTTGCTTATATATTTATCCATATATCAACTTCTATCTGATAATATCGAGCATTATCTATCTTATAATATCAAGGATTATCTATCTTATAATATCAAGGCTTATCTATCTGATAATATCCAGTATCATCTTAGGCTTATCTATTCTTTCATCTTTGATGGTATAGGCTTTAAGAATATTCTTATAAGCCTCATCGACTTTTTCTTCATCATTGCCATATACAAATGCAATAATCTGTCCGGTTTTAACACTGTCTGCCACTTTCTTATTGACAACCATACCGACACTTACATCTATATCATCTTCAAGTGAACTTCGTCCACCACCAAGCATTCGTACAGTTTCACCGATAAGATGAGCATCTATACTATGAACAAAACCACTTTCTTCAGCCTTAACCTCACGGATAATAGAAGCATTTATTAAAGAATCATAATTCTTTACATATGATATGTCTCCGCCCTGCTTATTCACCATTTCAAGAAATTTATTATACGCACTTCCGTTACTGATTGCCGTATCCATCAAAATCCTGGCTTTGCCCTCATTATCAACCTTACCGGCGGCAATTAACATATTAGCACCTAAAGTATATACAACTTCCATAAGGTCACCAGGGCCATAGCCCTTTAAAGATCTTACTGCTTCTGCAACTTCTATTGCATTACCGACACATGTTCCAAGCGGTTCATCCATATTAGTAATTACAGCAATCGTCTTCTTGCCGCATTTTTTACCAATATTGACCATCTTAGTTGCAAGACGTCTGGCCTCATCAATATCATGCATAAAAGCACCGCTACCTAGTGTAACATCAAGTACAATTGCATCACAACCACTGGCTAACTTCTTACTCATTATAGAACTTGCAATAAGAGAAGTCTCATCTACGGTACATGTTACATCTCTAAGGGCGTAAAGCTTCTTATCAGCCGGCGCTAAATCAGCAGTCTGCGATGCTATAGCAACATTTACCGAATTAACATTATCAATAAATTCTTCTTCAGAAAGTTCACTGCTAAATCCGGGTATACTCTCTAATTTATCTATGGTGCCGCCCGTATGACCAAGTCCTCTTCCACTCATTTTAGCAAAAGGAACATCAAGCGCTCCGATAATTCCAAGCAGAATAAGAGTAACCTTATCTCCTACTCCTCCCGATGAATGCTTATCAACTTTAATACCATCAATAGCCGATAAATCAAGTATATCACCGGAATCTCTCATAGCCATAGTTAAGTTATATGTCTCATCATCACTAAGCCCGTTAAAATTAACTGCCATAAGGAATGCAGACATCTGATAATCAGGTATTAAACCGTTAGTATAACTGTCAACTAACCATTTAATTTCTTCAGATGTCAGTTCTATATTAGATTTTTTCTTGTCAATGAGATTAGTTATTCTCATAACTCCTCCAAGCGAACGATTTCATTTTTTGATATGGTTGATTATTTTTTAATTAATCATTTATGATACGGCTCATGATTGATTATACGAAATGCTCTGTAAATCTGTTCCGATAATATCACCCTCATAAGTTGATGTGGAAATGTCATATCCGAAAAGCTAAGTAACATATCAGACTTACTTAGCACATCCCTATGAAGACCAAGCGAACCACCTATAATAAAACAAATGTCAGACACCCCGTTAACACCTAAAGAATTAATCTTATCCGCAAATTGAACAGAATCCATCTTCTTGCCTTCAATCGCTAAAGATATAACATAGTCATTATCTTTAATATGATTTATGATTCTGTCACTTTCTTTCTCAAGAACAATATCGATTTCTTTTTGCGTAGCATTTTCTTTTGTCTTTTCATCTGCGACTTCAATTATTTTAAAATTACAATATCTCGACAATCGCTTCTGATATTCACTTATCGCTTCTTTATAAAATGATTCTTTTATTTTACCGACAGAAAGAATTTTTATATTCATATTTATCTTATATACTCATAATTTGCTCTAAGTACATCAGAAGACATACCATGCTTATCAACAACAATAACGGAAAGCACATTATTACCTTCAGGAATATCAATCGGTCCGTAATATCTTTCTGAATTAGGGGTAGGCAAAGTACCGTCCCATGTGTAATATATCTTAGCCCCTTCAAGCTTTGTTGTAATTGTAACCGTAGTTGGCGTATCAAAATGACCGCTCTTAGGAGACAATGTCGGATAATCAGGTGCATTATAACTTATTTGATATTTCTCAGTTGTAATTACACTCTTCTCCGCTTTATCATTGTAAGCAATTGCTTTAAGCGTAGTCTCGCCGCTACTTAACTTAATAGGCGTTGAGTATAATTTACCGTTATCTTTATCGGGAACAGTCTCATCAAGCGTGTAATAAATGGTACAATCACTGTCACATGTCAGTGTTATTTCCTGATCTTCAGAGTATTTACCACCTTTAACGGAAGCTGTCGGTGCAGTTACCACAGTATCGTCAAACAATTTCTTTATTGCA
>JAIKVT010000137.1 GCA_024685495.1 Lachnospiraceae bacterium
GAGTTCGCAGGGTTAAGACCTTTCTTCTTGCGCTCAACATTGATAGGATGGTTAACTAAGATATCGTAACTTCTTATCATCATATCGCGAAGCACTTCATCTTCCGGTAGTTTATCTCCTATAACCTGTCCTAACACATCATGTGGTTGAACAAGAGGCATCACGGTACCTTTATCAATTATAAGAAGATGTCTGTAGCTTGTTCCTACATATAGGGAATAACCATCTCTTAGAAGTTCCTTCTTAACAGCTTCTATTAATACTGCTGCATCTTCCGTTGATATCTCTGACGAGCTGTGATCTATTATAGTTCTGTCTTCATACCTGTCTTCTTCTTCGGAAAGTGTTACGATATTACAACGAAGTGCAACATCTGTATCCTTCATATCAACACCGATACTAAGTGCCTCCAGAGGACTTCTTCCCGAATAATATTTCTTGGGATTATAGCCAAGTACAGAGAGATTGGCCGTATCGGAACCGGGACTCATTCCCTTAGGAACCGTTCGAACCATTCCAATCTCAGCAGTTTTACTTAGCTCATCCATCATAGGAGTATCGGCATACTCTAACGGTGTCTTGCCGTCTAGATCGTCGATTGGCCAATCGGCCATACCGTCTCCTAATATAACTGCATATTTCATTATTTCTGTCTCCTATTATTTAACTTAAACCATTAAACAAGTTCAGAATTATTTAACTCTTATAAAATTAGACTCGTTAATGATTATTTAACTCTTATCATCTTAACTACGTCAAGAGATGAAGCCTTAGAATCGTAGTCGGCCTCTGACATCACATTTGTCATAAATCCAATCTCACCTTCAACAATTCCTTCAACGAACTCTACATCGCCAAACGCTTTCTTAACATCATCCTTAGATGACTTAACTCTTACAAAGAATCTGCACTCAACGCCTGAAGGATCTGCGAGCTCTAACTTCTCTTCCTTCCACTCTAAAGGAATATTCTCATCTTTGTGACGAGCCATCTCAACAATATCACCAACAACAGCTGATGCTGTAGGAAGAGAACCGGCTCCCGAACCATAGAACATTCCGTCACCTAACATATTGCCGTGTACAAATATTGCATTAAATACATCATCTACAGAATAAAGAGGGTGCTTAGGATCCAATAAATAAGGAGCTACCCTTGCAATATATGTATTACCTGTTGCAGTTGAAGTTGCAAGTAATTTGATTCTTCTGTTAACTGCATTAGCATATTTGATATCGTCTGCAGTAATCTGGCTGATTCCTTCTGTAGGAATATCAGTATATTCAACCTGCTGTCCGCAAATAAGTGAAGTTAAGATAGCAATCTTACGCTGTGCATCATGACCTTCAATATCTGCTGTAGGATCTTTTTCTGCATATCCTAAATCCTGAGCTTCCTTTAATACATCTGCGAAGTCACTTCCGTCCATTGTCATCTTAGTCATGATATAGTTAGTAGTTCCGTTAACGATACCGGATATCTCTTCAATGACATCACCTGTAAGGCACTCTAGGATAGGTCTTATAATAGGAATACCACCACCAACAGATGCTTCGAAGAGGAAGTTAACATTATTCTCTCTTGCAGTCTTAATAAGATCTGCACCCTTGTCTGCTACTAATGCTTTATTACTTGTAGTAACATGCTTTCCTGCTTCTAACATTGCTTTGACAAATGTGTAAGCAGGCTCTACTCCTCCCATTGTCTCCACAACTATATCAACTTCAGGGTCCTCAGCTATTGTCTTATAATCATTTACAACAAGCTTCTCCCAAGGCTCGCCCGGGAATTCTCTTAAATCCAATATATATTTTAACTCGATTTTCTCGCCAACTCTCTTAGCGATAATATCTTCATTGGTTGTAAGAACCGTATATACTCCTGAACCAATTGTTCCAAATCCCATTATTGCTGCTTTCATAAAAAATACTCCTTTCAAGAAATCTCAAGAAAAACATACCGATTTTACCATATATGAAAATATGGTGCAAGAAATGGTCACATACTTCTTTTATGCCTCGTCAATTACTTTTTTATACATCATCATCATTCCGTCTGTCATTGAGACTTTTTTGGAAATCTTCTTATTATTCATAAGTGCTGATACGAGATACATTCCCATTATTCGTCCTTTATGCTTTTGCGGGAAATCATAAAATCCATGCTCTTTATAAAATCTGTGGTCTTCCTTCATAAGACCTTGCATTTGGTAAATCAAATCCCTAAATATCTTAAGTCCGCCTACGCCATAGAAATTCTTCGGCGGATTATAGCTATGCTTAAGAGCGTAATACAATGTCTTAACGGTATTATCAATAGCCTCATCGGGATTAGACTCATTAGATACAACTCCCGCTAAGAAGTTGCCACCAACTTGCGCTCTTGCTTCCATTAATATCATAAGGTTATTTTCCACCGACAGATGTCCGTCTATAAGATAAGCTACTGGCTTTCCCATCGTCACTGTTCTGTGACCGTTACAGAATTGTCTGTCATCATATAATTTAAATCTGTAACCCATAGAGTGATCTTTAATGGAATATGCATATACTACAGCATCCGCTCCGTTGATATTCTTTCTAAGGTAATCATCGAACCCGTCTTTATAAATACATTTCCCATCTGAAGCACAATTAAAGCAACCTAAGCAACCCCCTATAAACGGAAATTCTCTTAGGTTGATAACATTAACATCACCCGGAAATCTAAGCACAAATCGAGCTATCATGCTTCGCAAATTATCATAGCTTTTATCGTCATCATAATCTGTAACAAGCGCTATTGTTTTATCTGTCTTCTTAGTCGATTTCTTAGCACTGCCTGCTTCAAATAGCTTTGCAGAGCTTGCCTCTTTCATATGTAAATCATCGCACAGATTATTCTTCATATTCCAAAGTACAAATTTGAAGAATTCTACAGCTTCCTTCTGCCCCTTCTTAGATAATATATCTTCCATATCGGCAGAAAGACCCTTAACATATCTAAGCTTCAAATCATAACAATTCTCTTCAATGAATCTGTGTGCGGTCGTATCATAAAAATGCTTCGATGTAGAAACCTGAGTTGCATATTTTCCGGACAAGTCAACTCCATTCTCTTTAATGAGTTCGATGAACCTGTGAAGTTGTGCAGGAATAAGAAATGTGTATACAGGATAGCAAAACACTATCAAATCCGCACTCTCAAGTTCCTCTTTTGACTGCGTAAAATCTTTCTCAATACTCCTTATTCGAGCCGCTACATTAATTGTCTTATATTCATATCTTGGAAATTTCTTTTTGAGATACTCCATATGTTGAAGAGTGATACTGTTATCTCCTGCAGGAGAACCGTTAAGTATAAGTATTCTCATGTCTCTACCCCTCTTATTTGTCCTTATATACCTTATCCAAGAAAGCTACTAACATCTTCTCATATCTGTCAGGATCTTCGTCAATGGAATGACCGTGTCCTGCTCCGGGGTACTCATGATATTCGCTATAGCCTTCATACGCCTCATGCATACGCTGACTGTTAACGGGTAAAATAAAATCATCCGCACCGCCGTGAGCAAAGCATATCGGAATAGTTGAGCCTCCCATATGGTCTATAGGTCTTGCTTTATTATAATTAAAACCAAAAAGTATGCCGGATATCACACCACCGATTTTTCCAACGAATGTCGGCAAATGGAAAGTATTCTTAAGTGAATTCTCAACGACGTTGGTAAGATCTGCATAACCGCAATCTGCAACTATAAAGTCAATCTCAGGCTTATATTGAAGTGCCGTAATTGTAAGTCCGGTACCCATCGACTCTCCGCTGCAACCAAGAGCGATATCTTTACCGAATCTTCTCCTTGTATCCTCTATAACTGCCATTAAATCTTTCGACTCATCTCTTCCAAATGTCGTAAGAGCCTTCTCATTCTCACCATGTCTTCTGTTATCATAGACTATGCAATTATATCCGTTTTTACGAAATGGAGCCGCATATTTTATAGAGCCATGTCTGTTATAAGTATATCCGTGACTTATTATTACAAATTTCTGACCGTTACAATTATCAGGACCACCGTTATTTTTATATTTTTCAGGTGCAAAGCTTCCCTCTGATATATGTACTTTCGGATTTGCATAATCATAGTCTTCTATTATGCCGTAGTCATCCAAGTTCTCATATGCCGGCAAGAAAGATGCATGCAATACATATCCTTCTTTATTGGTGATTGTATATACGGAAGAAGGTCTCATATCCAAATCTCTTGTATAAGGCTTTGATGTCTCCATCCTCCATCCATCAGCCATTGATGTAGATTTAGGATGTGTTGTCGACGTTGCCAATGCCGTAATTAATCCAAAGAACAATACGATTAATATAGCCAATATTACTATTCCAACTATCATCCAAGTACTCATTAAAATCACTCCCTTGAGATAAATAAAACATATTAATCAGTTTTTATATATTAGTAACTACCAATTTACACTGTCCGTATATATGGACACGTTTTCTTCCTGCAGATATGAAGAAGCTGTCCCCTTCTTTTGCTTTTTGTACTTCATCCGCACATTTAATCTCGCACTCGCCGGAAATTACAACGATAGACTTAAATGATGAATCATCAATCATAATAATTTCATGCTTAGGTATGTCGTAATATTTTACTTCAAAATATTTACATTGACATAAAAGCCTTTGTCTTGAGCGATCATATTTTATAACTTCTCCGGCACCTTCGGTATTAACCATAAACCTGCTAGTATCAACTACATCCATTGCCTTATCTAAATGCAGCTTTCTCAGATTGCCGTTTCTGTCTTTTCTGTCATAATCATAGAGTCTGTAGGTACTGTTCGAATTTTGCTGTATCTCACATATAAAAATTCCCGCTCCGATTGCATGAATTGTGCCCGCCGGAACAAATATTACATCTCCCTTTTTGACATGAACTTTATTAAGAATATCCGTAATAGTCTTATCTGCAACCTTTTTTCTTATTTCTTCAACAGATGATTCCCTGTTAAGTCCTACATACAGATACGCATCTTCCTCGCAATCTAAGATGTACCATACTTCATTCTTGCCGAATTCGTTCTCATTGACAAATGCGTAATCATCCTCCGGGTGAATCTGTATAGATAAAGCATTTGTTGCATCGATAAACTTAATAAGAATCGGAAACCTGTCAAATACTTCTGCTTTCCATCCACATACAAGCGGCTTATACTTATCAATGAATTCCTTAAACTCCATGCCGTCATATGTACCACCCACAATAATTGATGAACCGTCCTGATGAGCCGACAACTCCCAAGACTCTGCAGTAATATCATAAGGCGTATTCTTACCATACAAATTCTTAAGTCTGTCTCCGCCCCATATGTAATCTTTATAGGCGGGCTCTAATTTGTATATATTAGGCATTGTAAGTACAGACGAATCAGCCGTACGCTCAAGTTGGCTCCACTCATCATTGTGAACCATATCCCACTCGTCAATTTCGGCTCCCGTATCTACTTCAACAACTATTACATTTTCATCTGTATTGTTACGAATCATGTGCATAACATTAGGCGCAATGTTATATGATTCGCCTTCTTCTAATTCAATCACTTCATTGTCGAGTTCTATTGTGAGTACACCCGATACAACCGTGTAATTTTCATTTCTTTTATTATGCATATGATTAGAAAGCTTAAGTCCCGGAAATATTGTAATTTTTCTTACCCTAAAGCCCGGCTCTTTTTTAAGAATCTCTCGAATTCCCCAAGGCCTGCTATCTATATAGCTTCTATCATATTTATTTGCTTTAGAACTGTTCTTCTTAAGGATGTCCTTAATTCTGTCTGACCTATCCTTATCAGTTACATATATAGCATCAGGGGTATTGACCACATAAGCATTTTCAATACCGTTAACAACAACAAGCTGATTACTACTCGTGTTAATAACATCCACATCCTCACAGCCTGATACAATTACATTCTCCTGACTTGTGCCGACAGATTCACTGTATGATTTAAAATCGGAAATGTCTATCCATGAACAATCAAACTCTACTACGGAAAGTATATCTGATTTCGAAAGAACAACCTGATCAAAATTCCTTATATCTTCGGGAATATCGCCACCCTGAGACAAAACATCCCCACAGTAATTTTGAATCTCATGCTTTAAAGTAGATGCAAGTGCAACAATCATTCCGGAATTCCAATACACATTACTTTGTGTAAAAAGACTTCTGGCCATTTCTTCAGTTGGGTTGGCCATAAATCTTAGAACTTTCTCACCGTCATGCCTGATATATGCATACGAATTAATGCTGCTGTCGGGCACTATTCCAAACAGGCATATCCTTCCGTCTAAGGCTATTTCCTTAGCCCTATATATATGATTAGAATATGTTCTGCCGTTAATTATTAAATCAGCGGGAATTACAACAACAGGCTCATCATCATTGACACATTCAAGCGCCATCTTAATGGCAACCGTTGTCCCCCTACTCTCTTCTTCCATACAAAGAGTATAACTAACAGACTGAAACTGTCTCAGCTGCCCTTCAATAATTTCCTCATACTCGCGACTTGCTACAATGATAAACTCATCGCAATAAGGAATATTTCTGGTAATTGCATTCTGAAACAGGGATTGCTCATTATTAAACTGTATAAATTGCTTGGGATAATTCCTGCGAGACAAAGGCCAAAGCCTGTCTCCGGATCCACCGGCTAAAACAATTGCTTTCATATAAATATAAACCTATAATTAAAACCTATAAATAAAACCTATAAATTAAAACTTATTAAAAACATTTAAAATACTATACTTGCTAACGATTTTTATTTCAATGCCACACATATTCGTATTATAGCACATTTACACTTTATTCCTATCGACAATATCCAGACGTACGGTTTTTCCATTGTCCAAAATCAAATAAACAACATACTTATTATCAGTTTCTTTAAAATTTGAATATATTTCATAATCTAATTTTATCTCATTATTACTTCCTGTTACATTATTCTCAATATCAAAACTACCCATCAAATAATCTGCATCATTAACAAGTACATACGCTTCCTTTACAATTTCAGCAGTATTACTATTAATAGTCATATCGACATTATATACACTGCCTGTGTGCTTTTCCTCTATGCTTTTTAGTTCAAAGCCTTCACTACCGGTGACATTATTTAAAGATATCGGAAAATCAATTGCATAAGGCAGTGCCGGCGCGATAGGTATCACGAGCTTTGTATCACCGTTAATATCATAAGATGCGACATTACTATCATATATTTTGACATATTGTGATTCATTACCCGTACCTTTTACAAAATAATGAGAGCAAAGCAGTATTCCTTCTGTAATTATTAAAAGTATGGTAACAGCTCTTGTCTTAGGATTATTCCAAAAACGATATGCTACCCATCCTACAAAGAATACGGCTATTTGATAAGGAACAGCATAATATCTCGTTCCTACTACAGTATCCAAAGGAGCATAGAAATTTTCTACGCTTTCCGTCAAAGAACACATTAAAAGATACATCCAACTAAAGCCGAAACTATATAGAACAATAACCGCTTTAATCTTCGTAAAATACGTCGCTGTAATAATTAATACTATTCCCAATATAAGAAAAGCTACTGATGTAAAATAATAATTACAATAGGGAAACCATACAAAATATAAAGTATTCTGCACAATTCTATCAAAAAGTTCCAAGGGAACACTATTGGTTCTTCCCGATGTAATTATCATATATACCTGTATCGCAAAAGCAATTATTATTATCGATAATATGCATATATTTTTTATTACATTCGTCTTAACATCTTTCTTCTTTAGGCGTTTTCTGTTACGTATTAAATACACAACAAGATAAAGACCTGCTACACCGACAGAAAAAGGCGCGGCTGCAGAAGATAATGTCACTAATACAAGGAAAACAATCTCAAAAACCGATATATTTTTCCATTCTTCTCTAAACGCATTTATTCCTATCAAAAAAACCGTGAAAGTAAAAATGAACGGACTTGAAGTGTCACAATTTATAAGATCATCTGAGTTTTGGGGAATAGCTAAAAGAACTGACGTCGCAATTAAAAATCTAACCCATTTTTGCTTAATAATCCATGAGAATTTGTCAGATAGAAAATAAAATACCGCGGCTGTCTCTAACAGCTTTGTAAAAATGGAAAGCAATGTGGGAAAAAGCGCAATACTATTGAAAGGATAACCCAACAAATAACAGATATAACCAAGTGTACGTTGTATAATCCATAATGTGCCCTGATTAGACACAGAAAAAATACTTGCTATGCCACTGTTCGCAGCATCATAATAAAGCTCACATCCGTCTTCGGCCCATAGATATGATGTACCAAAATCCATAGGAGAACGAAAACAAAATAACAAAAAGAGAGCTGTAAAGAAAAATATATTTAATAATGTATTTTTTAAAACATCATTATTATTTGTATTTTTACCTGTATTCTTATATTTTGTCATAATGATATTAATTTAATTGCTTGATTCTGTCTGAGATTTCTATAAGTCTGATTTCAAAGTCCTGTCTGTTCTTCCATGTAATAGTATGCAACATCATTCCTGTAAAGAAAGATAGAATACCAATAAGAATTGATATACATGACACTATAAGTGTAGGAATCTTAGGCACCAATCCCGTATTAATAAATTCGGCTATTACAGGAATCATAAATCCAACTCCAAGTGCAATAAAAATAAGAGCAAGAATGCCAAAGAAAAACATCGGTTTATATGTTCTAAGTAATTTAATAATAGTAAATATCACTTTAAATCCATCGGAATATGTATTGAGCTTAGACTCGCTTCCTTCCGGTCTGTCTCTATATTCGATAACAACATTTTCCAAAAACATATTCTTATCTACGGCATGGATAGACATCTCCGTCTCAATCTCAAATCCCTGTGACAATACGGGAAAAGATTTAACAAACTGATAAGAAAATGCTCTGTATCCTGTCATAATATCTTTGATATCTGCTTTAAAAAGCGTATTAATAGACCATCTTACAATTGAATTACCAAAGTTATGAAAAGGCCTCTTATTCTCCTGAAAATAAGTGCTCGATAAACGATCACCGACAACCATATCAACATTACGTTCTAAAACTGCTTTAGCCATCTCAGGTGCATTGTCAGCGGGATATGTATCATCACCATCAGTCATGATATAACATTTCGCATCTATATCACGAAACATCCTTCTGATAACATTGCCCTTTCCCTGCTGATACTCATGTCTTACAATTGCTCCTGCCTCTTTCGCAATCTTAACTGTATCATCATCTGAGTTGTTATCATATACATATATAACTGCGTTAGGTAAAACATTTTGAAAATCCTTAATTACTTTACCTATTGTCTGTGCCTCATTGTAGCATGGGATTAAAACTGCAATCTCGTCCACTTTAAGCCTCCTTACGGTCATCTTCTATATTCTTTACTGATTCCGTCTCGTGTTCTTCAGCCTTTTCTTTAAGCATTGAGCCTGCACCATCAGGTGTTCCGGCAGCAATCATATCATCTATTCTCTTATTGAGCATCGCAACTTCCTGTGTCAACCTCTTAGACTTGCGAGTCAAATTAGATATAACTATTGTCTGTGTAAATATAATCATCAGGACAAATAAGAATCCCACGAAGAATAACATATTAATGGGAAGTTCTATACCCAACAAATTAGACAGACCCTGCAGCCAATTCTTATTAGCTGCAAAAATTATAACAAGAACCCCAACAAGAAACCATATAAGAGCATACTTTAATTCCAGCCTTCTTACTCTTACCAGATTACCTATATAGAGGATTCCTAATCCCGCTAAAACTATAATAATTATTTGAATCTTTAATGTCATATTCTCTACTCAACTGTTACTGAATATATGTCCGTTTATTCGGACACTTTTTAATATATGTTCCAACATTTCTATTACAACTTCACTACAATTATGCACATCAGCGACATCGTTACGATGACATCGCTGCGATTATACATGCAAGCGATACTTTAATCATGTAATAAATTGATCTCTTTGGAGATATTGATGATGTACCCGCTTGTCTCTCTTTCATTACAACAGGTATCTCTTCTACGGACCATCCTCTCTTAACAATGGTCACTGCCGTCTCGGGTTCCGGATAATCCTTAGGATACTCTTCCGCAAAATATTCTATAATATCACGACCAACCATTCTCATTCCCGAAGTAGGATCAGTTATCTTCTTACCGGTGAGAATCTTAATAAGAAGCGTAAAATACTTAATACCAAATCTTCGAAGACCTGAAGACTGAAAGCCCTGCTTCTCAATATATCGAGAACCTATAAGCATACCCGTATTATGCTCTTCCATATATCTTGCCATAGTTCCCAAAAAAGCCGCATCATGCTGTCCGTCCCCATCTACCTGGATAGCATACTCATAGCCGTATCTTTTAGCATACAAATATCCCGTCTGAACAGCAGCACCAATTCCACTGTTAATAGGAAGACTAACTACATTAAATCCATTCTCAAGGCACAACTTATATGTGTCATCTCTTGAGCAATCGTTGATAATAACATAGTCAAAATCAGGCGCGTTCTCTATTATATCATTCACCGTATTAACGATACAACCGGCCTCGTTAAAGGCCGGTATAATAACTAGTTTGTTACTCATATCTTATCCCCATCAAACGGCAATTCTACCCTCTGCACGTCCGTAGTTAATATAATGAAAATAATAATTAGCTAAAGACATTCCAAATGCTTCTACGAGATCCGGATTGTGAGATGCATAAGCCCAGACATCAAAATTCTGCGAAGCTCGACGTCCTTCATTCATACCATTATTAAAGAAATGATCTAATGCCGCAATATCATCGTCTCCGACTGCCGCTGCAACATCAGGATTGTTAGCCAAGTAATAATCATAATTATATACATCAGACATCTCAAATACCCATACTCTTGTTATAGCACCAACACGGGCATTACATCCGCTACCATGACGTCCTTCTTTAACTCCGTAGTTAATATAGTGATCATAGTAAGCTCTGGTATTATATCTGAATTCTGCTCTTAAGTCAGGATACTCGTTCATATATGACTTATAATCAAATCCACCGGATCCCTGTCTTCCTTCGCTCATACCGTTATTAACAAAATGTGTTAACACATCTATATCATCTGTACCGAGCACAGCTGTTACATCAGGGTTATTCGCTGTATAGAAATTATAATTATAAACTGCCGAGTAATCTACTCCGTTAAGTACCCATACCTTATCGGTTGAGCCTGTAGGAATCCATCCTGTTCTTCCTTCCGCTTCACCAAAGTCAAGATAATGTCTTGTATAAGCACCAATATTATGACCAAAGACATTACGAAGATCCACATAATTAGCTTTATATACATAAGGGTCGTACCAATCACAAGCTTTACGTCCTTCATACATACCATGATTAACGTAATGAGCCAGCAATGCATAACCATCATGCGCAAAAAGTGCAGCCACATCCGCGTAGTGATCAAGATAGAAATAAGGATCGTATACTCCGCTATATTCCACACCATTATACATTGTACAGAATCCGTTAAATGTTCCTAATTTCGCCATAAAGTTATTACGAATATCTGTACCGTAAGTTGGACTTGAAGCCCATCTTCCGCTTAAATCTTCAAGGTATGGAGCACATCCTCTTGATACCAGATGAAATCTCGGATCTACACAAGGATTATTAAGATTAGCAGTAGAGGCATATGCCTTAAGATGCTGAACCTGAGCTCTTATTCCTTCTCTTACACTTGAGAACACATTGTATTCCTGTGTCGAGTCCGTAGCACCTATACCTGCAAAGTTCTTTGCTTCAATAGGAACACGCCCCGTATATTTAAGATAATTTGTCTCATTCATCGCCTGACAAAACGCAACTTCAACCCTTACACCTTCTGCATTACATTCGTCTAAATACATCTGACAAAATGAATCCAATGTCGGAGCATCAGTTCCTGCCAAAGCATAATATGCAGGATATGTCGCATTAGAACTATAGTAATTAATAAGTTGTCCAAGCGTGACATTTGTCGGTCCCATTATAGGATATTTATCTTCCGCTGCCACTTCACTGCTTGGCGATACTAACGAAGCTGTTGAACAAATAACAGCCAACGCCAAAACAACTGCAATTATTTTTTTTGAATTCTTAAGCACTTTACTTAAACATTTTTTCATAAATAAAAACCTCTATATTAAGTCTAAACCGCTATTCTTCCTTCTGCCTTACCGTATTGCATATAATGATAATAGTATTGTGCAAGATTCCATCCAAATGCATTTCTCAAATCTTCATTATGACTCGCATATTGCCATACATTAAAGTTCGCACTTGCCTGTCTACCCTCATTCATACCATTTTCAAAGAAATGCTGAATAAGTGCCGTATCATTTATACCATATACCTGACTCAAATCAGAATGATGGGCGCGATAGTAATCATAATCATATACATCTTTAAAATCAATTACCCAGTAATTAGTAACGCCTCCGCCGACCAAAGTATTATCATATCCTGTCGTCTCTCTGTCTTCTCCAAATCCATTGTTAACATAATGCATATAATACAGCCTCAAATCATTTCCAAAAGCATTACGTAAATCTCTGTATCTGTTCTTATATGACATCACACTAAAATCTTCAATGGATGTGCGGCCTTCACTCATTCCATGCTGATTAAAATGCTTAGCATACTCTCTCCATTCCCAACCAAACGCATTGCCAAGATCCGGATTGTTATCAACATAGGTCATCATCTCAAACACGGGACTTCCCGGTCTGTGTTCCCATACACCATACTCAATCCAATGTGTAAATGCCTGTTGATCGTCATATTGCCACAAGTCTTCATTGAAGAATCTGTACCAATCTACATCAAAAGCTCCTTCATATTGAGATAAATCTTCTCCATACGAAAGTCCGAAATACTGCGCTATACCAAGAGCATCAGCAGCACCTAACTGAGCAAGAAACGTCTCATTAGATAATTTGTCATAATCTCCGTCTATAAATCCATGCTCTACAATTATACCGGCGAAGCCTCTGAGCTTAGAATTATATATAACACTGTAATAATCAGCTATTGAACCATCGGGATATGTATTACCGTTAGCAGAGTTCCTAATCTTGAGTCCTCTTTTAGTCATACCCAATGCGACAATGTTATTAAGAATACAACCGGATATACCATATCCTATGTTCGAAGCAGTAGAATTATAATTGGCATTAGGATACCATACCTCGACACCTGTACCTCCACCTGCATTCATATGTATACTGATAAAAGCAGTCGCTCCGTAGCCTTGTGCAATAGCTGTTCTCTCTTCTAAGCCAACATAAGAGTCATCATATCTGGTCATATACACTGACACGCCGCTATATTGCTCTAATTGAGCTTTACAATAATAAGCCACGCTAAGATTAACATCCTTCTCAAGAAGCCCATTATATGTAGCTCCTGAATCAGAACCACCATGGCCGGGGTCTAATACAATAACAACATTACCTGCACTTGTATTCTTAACATCATTAGAAGAAACGCTAAGTCCTGTGTCAGATACCATTTTCGCATCACTATTAACACTTGTCGCAGACGCCTTAGTATTGATAACACCATTATCAGATACACTAAGATCACCTGTAACCTCTTCAAGTGCCTGCTTAACAGACGATGCCGTAGCTGTCTCACCATCTTCAGTAGTTACATCAAATGTAACACCGGCAACGCCTTCCACATCATCAGCATTAACAGAACCTTCTGTCTCTACGGGAATTACGCTATCAGGATTAGAATTACAATCCACTCCTACTCCCCATGTTACATTAATATCAATATCTGATAATGTGATATATGTCTTATCACCGTTTATTTCGTATTCTAAGCCTAATAACTGATATACACCTTCTGCCTTATTATCATAATTAATAATGAAAGAAAGTGCCTCGTCAGACTTATCATTACTCTTAACCTGATATATATCCCCTGTATAAGTGTTCTTATAAGTTAATAAGCCTTCCTTCAAATCTTCAGTACCATTACCTATTCCAACAACAACCTGTTGTGTATCACTAAGTTCCTGCTTAGATTCCGTAATAGCAATGTAGTTAACAAGGGTTTTAGGTAACTGTTCGCTTACTTTCAAGTCTTGTGTATAATCTTCATTCTGTGACTTATCTGTCATAGCCGCTGTACCGGTAAATGGGACTGCAAAAACCATAACAACAACTAACAATAAAGATATACCACTCTTAATCAATTTCTTTTGCATCAGTAAATCTCCATCCATTAATTAATAATATACTTCTATCTCAATTGCCTCTCCCCCCAGACACATCAACATATTATACCATAGAGATTCTTAAAATACCATATATTGAGAAAAAATAATAATTGTTTTGTTTTTTTATGGAAACATTAAAAAAGTCATTGCAATAAAATGGTTTTCATGATAGTATGATGTGGTAATGAAAACCACGACAAAAAGAATTAATAACTTTAAGAGAGGTGAAGAACTATGAATAATAATTACAAAATAATAATTGATTCATCAGGAGAATTACCGGAAAATCTAAAGAATGACGGACATTATGTCAATGTTCCACTATCAATTGATATCGATGGAGAGACCTTTATCGATGACGAGAATTTCGATCAAATCGACTTTTTAGAAAGAACAAAGAAGAGCCCTAACGGACCAAAATCTGCTTGTCCAAGTCCTGAAAGCTATATGGCTGCATGTGAAGGAGAAGCAAAGAACGTATATATTATTACTTTAAGCGGAGAACTGAGTGGTTCTTATAACAGTGCCGTTCTTGCTGCAGACTTATATAATGAAGAACACGAAGACGAACCTAAAAACATTCATGTATTTAATTCTAAGTCAGCATCAATCGGCGAGACTTTAATAGGACTTAAGGTTCAGGAATTCGAAGAAATGGGCTGCAGTTTTGAAGAAGTTGTTGAAAATGTAGAGAAACACATTGACACAATGCACACATTTTTCGTTCTTGATACATTAGATACATTTGTTAAGACAGGAAGAATCAGTCAGCTTAAAGCCGGTATTGTATCAACACTTAACATTAAGCCTATAATGGCTTCTACTGAAGAAGGTGCTATCTACAACGCCGGACAGGGACGCGGTTCTAAAGGTGCCATCGGCAAGATGGTAGAAAAAGTCATCTCTGCTACTAAGAAGCCTGAAGATAAGGTAATCGCCATATCTCACTGCAACTGCCCTGAAAGAGCTGATTTTGCCAAGAAAAAGATCGAAGCTCTCGGAAGATTTAAGGACATTATTGTAGTTAATATGTCAGGATTATCAAGTATGTATGCAAATCAGGGCGGAGTTATTGTAGCTGTATAATCACCCTGCTGTTTCTATACAGCCGCATGACTTGTGACATTTATGAAGGTCCTCATTGATATAGACATAATTATTATATAGACTAAAAAAAGGCCTGCGGGGCAAATACCTACTTAGCGATTTTTCATATGAGCGTGTAGGTATTTGACCGCAGGTCTTATTAGGTCATAAACTATAAATAATTACTATTCTATATCCAAATCAGCCGTAACTTCATAATAGTCACATGCATGTGCCGTGTAATTCTTGACATTAGACTTAGAGATTAAGTTCATCTGAAGGAATGAGCAGAATACATAAGCATCATCTGCTAAAATCTCATCCTGTAACTTAACTGCTATCTCGCCTCTCTTTGTCGCATCAAATTCTTTCGACAAATCGCCTACCAACTTAGTTACGTTAGGATTGTCATATCCTGCGTAGTTATAGTCGCTACCGGGCAGACAGCTTGTTGTGAAGAAATAAAGCGGATCGCCCGATGGTGCCGTTACAAGAGCTGATGCATATATATCCCAAGAACTCTTGTCTTTTCTAAATTGCTTATGATTAGCAGTATTGTTAATTTCAACATTAATTCCGATATCTTTAAGCGATGCCTGAGCTGATTCTGCAAGCAAAGGTAATTCCTGACGTGAAGGATATGTTAACCATTTGATAGTTAACTTCTGTCCGTTCTTCTCGCGTATACCGTCGCCGTCTGTATCTACCCATCCTGCTGCTTCTAATGTAGCCTTAGCAGTCTCAGGATTATATTTCTTAGCATTCTTTACCTTATCACCGCCAAAGTTACTGAATCCGTCAGGGAATGCTCCCGCTCCGACTACACCATGTCCGTTAAGAAGCGTATTAACAAATCCTTCTTTATTGATACCGTAAGCAATAGCTTCTCTTACAGCTTTATCCGAAATAACAGGACTTTCCATATTCATTGAAGTAAAGAAAGTTCTTGATGTCTGAATGCTTGAGAATTGATATTTGTTATTCTCAAAATTAGGATATGCTTCATAAGCCATACCGTAAGCTGCATCAATATCGCCTGTCTGTAAAGCAGCTGATAATGTATCGCCGTCAGAAATTGTCTTAATAGTCAATTTACTAAGCTTAGGTGTTCCATTCCAATAATTTGTATTAGGTGTAAGTGTGAGGTGGTCGTCTGTTACCATTTCCTGTACAACATAAGGACCTGTTCCTGTTACGATACCCTGTTCCATATTACTTGATTGCATATCAATAATACATGCATATGGGTCTCCAAGATAATTCATAAGCGCAGGGTTAGGCTCGCTTGTAGTGATTTTAAGCACATTTCCATTTGCTTCCATACTTGCTATCTTAGTATCTGAAGGCGCTCTGTCATGAGCCTGAATCATATGCTCAAAACACTCTTTAACTGCAGCTGCATCCACAGCTTTGCCGTTCGAGAATTTAACGTTATCATTAAGTGTTATTGTCCAATTATTGCCTCCGTCATTTTCCCATTTGTTGGCAATCCAAGGTTCTAAATTCATGTCATCCGTATAATGAACAAGCGTCTCGCCAATACCGTAGCGAATACATGCCCATCCGTTATAAGTATTATGCGGATTTACCGACTCCTCGGAATTTTCTGAGTTAAAGGTAGTATCACCGATAACCATTGTCTTGTTAGCGCTACTCTTGCTGCCTCCCTGGCACGAACAGCCTACAGCTAAGACTGCGACCATTAAAACAGCCACTAACATTGTGATCTTTTTTTTCATAATTTTCCCTCCCGTTGAAAATTTATATATACACTCCCCATGAGTTATATACTCTTATATATCTACAAAACACTTGCAATCAACTTCTTAGTATATTCATCCTTCGGGTTTTTAATTACTTCATCAGTGTCACCCATTTCCACTATCTCGCCCTTGTTCATAACGATTACTCTGTCGCAAAATGCCTGGACAAGCGCTATATCATGGCTGATAAAGATAATCGAAATATCTTCTCCCTTCGCTTTTCTTATGTTATCTAAAAGTGCTATTATCTCCTTTTGAACCGTAACATCAAGTGACGATGTGGCTTCGTCGCAAATTAGAATATCGGGTGAAATTGCAAGCGCTCTTGCTATTGCAGCTCTTTGACATTCTCCGCCGCTTAGTTCATGCGGAAAACGATTAGCATAATCGGAAGTCAGACCGCACTCTTCTAAAAGATTTGCCACTCTCTCTTTCGTCTCGCTCGTAGAATAACCGGCATTTTTCAGACTCTCTGCGACACTTACTCCGATTCGAAGTCTTGGATTAAAAGATTCTACCGGAGTCTGGAATACCATTTGAATCTTTTTATAAAGCTCTTTCTTGGAAATGTTATTTAAATCATCACCCTCTAGCATCACGCTTCCGTTCGTGGCACTAAGTAGTCTCGTAACAATTCTTGCAACAGTACTTTTTCCGCTGCCGCTTTCACCTATAATTCCGAGACATTCCCCTTTACCGAGGCTAAAGCTTACACTTTTAAGAGCAGTAACTTCCCTTTTCTTACCCTTATTAAATATGCAATTTAATTTATCAACTTCTAATATTTGTTCCATATCTATTTTATTTGTGTACCTACTACATTAATTATCTAATTCGAGAAACCTATTCACTTATTTTTTGATTCTCGGAACTGCAGCCATCAACTTCTTCGTATATTCTTCAGAAGGATCATTGATGATTTGCTTTGTATCTCCCATCTCGACAATGCGTCCGTCCTTTAATACGAGAATCCTGTCAGCCATAGCATTTACCACACCTATATTGTGAGTTACGATTATTATAGATGTGTTAAATGTGTCTCTGACACGCAACATCTCTTCTACAGCCTGCCTTTGTATTGTTACGTCCATCGCTGAGGTCGGCTCATCGGCAAGTAATATCTTCGGATTAAGAAGCATAGCCGCCACAACGCCGACACGCTGCTGCATTCCGCCTGACAGTTCACTCGGATAGCTCTCTAAGATTCTCTCGTTATCCGTAAATCCCAGCTTATCAAGCAGCTCATTTACCTTAGTTACAAATTCTTCTTTCGTAACATCCGCATGAGCACGCATCGCCTCATATAATTGAGCCCCCACTTTTCGAACTGGACAAAAGCTGCTGCCCGCAAATTGGAAAATCATGCCAAGTAAAGGTCCGTTAATCTTAAGTTGTTCTTTTTTACTTAAGTTAAGAAGGCTCTTATCTTTATACAGAATATCTCCCGATGAAACATTTGCACCCGGTCCTAAAAGACCCATTGCCGCCTTAATAATTGTAGACTTACCGCTTCCCGACTCTCCGACAATACCAAGTATTTCTCCTTCTTTTATGGAAAATGTGATATCTTCTACGGCAGTGTTATAACCATATTGAATTGATATATTATCGTATCTTAAAATCTCACTCATTATTTTCTCCTTGACGACTTAGGGTCAGCGAAATCACGAAGTGTGTCGCCGAAGAGATTAAATATCATTACAGAAACAAATATCGCAATACCCGGAGTCAGTACAATCCAAGGCTGTGTTGCAAGCATCGATCTGTTATCGCTCATCATACTTCCCCATTCCGCAATTGGCGGCTTTGCTCCAAGTCCCAAAAACGAAAGACCGGCAAGCTCCATCATCATAGTTCCTATATCCAGAACACCCGTTACAAGAATCGGTCCAATTATATTAGGAAGAATATGCTTAAATACCATCTTAATTGTACTTGTACCGGCAAGCTTCGATGCTTCTATATAAGGTTCTTCTTTAATCGCTAAAGTCTGACTTCTGGCAAGTCTTGCAAATTTTGGCCAACTAACCGCCGCTAAAGCAATAATTGCATTGTGAAGTCCACCGCCAAGTACTCCCGCAATTGCAAGTGCGAATACAAGTCCGGGAAATGCCAAAAAGATATCGGCAATTCTCATAAGAACAACATCAACCACTTTGCCGCTAAGACCGCATATAATTCCTATAATCGTACCTATAACAGTAATGATTGCAACAAGAAGAAGTGTTGAAAATATACTTGCCTTACTGCCGACAATTACACGGCTTAACATATCTCTACCGTATCTGTCAGTTCCGAATAAATGCTCAGCGCTCGGAGCCTGCTTTGCAATACTTAAATCCTGCTCATTAGGATCGTATGGTGTCAGGTAGTCGCAAAAAACAGAAAACAAAAGTAACAATACTACGAGTATTCCAAAGAATATCATTTTTTTCTTAACATCTATTTTCTTCATCATTTGCCGTCCCCCAATCTGATTCTGGGGTCAAGCGCATGGTAGAGTAAATCCGCAATAAGATTTACAACCACATAGATGATTGCAAGCCACACAACATATGCTTCAATCATAGGATAATCACGCATTGTAATTGCATCTACCGCAAGCTTACCTACTCCGTCCCACATAAAAATTGTCTCGATTATAGCTGTGCCTCCGAGAAGGCTTCCTATCGAAATAGCGAGTAAAGTTATAATAGTAATCATCGATGAACGAAGGACAGATTTTACCAATGTCACATTTTCACGAATCCCTCTCGCCCTTGCACCGACAACGTAGTCCTTAGATAATTCTTCGAGCACCACTGCACGAACCTGCCTCATATACTTAGCCGACATGGCAATTGCTAAAGTAAGCGTCGGCATAATGGCAGATTTAAGGCTTATGCCCGTAGATACAACAGGAAGCCAGTGAAGCTTAATCGCAAGAATTTCCATAAGAACAAGCGCAACAAAAAAATTGGGTAACGAATTACCTATAAAACTACAAAACCTTAATATATAATCCGTCACCTTATTTTGTTTAACCGCCATTAAAATTCCAAGCGGAATCGATATTATAATTGTTGCTACAATCGATAACAGGGTAAGAAGAAGCGTTGCAGGTAGCTTAGATATAAATGTCTCAAAAATATCTTTGCCCGACACATAACTTACACCCATATCTCCCGTAAAGAGTCCGCCAAGCCACGACAGATATTGTACGATAAACGGCTTATCGAGACCCAGCTCTGCCTTCTTGGCATCAATTATCTCCTGACTTACCGCACCTTTGTCAGCATACATCTCAGTAATGGCATCGCTTCCCGCAAAATGCATCATAAGAAATGTCAAAAATGTGATTCCGATAAGCACCGGGATTAATTGTAATAATCTGTGAATTACATATTTTTTCACAGGTACTTTCTCCTTTATAAACTTTTAAATAATCTTATTTATCCGCAATAATTTTACTTATCTGCAATATATTTATCAGCAATAATCTTATTTATCTTTAACGAAATTACTTGTCTGCAATAATTTTAAACATAGGCGCTGCCGGATCGCTTTTCAGACCTAAGATATTCTCAGCTTCGTCCATGTCAACATAGCATTTCTTAAAGCCTATCGACTTAAGATATTCTCTGTCCCAATCAGGTCTTTCTTCCATACCTATTTCAAGGCTAAGAGCAATATCATTACTCATCTGTTCCATAACAGATGTAACGCCTTCATGACCGTATGCCTTATTTGAACCGTCAATTGTTCTGATTGAATCATTTCTTCTAATAGCTTTAGCATAATTAGCATCATAATTAATCAGTCTTCCACCCGGTCTTATAACTCTAAACCATTCTTTATAAGCCCTCTCTACATCAGGAAGAGTCCATGTAAGATTTCTGGTTATTACAGCATCAAAGCTTGCATCTTCA
>JAIKVT010000177.1 GCA_024685495.1 Lachnospiraceae bacterium
AAAATATCTATTTAGTAAATTAGTTGATAATCCAATAAATAATAGTGAGAAACAGGATGCAATTGTTTATAAAACATTGCATCTTTTTTTATTGTTGGTGTCCCATTTATTGTACACCTCTTTCTAATATAAAACAGTATTTGATTATCATATATTCGACAACCACTTAGCCGATTATAAATGTATAATAACCACTAATTTGGTCATCACTTGAATATAGGATACTAAAAGAGCTGTACAATAAATGGGACACCAACAATAAAAAAGATGCAATGTTTTATAAACAATTGCATCCTGTTTCTCACTATTATTTATTGGATTATCAACTAATTTACTAAATAGATATTTTCAATCAAATATTACTTTTTCTTCTCTTGCCATTTGCCCGCTATGGTAAGCAACAGTTCGTCGGGTATTACTTTTCTGGCCGCATAAGTTGCTTTAACAACAAAGCCCGGAAGAATTATTTCATATCCGTCATACATCTTTTTAATTGCGTATTTTGCAAGCTTACGTGCTTTCATTCCTTTAGCCTGTGTATGAATTCCGGCGTTTTCATTAAATCCCGTTGCTACAGGACCGGGACATAAAGCACTTATATAGACATTAGAATCTTTTACACTTTCTTCTTTGACAATGGCTCTTGTCATATTAAGAACAAATGCTTTAGACGCATAGTAAACAGCCATATCGGGCGAACCCGGCATATATCCTGCTGAGCTTGCAACATTCATAATGTAACCTCTGTTCTTTGCAAGCATTTCTCCTAAGAACAGCTTAGTCAAAACATACGGTCCGATAACATTTGTCGTCAAACTGTTAAGTTCCTTCTTATAATCATTATCCGCAAACTCTCCGAACACTCCAGAGCCGGCATTATTAATAAGAATCTGCACATCGTAGTCTTTATACTTCTCATAGAGTTTTTCGCATTCAGATGTATCAGAGACATCACATACATAATATGTTACTTTATGATGATATCTGTGTCTTAGCGAAAGTCTGTTATATTCTTTTGTAAGTTCTTTTAATTTGTCTTCATTTCTGGCAACAAGGATAAGATCAAGTCGCGATAAAAGACATCTTGCCAATTCTTTACCGATACCCGATGATGCTCCCGTAATTATTGCATACATATCTTATCTCCTTTCAACGACCGTTCGAATTATTTATAAACATCATAACATATTATAAGTTCACTCATACATCAACGACCGTTCAAATTGTTTATAAACATAATAACATATTATAAGTTCACTCATACATCAACGACCGTTCAAAATCATATTAGAAATATCATAACACATTATAAGTTCACTTACACATTTATCAGTTAAAACAATGCAAACTTCATAACGAACACTATCGCTAAAATATACATAAGCGGCTTAATCTTCTTAGCATTGCCGGCAATCATGTTAATTACAACGTATGATACGATTCCTACTCCGATACCGTCGGAAATGCTATATAGAATCGGCATACAAATAAAACAAAGATACGCCGGAATAGATTCAGCCGGATTCTTAAAGTTGATATCAACGACGTTCATAGCCATCAAAAATCCGACGAATATAAGAGCCGGTGCCACGGCAAATCCAGGTATGGCAATAAATATAGGCCCTATAATAAGCGAAACTAAGAACAAAAAACCCGTAACGCACGTAGAAAGACCTGTACGCGCGCCCTCATTTATACCCGCTGAACTTTCAACATAGATTGTAAGTGTTGAAGTACCGCAAACGGAACCAAACGCATTTCCCACAGCATCCGCAACAAGTGCCCTTTGCATTCCCCTGACATTACCGTTCTTATCAACCATCGACGTATTAGCCGTACATCCGAGAAGGGATCCCATAACATTAAATAAATCGACAAATAATAATGAGAATACAATTGACACAATATCAACTATATTAAGCGAACTGTAATCTATCTTAAAGCAAGCCCCAAAAGACTCTGTAAATGTTTCGAAATCATTAAAAATAAATTGAGTTGGAATAACCGATGTATATTCTCCTCCGACCTGATAAAGTCCCGTAACCTGCGCTATCATGCCAAGCACCCATGATACGCCAACACCTATAAGAATCGAACCCTTAACTTTGCGAACATAAAGAATTCCTATAACAATTATTCCGATAAGACAAAGAAGCGCTGAGATTCCATCCGTATGAAAGCTTCCGTTAAAATCAACAATCTTAACTAAAGTATCTTCAGATGCAACAACGACCTTTCCCTTCTGAAATCCGATAAATGCAATAAAAAGTCCTATACCTACGGTAAGGCCTTTTACCAAATCTTTGGGAATTGCATTAAATAAAAATCCCGTCACCTTAGTCAATGTGAGTATCAAAAAAATTATTGCTTCAACAAAGACACAAAAAATTGCCACCTGCCAGGGAATACCCATCGTACCGCATACTTCATAAGCGATATAAGCATTAAGCCCGAGACCCGGTGCCAATGCAAAAGGCAAATTAGACACAAGTGACATTAAAGTTGTCGCAACAAAAGCAGCCAATGCTGTTGCAACAAACACAGCATTGGCATCCATTCCCGCTTCACTAAGAATTGTAGGATTAACCGCAAGAATATACGCCATCGTTACAAATGTTGTAACTCCCGCAATCAACTCCGTCTTAACGTTAGTATTATTCTGTTTAAGCTTGAAGACTTTCTCTAACATACTTAAATATTATTTCTTAGCCTTCCTGGCCTCACGCTCTTC
>JAIKVT010000021.1 GCA_024685495.1 Lachnospiraceae bacterium
CAGGTTATTAATCAGGATACGATATTAAGTCAGGATAAATATTATGAGATAGTATCCGGAGAGACAGTTACATTCCGTGTATCCGCGAAGAGATCCGTATTAGAGCAAATATCCGGAGAAGATTTTAGTGCTGTCGCAGACATGGAATATATTGAGAATAATAAGTATGTTCCGGTAACGGTATATCCTAATAAGTTTGAAGACAACATTACTATCCCTACTAAGACTTATTACATGGAAGTTAATATCGGTAAGGCTGTATCTAATCAGTTTACGATTGTGCCGAAGACATCGGGTAATCCTGCAGAAGGATACGGCGTGGAATCCGTTAAGTCGGAGATTAAGACCGTAACGGTATACGGACCTGAAGATGTTGTTTCATCTATTGCGTCGGTAGAAGCAATTCTTCCTGTTGACGGAGCTAACAGCAATGTATCGGAAGAAGTGGCTCTTACACCGCTTAATATTTACGGTGAGCAGGTTGATACAACCAAGCTTGACTTTAGTAAGGATAAGGTAAGAGTTACAGCTAATCTGTGCATGGTTAAGATGGTTCCTATCAAGGTTAATTCATCGGGAGCATTAGCAGATGGACTTACACTTGTATCCATTACTTCAGATCCGCCTTATGTAATGATTAAGGGTGAATCAAGAGATCTTAACAGAGTATCCGATATTGAGATTCCGGATTCTGTTATTAATCTAAATAATATAACGGCAGATTTCGAGACGACTGTTGATATTAATCAGTATCTGCCCGTTAACGTAACTGTACTTAATGCGGAAGATGCAACAGTTAAGATTAAGGTTGATGTAAGTAATAAGACGACTAAGACATTTAAGATTTCTACAGAGAATCTTACAATCAATAATCTCTCTTACAGATTAAAGGGAACATTTGATGATAACTATGTCTATGTCGATATAGTCGGATTACCGGAAGACCTTAATAAGTTGAATGAAAGCACGATTAGCGGATATGTTGATGCAAGCGGACTTTCAACCGGAACACATTCGGTTGCGGTAACACTTCAGTTAGACGGCGAGTATCAGGCTAAGACAGCTACAACGAAGCTTACAATTAAGTAGTTAACAGATAAGGCTTACAGTTAAGTATATGTGTGTCAGATAATAATTAGCACAATTACAAAGCATACATTTAAGTAATATGAGACATAAAACACATCAGACAAGAGGTAAGAAATATGGTAAGTAAAAAAGTTACAATAACTAATTTATCGGGACTTCATATGGGAGCTGCCGGTAAACTGTGTGATGAAGCTGTAAAATATACAGACACGGAAATCAAATTCAAATACAAGGGCGACTATGAGGCTAATGCAAAATCAATGCTTAGCGTATTAGGTGCCGGCGTTATGGCGGGACAAGAGATAGAGATTTCCTGTGAAGGCCCTGAAGAAGAAAAGGCGTTGCTTGCTCTAGTTGAGCTCGTAGAGAGCAATTTTGACGAATTTTAGAACAAACAACAAGAATATAAGGAGTAAGTACAATGTTAAATTATAAAAGATATAAGAAAAATCCGGTCGTGGATTTTAAGGATAGAACATGGCCAAATAAAGAAATTGAGAAAGCACCGATTTGGTGTAGTGTAGATTTAAGAGACGGTAACCAGGCTTTAATTGAGCCTATGAATGTTGACGAGAAGATGGAAATGTTTGACCTTCTCATAAAGTTAGGATTTAAGGAAATCGAGATAGGGTTTCCCGCAGCAAGTCAGATTGAGTTTGATTTCTTAAGACAGCTTGTTAATGAGAATAAGATTCCGAGTGATGTTAAGGTTCAGGTTCTTTGCCAGTGTCGTCAGGAATTAATCGACAGAACCTTTGAAGCAATCGAAGGAATTCCTAATGTAATATTCCATATCTACAATTCAACATCTACACTTCAAAGAGATGTTGTATTTAATATGGACAGAGATGAGATAATTGATATTGCCGTTGCCGGGACTAATATGGTTAAAGAAGGCATGAAGAATCACGAAGGCGATATTCAACTTGAGTATTCTCCCGAATCATTTACGGGAACAGAATTAGATTTCGCTTTAGACATCTGTACGGCGGTACAGGATGCTTGGGGAAATGTGAATGATAACCCTATCATCTTTAATCTTCCCGCAACTGTCGAGATGAATACACCTAACGTATATGCAGATCAGATTGAATGGATGAGTACACATTTTAAAGATAGGGAAAATGTCATTCTCTCAGTTCACCCTCATAATGACAGAGGTACCGGCGTTGCTATTTCAGAGCTTTCGCTTCTTGCGGGAGCCGACAGAATTGAAGGTACACTTTTAGGTAACGGTGAGAGAACGGGAAATGTTGACATCTTAACTATTGCTTATAATATGTTCAGCCAGGGAGTAAATCCTGAGCTTAACATTGAGAATATTAAAGAAATTGTTGACGTATATGAGAGATGCACCAAGATGGATGTTGATATGAGACATCCTTATGCGGGTAAATTAGTATTTACTGCATTCTCAGGTTCTCATCAGGACGCTATCAACAAGGGCGTTAAAGCATTAAAGGAAAGAGGCGGCGAGCATTGGGAGGTTCCTTATCTTCCAATCGACCCTGCAGATATAGGAAGAGAATACGAGCCGGTTGTAAGAATTAATTCACAGTCCGGCAAAGGCGGCGTGGCATACGTTATGGATTCTATCTACGGCTACAAGCTTCCTAAGGATATGCAAAGAGAGTTTGCCAAGGTTATCCAAAAGATTTCCGAGAAAGAAGGCGGTGAGGTTAAACCTGAAAAGATCATGGCCGCATTTAAGAAGGAATATTTAGAGAAAAAAGATCCCTTCGAACTTATCTTTGTTGATGTGGATGACAGATCGTCAAACGATGATACGAAAGTATCTGTTGATTTCAAATATAAAGGCGAGAAGATGTATTCTGAAGCTGAAGGAAACGGACCTATTGACGCACTTAAGACTGCGATAAGACAATGCGTTCCCGAAGTGGACTTTACGGTAGAGGATTATTCGGAGCATTCGTTGTCTCAGGGTTCTCATGCTAAGGCAGCAGCTTATATGAAGATGAAGAATTCGAGAACAGGCAAGGTTACATACGGAGTGGGAATAAGTTCTAATATTACCAGAGCAGGTATCAGAGGAATATTCTCAGGTATGAATAGATTGTTATAATATGTACCAATAATGGGACATATCGCAAAGAGACTCATTATTATTTAAGGAGGATGAAAGATGAAGAAAATACTTGTTACAGGATGTAACGGACAACTTGGAAGAGCTATTCAAAATGAATATGGCAATGAAGTTGAATTCATCAAAACTGACATGATTGATATGGAAGGAGTCATAAAGCTTGACATTTCCGATCTTGATGCAGTAAGAAAGGTATGCGAAGAAGAAAAGCCCGACGTTATTATTAACTGTGCTGCATTTACTAATGTAGACGGCTGCGAAGAGAAGGAAGATGTTGCATACCAGGCTAATGCGGTAGGTCCTAAGAATCTTGCAATTGTTGCAAAAGAAAGAGACATAAAGCTTGTACATATTTCTACTGATTATGTATTTCCGGGAGACGGCGATCATCCTTATGTTGAGACTGATAAGCCCGCACCCGTATCTGCATATGGAAGAACAAAGCTTGCAGGTGAAGAATTTGTTCAGGAAAATGCAAGCAAATATTTTATATTAAGAACAGCATGGTTATACGGAGACGGCAAGAACTTTGTTAAGACAATGCTCAATGCCGCTAAGACACACGATGAAGTTTCAGTTGTGTGCGATCAGCTCGGAACTCCGACATCGGCTGTAGAGTTGTCTAAGATGATACATTTCCTAGAGGGAACAGAAAACTACGGATTGTATCATGCTACGTGCGAAGGCTCGACTAACTGGGCTGAGTTTACTGAGACTTTCTATAAGAAATGTGATGTCAAGACGAAGGTTAATCACGTAACTTCAGAAGAATATGCAAAGATTAATCCTGCAGCAGCTAACAGACCGAAGTATTCTATTTTGGAAAATGCGCATCTTAAAGAAGTGACAGATAAATTCTCAATGGCTAATTGGGAAGACGCACTTGATTATTATTTAGAGCATATGACTCTGTAATACAAAAGAGGTACGATTGTGACAAAGTCGAACAAACCGTTGGTGTCTGTATGTATTCCGACTTACAACAATGAAGATTACATATTAGAGACAATTAATTGCATTCGTTATCAAAGCTACAGAAAGCTCGAGATTATTGTAGTGGATGATGCTTCGAGCGACAACACATTAGAAGTTGTTAATTCAATCGAAGACAAGAGACTTAAAGTTGTAAAGAACGATACTAATCTTGGCATGGCGGGCAATTGGAATAAATGCCTTAGCCTTTGCAAAGGAAAATACATCAAGCTTATGTGCGCCGATGATTTAATACATCGAAGACTGATTGAGAAGGAAGTCGCAGTTATGGAGAAATATCCAAGCGTCAATCTTGTTCAGTCTGATACGGAATTTATCGATTCGGACAATGTATCGAAAGGTTATTATCGAAGATACTTTAAGGGTGGCCTTGTGGATGGTCGAGAGGCATCTAAGTTTTCAATTTTTACAAGAGATTTTCTCGGAGCACCGCTTGCTAATATGATTAGAAAATCAACATACGACAAGCTCGGCGGCTTTGATGAGAATATACATTACATTATTGACTATGACTTCTTTATGAAGCTTGCTAACTTTGGTAAAATCTACATATTGCACAGACCGCTTAATTTCTTTAGAATCAGAAATGATTCTAATACAGGTCAGGTGCTTGGCGGTGGCGAGGAAGAAGCATACATAAGAGAGCACAGATATCTCGTTGAAAAATATGCGACTGATCTTAACCTAAGCAAATGGCAGGTGGAACTGAGTGTCATAATAAGAAGAATTACAAGTGTGCTTGGGAAATGGTACCTTAGATTATCGCTAAGAAAATAGATTATCGCTAAGAAAATAAATTTATCGCTAAGAAATAATTTATCATTAAGGAAACAATTTTTTACAAAGGAGAAAATACTATGAGAACTTATTTGGTAACAGGTGGAGCGGGATTTATCGGTAGTAATTACATTCACTACATGTTCCGCAAATATGACAATGATATCAGAATTATCAATGTAGATAAGCTCACCTATGCCGGCAATTTGGAGAACTTAAAAGACATAGAGAACAGAGATAATTACACATTTGTAAGAGCAGATATCTGTGACAGCAAAGCTATCTCTAAGATTTTTGAAGAGAACGATATCGACAGAGTTGTTCATTTTGCTGCTGAGTCACACGTTGACAGAAGTATCAAGGATCCTGAAGTTTTTGTTCAGACAAATGTTATAGGAACGGCAGTTATGCTTAACTGTGCAAAGGCTGCATGGGAGTTGGAAGACGGAACATTTAAGGAAGGCAAGAAGTTCCTTCATGTATCTACAGACGAAGTATACGGAACACTGGATGACGATCCTAATGCATACTTCTATGAGACAACACCTTACGATCCTCATAGTCCTTATTCAGCAAGTAAAGCTTCTTCTGATATGCTTGTTAAATCATATATGGATACTTATAAGTTCCCTGCAAATATTACTAACTGTTCTAACAACTACGGACCTTATCAGTTCCCTGAGAAGCTCATTCCGCTTATTATCAATAATGCGCTTCAGGGAAAGAAGCTTCCTGTATATGGCGACGGTAAGAATGTTCGTGACTGGTTATATGTTGACGATCATGCTAAAGGAATCGATATGGTTCAAGAGCAGGGTAAATTATTCGAGACTTACAACATCGGTGGCCATAACGAGAAGCAGAACATCGAGATTATCAACATAATTATCGAGACACTTCTTGAGATGCTTCCGGAAAATGACCCTCGTCGCAAGAACGTAAGCACAGACCTTATCACTTACGTGGAAGACCGTAAAGGTCACGACAGAAGATATGCAATCGCTCCCGATAAGATTAAAGCAGAAATCGGCTGGGAGCCTGAGACAATGTTCAAAGAGGGAATTAAGAAGACAATCGCATGGTTCTTTGAGCATGAAGATTGGATGAAGAATGTTACAAGTGGTGACTATCAGAAATACTATGATGATATGTACAGCAATAAATAAATCAAAGTAACAGATACCGTGAATGATACTGTCTATCATGCATCAATGTGTCAAACACCTGCACGCTCATACAGAAAATCGCTTAGCAGGTTTTGACCACATTGATGTTTGTATGAGTACAGGCTCACGGTATTTGTTGTATATATAATTAGTGTATTATTGCTGAAATAATCATGTATTTATGATAGTACCTGATGGATGTAATATGACAGATTGGAAATATTAATGAGACTTGGCGTGGTAATTGTAACCTACAATCGAATAGAGCTTCTGAAAGAATGCTTAAACAGAGTACTTAATCAAACTGCAGATATCGATAGTGTTATCATCGTTAACAATAACAGCGATGACGGTACGAAAGAATATCTCGACAGCTTGAAGGATAAGAGGGTTAAGCCTTATCACGAGTCGACTAATCTCGGCGGTGCGGGAGGCTTTAATAAGGCTCTTAGCATCGCAGCAAAAGAAGATTTTGATTATGTGTTAATCATCGATGACGATGCTATGATTGAGCGAAGCTATATGCAAAAGATTACCGATTTTGCTAAGAAGAATAAGGGTTATAACGCATTTGCAGGAACAGTTTATACAGAAGGTCAGATAGATACCTACCACCGAAGAAGGCTTGCTTCAAGGTTGATCTTTTGGGAGAAACAGATTAGTGAAGATATGTATGACAGACCGAGGAAGATAGATTTTGCAACCTTTTGCGGTCTCGTTATAAAGGGAAGCGAACTTAAGAAGGTTGGTATCCCGCTTAAAGAATATTTCATATGGTATGACGACACGGAATTTTGTCTTCGTATCAAGGATGGAATAGCTTTAGTTCCTAAAGCAAAGTTAAATCATAAGACGGTCCTAAATTATAAGACTGAAAGTATATTAGGACGAATCGGCTGGAAACATTACTACGGTTACAGGAACAGATATGATTGCGCAAAGAGACATCTTGGTGTAATCACATGCATTAATATTATTGCGGAATATTTTGTGTTTTATGTGGGAAGCTTCGTTATGCTTCTCAATCCCGCCAAGAGAGAACAGGGGAAATATAACAGAAGAATGCTACGACGGGTTTTTGTTGATTGTATTAAGGGTAATCTTGGGAAGAATGAGGATTATATGCCATGAGAGAAGTTGCAGCAGTAGTCGTAACTTATAACAGAAAAGTGTTGCTCAAAGAATGTTTGAAAGCATTACTTGATTCGGAGGAACCGCTTGACATAATAATCGTTGACAATAACAGTACCGACGGTACTAAGGATTACATATCGGATTTGATATGTGATAATGATAACGTCACATATAAACATTTAAAAAAGAATATGGGTGGAGCCGGAGGCTTCAGCGCAGGGATAAGTTATGCCGTAAGGCGTGGCTATAAGTACGTATGGATTATGGATGATGACACCATCATCAAGAAAGATTCATTGAAGAGGCTTATGGGCGCGGCGACGAAGCTTTACGATAATTTCGGCTTTCTTTCATCAACTGTAAAATGGACGGATGGAAGTGACTGCGTTATGAACAGGCAGACTTATGAGAAAAATTTGACATCAATGCAGCAGTATTATAAAAACAACGGATTAACTCCCGTTAAGGCAGCGACTTTCGTCTCGCTTTTATTTAATGCAGATGCGGTAAGATATGTCGGTCTTCCGAAGAGAGAATATTTTATCTGGGGAGATGACAAGGAATATACAATCCGTATGTCTAAGAATTTCAATTGCTATAATGTGGTTGATTCCGAAGTTGTTCATAAGATGACAAAGAACTCGGGCTCGAATATAACATTAGATAAGATAGACAGAATTGACAGATATTTCTATGCATACCGAAATGATTTTTGCACGGCAAGAAATGAAGGTGTGAAAGAATTACTTATATATATGGCAGGCTTTGCGCTTAATTTTGCAAGAGTAATTTTATTTGCAAAAGATAATAAGATAAAAAGACTTGGCACAATGTTAAAAGGTCTCAAAGCCGGAGTATTATTTAATCCAAGAATCAGATTTGTCAGAAATAGTGATACATAAACCAGACAAAGAAGTCCTTACTTTTTATAGGAACATAAAGAGTACGTGGTCGAATTCTTTTACATAAACGCTTTAATGCTTTTTTGGATTTCTTAATCTGATCTTTGTGTTTTGATTTATTCTCACTGAGAAAACGAATGTCATTATTCGTAAATTCAAAACAAAAGTTATAAGCCATAACGTAGGCTTTGTCATTAACATTTTCAAGA
>JAIKVT010000023.1 GCA_024685495.1 Lachnospiraceae bacterium
AAAGAGGAAGAAGAATATCAGGAAGTCTTTGGCGAGGAATTAGATAAGATTACATAACAATAACAGACCGGAAAGAAGGAATAGTAATGGCGAAGAGAGTGTATTCGAAGATGGGTAATATACCCAGAGGGAGTGCAAGCGATAAGTTAGTTGACGGATGTCTCGTATTAGAGGGAGGTGCGTTCAGAGGGCTTTATACGCAGGGAATTTTAGACGAGCTAATGCTTAACGATATTAATATGAATTGCGTAATCGGTGTATCAGCCGGAGCACTTGGCGGAATGAATTACGTATCAGGTCAGATAGGAAGATCTGCGAGAGTTAATCTCGGATACAGACATGACAGCAGGTATGTCGGCAAGACTGCTCTTAAGAGAAGTAAGAGTATTCTGGATATAGGATTTCTTACAGAAGACAGAGGAATATTAGAGCCGCTTGATAAAGAGAGGTTTATGGATCCGAGAAGGCGATTTGTCGCAGTGGCAACTAATTGTTTGACTGGGGAGACCACATATTTTGAGAAGAAAGATTATAAGACGATTATGAAGGGCATAAGGGCGTCGGCGACCATGCCATACATTTCCCCGATGGTAGACATTAACGGAACTTTGTATCTTGATGGTGGCTGTTCATGTAAGATTCCTTACAAATGGGCACTCGATAATGATTACGAGAAAATTATTGTTATTAAGACTCGTGACCTTGGCTTTCGAAAGAAGGATAAGTTGTCCGATGCGGCAATTCGAATGTATGGAAAATATCCTAAGTTTGCTCTTCGACTTTCGGAAAGTGGAATCCAATATAATCGCGAATGTAACGAAGTTGATAAGCTTCATAAAGAGGGCAGACTTCTTCGTATCGCTCCATCTGAAAAAGTGACTGTCGGAAGAATTGAAGGCGACATGGACAAACTCGGAGACTTATACGAACTCGGAAGACGTGATTGTATAAAGCAGTTAGGAACAATCAAAGAATACCTCAACATTAAATAAGACAGACGCAGATAATTAGAAGAGACGTTGTTATGAACATTTTCAATAGAGAAGAGAAAAAAGTAGAATATATTGAACTTATATATGACCTTATATTCGTATATATGGTTGGTAGGAATAATTCCCTCCTTCATAATTTTGATGGAGGGTTTATTGCTGTCGAAAGTATGATAGCGTATACGATGTGTACGCTTGCCATTATTCAGATATGGAGCTTTACGACATTTTACATTAATTTATTTGGAAGAAATGGAATAAGGGACCACGTCTTCTTCTTTATAAATATGTATCTTATGTATTTTGTCGGTGACAGCACAAGGCAGGATTGGAACGGATATCAGGATCAGTACCATATAGCATGGGGACTTATTCTTGTTAATATCGGAGTTCAGTATCTGATTGAGCTTCGCAATCACAAGGCCGATGTCTGGAACAGGGACATGATTAAGAAGATGGCGCATACGCTATTTGTGGAGGCGGCGATTGTCTTGGGAAGTGCCTTTATGCCGGTTGTGTGGGCAGTGGTTGCATCATTTGCAGCTATCCTTACGGGAATACTTATGACGGTGCTCGGAAGAACCCGAAGCGGCGGACAGGCGATTGATTTTAATCATATTACGGAAAGGGCGATGCTTTATGTTGTCTTCACTTTCGGTGAAATGATAATCGTACTTGCAGACTACTTCGTATCCGGAGGAGAATTTAACCCCAATGTTATCTATTTCTCGCTTATGGCATTTATTGTAGTTGCGGGATTATTCGTATCGTATGAGCTTTTCTATGACCATTTATTAGACAGAGATAAGGAAGATAACGGATTGCTTTATATGTTGATTCATATATTTATAATCTTCGCTCTTAACAATATAACCTCGGCGCTCGAGTTTATGCGTGAGGGTGAAGTCGCGGTATTTCCTAAGATTATGTTCATGGTTGTGTCTATTGTTGCTTATTATATATTCCTGTTTTGCAACAGACGCTATGCGAAGATACAGAGTGATTTTAACATTATGTTCGTGCTTAAATTGGCCGCCCTTACAGTGGCATTTATCATACTTATGATTGTCTTTAGAAATATAATGGCCGTTAACTTATTCGTAACGGCCGCATATGTATTCACAATCAATATTATATTGTATCTGGCCAAGAAGAAGCACGAGAAAGAACTGTCCGAATAAACGGACATAAATTATATATGCAACTTATAAGCCTATCGAGCCTGAGCATTGCTTAGGCTCTTTTAAATATCTTCCTTATGGTTTTATTCTTAATCATGTTTTCACAGAGGAAGGTCAGCCATCTTATAATAGTCATCTCGGCAATTGCAAAGACTACACAAAGTGCAGCGGCTTCAAGCGAGATGTTAGTCATATCAAACAACTTGTACAAGAAGATGTTGCTGAGTATGAATCCTGCTATACAAACGAAGAATACGAATGTACGCCACTTGTTCATAGGCTTTGTGATATCCCAAAGGATTACAAATCCGATTACCGACAACAGATAAGTACTTGCCGTACCGATTTCCTGCTGTGGTATATTGAACAGCTGTCCGAAGAATACCATAAATGCAATTGCAAAAAACGATGTCAGTGACGCGGGGATGGCCTTTACCAATGTGTGTATGATAAAGCTTCCATGTTGCTTCTTCTCGTTAGGCTCTAACGCAAGTAGGAACGCCGGGATTCCGATGTTGAAACCGGATATAAGCGATACCTGGTTAGGACGAAGCGGATAAGTCATCGACAGTATAATAGAGAATACCGCAAGCAGTAACGAGAAAATGTTCTTGTATAAGAACAGCGTTGCTGAACGAGTAATGTTGTTGATGTCTCGTCTACCTTCCGAAACGATTTCCTTCATATGTGAGAAGTCTGAGTCGAGAAGTACAACCTGTGCAGCCTGTCTTGCGGCGTCACTACCTGTACCCATCGCAATCGAGCAGTCAGCTTCTTTCATGGCAAGGATATCATTGACACCGTCACCTGTCATGGCAACCTTGAGCCCTTCTTCGTGAAGAGCTGTTACAAGAGCTTTCTTTTGCTCCGGCTTAACACGACCAAATACGGTGTATTTAGTTGCACACTCTTTAAGTTCCTCATCTGATTCAACTGTTGCAAGATCTATATATTCATTGGCATGTTCAACGCCGGCCTTTGCCGCCACGCGCGATACGGTAAGAGGGTTATCACCTGAGATAACCTTAATGCCGACACCCTGTGCTTTGAAGCTGGCAAATATTTCCTGAACGTTGGCACGAAGCTCGTTAACAAGTGCAACGAAAAGAAGTGGAGAAACCTTGCCCTCTTCTTCTTTAACAAATGCAAGAACACGCATGCCGCGTCCCGTTCTTTTCTCGATTACTTCTTTATTATCTTCTAACTGCTCTTCCGATAATAGGAATTCCGGAGCGCCGAGTCTATACGTACATTCCTTAGTTATAACTTCAGAATACTTCTTCTTAGAGTCGAA
>JAIKVT010000188.1 GCA_024685495.1 Lachnospiraceae bacterium
ACTTAAAGGACCTGAGATGGGAGTTATCATCGGAAAGCGCGGTCAAACTCTTGACTCACTTCAATATCTTACTTCTCTTGCTGTTAATCGTAAGGTTGAAAATCATACAAGAATTAAGATTGATACTGAAGATTATCGTAACAGACGTAAGGCAACATTAGAAAATCTTGCTAAGAATACAGCTTACAAAGCTAAGAGAAATAAATCATCAGTAAGCTTAGAAGCAATGAATCCTTATGAAAGAAGAATTATCCATTCAGCTTTACAGGATGATAAATATGTAACTACTCATTCAGAAGGTGAAGAACCTTACAGACATGTAGTAGTAGTTCCAAAGAATAACTAATCATTACACAATATTAAATAGCGATTTATGATTCCCGTCGATTCCGGCGGGAATTTTTTTGCTTAAACATTTAAAAAATTTTTATCCTAGTTTTGTTAAATTTTTTATCCTAGTCTTATTAATATTTTTTTTATATAATATTTTTTTGCCTTTAAATGTAGATTTATTAAATTTACATTTGTAAAATAATACTTTTCATACTATTATATATAAAGTGTTTATTTACAGGAAAGGTTACAGACTATGTCATGCTCAGATACAATTGCAGCTATATCCACGGCTCTTAGTAATTCCGGAATCAGTATTATAAGAGTTAGCGGTGAAGATGCAATTTCTAAGATTGATAATATTTATAAAGGTAAGAAAAATCTTACTGATGTAGATTCGCATACGATTAATTATGGCCATATATATGATAATGATAAATTAATCGATGAAGTTTTAGTATCAGTCTTCAAGGCACCTAACACATTTACCAGAGAAAATGTAGTAGAGATTAACTGCCACGGTGGCATATATGTAACAAAGAAAATTCTTGAAATTGTAATTAGTAACGGAGTTCGACTTGCGGAGCCCGGCGAGTTTACTAAGAGGGCATTTCTTAACGGACGAATTGATTTAAGCCGCGCGGAATCTGTTATGGATATAATAAGTTCTAATAATAAATACGCACTTGATGCTTCTGTTCGTCAATTAGAAGGAAGTGTTTATAATGAAGTTAAGCTGCTTCGCGATAAAATTATTTATGAAGTTGCTTATATTGAGTCTGCTCTTGACGATCCCGAGCATTATTCTTTGGATGATTATAGCGACCGACTTAATGAGGTTGTCGGTGATTTGCAACTTAGAATTAATACTTTGATTAAAGACAGTGACAACGGGATGCTTCTTAAAAATGGCATTAACACCGCAATTGTCGGAAAACCTAATGTCGGAAAATCTTCTCTTCTAAATGTTTTAGCCAAAAAGGAAAAATCTATTGTTACCGATATTCCCGGAACAACTCGCGATATTATAGAAGAGCAGATTAATCTTCATGGAATTGTGCTTAATATCATAGACACCGCCGGTATTCGAGATTCTGAAAATGTGGTTGAGAAAATTGGAGTCGATAAATCTTTTACGGCGATTGACGAAGCCGACTTTATAATTTATGTAGTGGACTCTTCTATTCCGCTCGATGATAATGATTTAAAAATTATTGAGAAGCTTCATGATAAGAAATACATTTGCCTTCTTAATAAATCAGACCTTGCAAGTAATGTTGATGAAGACAAATTAAATTCATTAATTGATTCGCAAGTTATCTCAATTTCTGCTAAAGAAGGTCAGGGAATTGACAGACTCGAAGATACGATTAAGAATTTGTTTTTTGATGGAGATATAGATGTTAATAATGAAGTGATAATCACTTCTCTTCGCCACAAAGAATTATTGTGTAAATGTGTGGATTCACTGAAGCTTGTTGAAAAAAGCTTAAATGATAATATGCCGGAAGATTTTTATTCAATTGACCTTATGGATGCTTATCGTTATCTCGGTCTTATTATAGGTGAAGAAGTTGAGGACGATCTTGTTGAAGAGATTTTCTCAAAATTTTGTATGGGTAAATAATTATGACAGAAAAAAAAGTAGTCACAGAAACTTACGACGTAGTTGTTGTCGGTGCAGGTCACGCAGGTTGTGAAGCTGCACTTGCCTCAGCACGCCTTGGAATGAACACAATTATTTTTACAATCAGTATGGATTCGGTTGCGATGATGCCCTGCAATCCTAATATAGGTGGAACTTCGAAAGGTCATCTTGTCAGAGAAGTTGATGCACTTGGCGGAGAAATGGGAATCAATATCGATAAAACATTTATCCAATCTAAGATGCTTAACAAATCAAAAGGTCCTGCCGTTCATTCTCTTCGAGCTCAAGCTGATAAAGCGATGTACTCACTTGAGATGAGAAAAACTTTAGGACAACAGTCTAACTTAACTTTAAGACAGGCCGAAGTTTCAGAATTAATAATTGAAGATAATAAAATCAAAGGCGTTAAGACTTATTCGGGAGCAACTTATTTTTGCAAAGCTGTAATTCTTTGTACAGGAACTTATCTTAAAGCTCGTTGTCTTTATGGAGATGTCATTGAATATACCGGACCGAATGGTCTTAAAGCTGCAAACTATTTGACGCAGTCACTTGCAGATAATGATATTGATATTTTGAGATTTAAGACAGGAACTCCTGCTCGAATTGCCAAAGACAGTATTGACTTTAGCAAGATGGAAGAAGAAAAAGGTGATGATGAAATTGTTCCTTTTTCATTTACGACTGATAAAGATTCGATAAAAAAAGATCAGGTTTCATGTTATCTTACTTATACGAATGAGAAGACTCATGAAATTATCAGAAATAATCTTGATAAATCTCCTATTTATGCCGGAATTATCGAAGGAACCGGTCCAAGATATTGCCCCTCAATCGAAGATAAAGTGGTAAAGTTCTCCGATAAACCACGTCATCAGTTATTTGTCGAGCCTGAGGGAATGTATACTAATGAAATGTATATAGG
>JAIKVT010000190.1 GCA_024685495.1 Lachnospiraceae bacterium
TTCGTATATTTTTAACTACGAAAAGAACTATATCATATATAAAAACTTGTACCGTTAGGGGCGGAATGCCTTCCCGAACGGTCGGAAAGGGTCATACCGTTTCAATCGGAATCAACTTACCGTTTGAGCGGAATATGCACCCTGATAAGCAAAAGTCTGTATTTTATAATATTATATCCAACTGTTATCATAATAAAGAAGAAAAAATCAGACTATTTCGTATATAAATCTGTTCCGGCTGCATATGGCATCATACCATTTATGTCTATCTGTATTATGCTTGCATTAATGTTCCTGTGGTCCAAGGATTACAGCTATATAAAGGATATGCCGGTAAATGTTCTAATACCTATAATAACTGCATTAATCATTACACTGAATATACTAGTAATATTTGATGAATCCCACCGTATGAAAAGTGATTCTGAACTTATGGAAATGCGTATCTTACTCCAACGCGAAAATGATATGAAGAAATACTATAAAAGTCTGATTCAGGCTTCTGAAGACCGCGCAATTCTGATTCACGATATCAAAAATCATTTAAACGCGATTCTAACTCTTAATTCAGCGCATTCTAATAAAGAAATAACTGAATATATCAATAATCTTCTGAACACATCTGCCTTACGCACTTCAAGTGTAAGATCTGATAATAGTTTTCTGAACGCTCTGTTATCCGGATACGCTGACCGATTCCAGAATACCGGAATAGTTTTTAATACAGACATACGCAGCAATACAGTAAACTTTATGTCTAACGATGAAATAACAACCCTATTCTGTAACATACTTGATAACGCATATGAAGCTTCTTCAAAATCAGATAATGGGTTTATTGATCTTATGGTTGACAGGATTGAAGATATGCACCTGACGATTATAAAGCTACAAAATTCCTGCTCCATAAATCCTGTCGACAAGAGAACAAACTGTCTCATTTCTACTTCAAAGCCGGATAAGAAACAACACGGTTACGGCATGAAAAGTATCCAAAGAATCATTGATAAGTATGACGGAGCCATTGATTACCGCTACGAAAACGGTATTTTCCGACTGAATATATCATTAAAAGCATATTAATGCGTCGTTCTTCCGCTTCTACATTAACTCATTTCTAAAAATCTAATATCATTAACTAACATAGATTTATCACGATAATAGCCGATTAGCATGTATATCCGTTCCAATCAGTTTGATCGGATATATGCAATATATTTATCTTTGGATTTTCTTAAAAAAAGCGAATCATATATGAAAATATGATGTAGACCATGATTGCCGGCATGGAAGATAATTTATTAACTCCCCAGCGTCCGAACAATATGTACCGTTATAACGAATTGAATAAACCGTCTGTATCTAAACGTGTAGACCGTTCAAACGAATTTTGCATAGTTAAAATTCTGCTGCAAGAGGAAAAAAATATCTCGATACCGGATTGATTTTTTAGATTCGTCACACGAGACTCCTCTTTCATTTAAAAACATTTGCCATTCCTGTAACAAATCTCCTATAAATGAGGATTGTACACATATTCAAACAACCAACTCAAATAAAGCCTATCACGGATATGATCTGAAAAGTATAAAAGAGTCATAAAGAAATATGACAGCATCATAAACTACAGCTATGAGGACCACACCTTCAGTTTAAGTATTGTGCTAAAGGATAATTCAGCTTCAGAGGTATAGTTAGAACTCTATTTCAAGGATCCATTTCAAGCACCAATACCTAAATTCATATACTCTCAATACATTTATAAGCCCGAATAATATCCTTCCGAAGCTCTATACATTTTTCTTCAGTTAACTCCAAATACTCATTCTGAGCATTCGTTTTAAAGCGATATACGCCATCACTGAATTCTTGTTCAACATGAGCAAGTATATTTCTTGCATCCAACAATTCCCCAATCTTCTTTAGCAGTACATAAGTTTCATCTTTTCCACTAATAATCTCATATGTCTTCTGTAATACATTCAAATTTTTGCTGGAATCTGTGATGTTTATATTTCGGATCATATCAGAAATGTTCACATTAAAACTACCTCGCGAAATATTCTCCCATTTATCCACATTTCCACAAAAATCATTTCCAAAAAAATCATTTCGTTTTTTCTGTTGTCTTTTGTACGAATCATAGTAAATCCTTATGCATTTATTTAAAATCTGCTCATGTTTATCTTCGTCCTTTAGTTCATCTAATAACTCATCTTCTTTTTGTTTAATCAATGTATCTAGTTCGGCGACACACCCCAGTACTGCACCACGGGTTGCCATCGGAGTATTAGCTCTTCTTATGGATTCTTCAAGAAGCGCAATCATACGATTCTCAATAGAATCATAGTTTTCATCACGAATCGCAAAATAGACCTTTTGCATATCGAATTCCGGTGAGGATTTATAATTCCTTATTGCTTTTCCATCAGTAGAATAAAACAGTATATCAGCAAGACTCTTCTCCCGTATCTTCTCTATAAATAATTGACCTTCCTTTACATCACCATTACCAAGCATCAAATCAGCAAGGAACAAATCTATCTCTCCTATGTCTATCTCTTCAAGCTGTTCCAAGCGATCCATCTGTTTCTCTGGTTCAAGCAAAAAACCTTTGTTCTCCAAAAATTCCCTTGCCGCATCGACATAATCATCGTAAAACGTACTCTGATCATCAATTATCACCAATCTGTAAGTAAGATCATCTAACATCTTTATTTCTCCCTTATGGAAACCCTAACTGTTACACCTTTATTCTTATTATTGCTAAGTACTATATCTCCGCTAATTATGTTTAAGTATTTTTTTGAATAATATAAACCCAATCCCGAACCATTAGTTGTTGTATAACCAAAATCATATATTCTGTTTATATCATCTATATCGGGACTCAATCCATTTCCGTCATCGACAAACAAAATATCCACACCTCTTGATGTCTGTATAGCTTCTACTTCTATCTTTGTGGCGTGAGCCTTGATTGCATTACCTACAATATTATCCAGAACTATGGCAAGTGAAAGCTGCCGAATCTCCCTTTCAAGATACGCTTCACTAGGCTTAATTATGATATCTATTTCATTGCTGTCGTAAATCGCTCTCATGACTTGTTCCATATATTGAAATACATATGAAACAACATCTACTGTAGTCGATGCATCATTATCTTCTATGGTTTTCCCCGCTTTTGAAATATTCTTTGATGCTATCAGGGCAAATTGATTGGATTCCTCAGCTTTAAGCAGATTTTTCTGTAGTACCCCTGTATATTCATGCGACGAAACAATCTTATCAAGGTTCTCCTTAACCCTTTTTGACTGATTATAAATACTGTGTACCGAATTTAAAACACTGCCATTTTCGAGCTTACTTACACTCATTATATAATTGCTTCTGCGTCTTTCTCTTCTTGCATCCTGTTCAGCGGCTTTTTGGCGCTCCTGTGCCTTATTTCTTTCATTTTCCGCTTCTTTCTGCTTCTTCTCTGCCGTTCTGCTCTTTTCTTCAGCCTCTTCCTTTTCTCTTTCTGCCCTTTTTTTCTCTTCTTCCGCTCTTCTCCTTGCCTCCTGTTCCGCTCTTCTCTTCTTTTCTATCTTTTCCTCTTCTTCTTTCTTGCGCTGTTCGTTCTCCTGACGAATCTCATTACCGACCGTATTTCTTGCACTCATCAGACTTCCGACTATCTTATCTACAATTTCAAAAAGGAGACTCACCCTCTCATCTTCCAGAAAATTCTGTCGGCTTGACGTAGCGATGTCCGGAAGCTCATCATCATCCAAAATATCGAATGATATCTCACCTTCTATATAATTCGACATAGCCTGTGTATTCACATGAATATCAAAATAGTTAGCAACAGCCAATTTGTCACGTACATATAGCCTTAGGCAGTTTGGATTATAAATTTTATTTCTTATATACTTTTTATCAATCGCATTTTGCTGATCTATTGTCGCATGTATCCCGATCCAACCCTTGAGTTTATACCTTTTTTCTATTAAGTCACCATTTTCTTTGCTAAAAGAACGATTCCCCGATGTCTCAAACTTTTTCTCATCCAGCTTTACTGTACTACGCCCTTTATTTGCTATATCTTCGTACGGTGAAGCCCATTTGAACTGTATTTCTTTATTTAGTTTCTTGTAATATCCCCTGTCCGTATTATCAAAAATCGCATACATATTTCCAAATGCAATACGCTTCTGAACTTTTGCGTATTCTATTTCCTGCTCTCTGCTTGTCTTGACGCAAATCCGAATTTCGGCATCCAGCATATCGGTCAGATAGTAATCTGCAAATAATCTCTGAAGAGACTCTATCTTCTTTTCGCCGGTTCCCGTGAGATCCACCTTATCCAACCTTAGCAGGGTACCATGATCGTGATTTCTCCATATCTCATAATTATCGATTGAAAAATCATCCTTTATCCTGTCCATTCTCGGAAAATCAGAATCCTTGTATGCTGACATATCAACACGCCATGCTTCCTGCCCCGTATGCCCGCTTTTTTTTGTATATATGGAATAATGATCTGATAAATAGAATGCCGCTAACTTGCCTATGCCTTTTCGTCCCATTACGGCATACGAATCGTTTTTGATCTGCTCTGTATTATCTTCCCTTTTATTTCTCCCTACCCAGACATACTTCCTTTGCAATTCATCATAATCCATGCCTTCTCCGTCATCAATGATTTCAATGATCGATCGTTCTTTGTCAGTCATATCAATATAGACATAGATATTCTCAGCTCTTGCATCAAAGCTATTTGCAACAAGCTCAGATATCGCACTTGCCGGATTATTATATAGATTCTTTCCCAGAAGCTTTAGTGCTGCATAAGAAAAGTTAAAGTATATCTCATCATTTGTATTAGCCGGAAGTAAACCATTCCGTATTCCTGCACTTATCTGATCCATTTGCACAATACTATCCTAATTTTCTAATAGTCTTCTCGACCTGTTTTGCTAATTCCAATGCCATTAACGGCGGCACAGCATTTCCGATTTGGGATGTTACATCACCCATATATCCCGAAAAGGAAAAATCATCCGGAAACGATTGTATACGTGCGCCTTCTCGTGGTGTCAGCGCTCTGTTCTGAGCGTAATGTATGCACCTTATGCCCGATGGAGCGGTCATATTATGTGTTATTGTTGGTGCCGGCTGGTCTTCTGAAGTCCTTCCATATGTGTTAGAATAACCTGATGTCAACTCATATTTTTTGTCAATCTTCCCCGCTTTAACTAATTTATTAAAGTCATTCCTTCCCTGTCCCTGCTTAACATTTCTTATAACAACACGCATCTTTTCCCCATATTCACCACAATAATGCTCTGTCAGCTTTTCAGAATTATTTCTCATTAATCGCTGATAGTCATTTTGTGCCGGCTTCTCATAACGTGTACGGGTTTCTCCTTCAGAAACTTCAGGCATATCGGAAATAGCGTCCTTTATTCTCAATGGGGTTCCAAGATGCTTATTGGGAAATACCCACTTCACCGATAAATCATTTCTTACGCCAACAATAAACACTCTTTCTCTGTTCTGTGGTACTCCGTAGTCCATAGCATTTAATATATCGCAGCTAATCGTATAACCCAAAGTATTATCTATATTTGCAAATTTATTCTTTATCACATCAATAACAGGTTTACCATATCCTGTTATTATCGGCTTTTTCTTTTCCTCTCCGTTTTTCTTTTTGCCTACAGTTTCATATTTTATCTTCCCATTTTCATCTTTGGCATAATAAGTCTCTTTCATATACAGAATACCCTTGACATTTTCAAAGACAAACATTTTGGGATGTGAAATTCTGAGAACCCTAAGATATTCCTCATATAATGTTGCTTTCTCATCATATATTCGCTGTCCAACCGTACTAAACGACTGACATGGCGGTCCACCTATAATTATATCTACCGGCTCACCATCTATCATCTCATATATTTCTTCATCTGTAAGAGATTTGATATCTCTGTTAATCATCGTAATATCCGGAAAATTATGAATAAATGCTTTTGATGCTTCCGTATCTACATCATTTGCAAATACAAATTTGCTCTTTTTATTTCTTATAAAACGATTATTCCTAACACGATAATAAAACCCGAACGTCAATCCGCCTGCGCCCGAGAACAAATCTATAATCCTCATATATATCCCATCCTGTGTAAAACATATATAACAACTAATAATAAATATAACACAGTATTCGCTCATAATAAATAGCATATTATGATTAAAGAGGTAAACGAGGTAAAATTGATCTTATTTAGAGTCTAATACTTCTTATACAACAAAATACAAATTCTTCTAACTGATAATTGTATATTATCGGTTGAATTTATTGAATAGGTAGTATTATGGATTTCCCATGGGATAAAATAAAAAACGACTTT
>JAIKVT010000226.1 GCA_024685495.1 Lachnospiraceae bacterium
CTTGTCTTTATATTCTCGTCTATACAATTTTTCATTTTCAAACATATCCTTTTCGTATATCGGCAAGAATAATCCGTTAGCTTTAATAAAGCAATTCTCTTTTGATACAGATTTTGCATATTTTTTGTTAGAAGAGTTTAATAATTGTACAGGGATAATTATATCTTCATTTACTAAATATCTATAATTCTTGTTATCGACTAAAAAATATTTCATTTCTGCGTCTGTTGGTGATAATAAAATCTTGATTTTATCATTTTCAAAGACTATATAATAAAATTCTGATTTAATTACAAATCGATTTGGAAGAGTACATATTAGATTAATACTTACTTTTATTGATGATTTGTCTTTTTCAACATCAATTCTTGCGGATGAATTTTTATCTATCAATGAATTGATTTTAGTGTATCTAAGTATTACCAGAAGATCAATCATTCCGCGTACATCTTCAAGATTATGAGTTATCAGATTATGATAATAAATCGGATCTTTTGTCTTTGAATATGATTTATATTGATTAATCAATTCACCGCCGGAATATATGTCCTCTCTGTTTATTCCAAGAAATCTTTCAATAGTTTTTTGCTTACAGTTTTCGAGTTTCAAAAGTTCTTTTAAATTCTTGCAGCATTTAAATATGTCTATATGATTAAATTCTAAAAAATTATATGGAATTCCATATAGTTCCATGCGAGATTTTATAAAAGGAAAGTCAAAAGACAAACCGTTAAATGTTATAAAACTCTTAATGTCTTTAGAATAATTTAAAAACTCTTGTAAAATATCTTTTTCTTCGGTTTCATCTTCAGAAAAAAGAAGCGTAATTTCAAAAGCATTTTCAAATTCAGAATCGACTGTAGAATCGTATGTTGGATTAATTGAATCATACTCAGAATCAAAAGAACATTTCCGGGCTAATCCAATCATATATATATGACAAGTTTTACGATTAAAACCGGTTGTCTCTATATCTAACAGGCAAGTATTACTGTCAACATATTTTGATGCTTCATTATCCAATTTTGCATTGTATTTTTCACGTATAATTTTCATAAAATACATTCTATCAAATAATAATAATAAAATGTGCAAAAAATAATACAATTTTTTGACTAGTTATTTTATTAACGAATAAAAAAATGTTATAATGATTACTAAGTGTGGAAGTTTATCTGTTTTTCAAGGTTTTAAAAGATCTACTGATACACAATTAAATCGAAAGAGAGGAATCAAGTTATGGGTTTAATGACGTTTAAAGGTGGCGTCCATCCATATGATGGCAAGGAATTATCAAAAGCCAAGCCTGTACGCAAATTGCTTCCCAAAGGCGAATTGGTATATCCTCTGTCACAGCATATAGGTGCTCCGGCAACTCCGGTTGTCAATGTGGGCGATTATGTGTTGCGTGGACAGAAGATTGCTGAGGCCGGCGGTTTTGTATCATCTCCGATATTTGCGTCCGTATCAGGTACTGTTAAGGCAATTGAGCCTAGAAGAGTAGCTATTGGTAATATGGTTAATTCCATTATTATCGAGAACGACGGTGCATATACAGAGATAGGATTTACGGCCTGTGAAGATTATTCCAAATTATCTAATGAAGAGATAATTGGTAAGATTAAAGATGCAGGTGTAGTTGGTATGGGAGGCGCCGGTTTCCCTACACACGTCAAGTTATCACCTAAGAATCCTGATGACATAGATCACATTATTGCCAACTGTGCAGAATGTGAGCCATATCTTACAGCTGATTATCGTCGTATGCTTGAAAATCCCGAGAAGCTTATAGGCGGAATGAAGATTGTTCTTCAAATGTTCCCTGAAGCTTTAGGTGTATTCGGTATAGAAGATAATAAGCAGGATTGTATAGATAAAATAAACAATCTTATTAAAGATGAAAAGCGTATGGTAGTTGTCCCGCTTAGAACAAAATATCCGCAAGGTGGTGAGAGACAATTAATATATGCTTGTACCAAACGAGCAATCAATGCTAAGATGCTTCCTGCTGATGCCGGATGTATCGTAGATAATGTTGAGACACTTGTTGCCATTTATAATGCCGTTGCACTTGGCATGCCTGTTATGAACCGTATATTTACTGTTACGGGTGGAGCTGTTTGTGAGCCACGTAATTATGATATGTATATGGGTACATCTTTTGAAGAGTTCTTAGAAGAATCCGGTGGATTCATGAAAGAATGTGAGAAGATGATAGCAGGTGGTCCTATGATGGGATTTGCATTACAGGATGCCAAGATTCCGACAACTAAGACAACATCTGCTTTAGTATGTCTTGATAATGATGAGGCTTCAAAATATACTCCGAGTGCTTGTATTAATTGCGGTCGCTGTGTTGATGCTTGTCCGGAACAACTTGTTCCTTCAAAGCTTGCTAAATTTGCTGATACAGGCAGAAAGGGTGAGTTTGAGAAATGGTATGGTTTAGAGTGTGTTGAATGTGGAAGCTGTACATTTATGTGCCCTGCAAGAAAACATTTGGCTCAATCTATTAAGACAATGAAGAAGCAGATTTTGGCAGATAAGAGAAAGAAGTAGGAGGAAGTATTAATGGATAAAAAGTTTAACGTAACATCAGCTCCTCATGACAGAGGAAGGATGGATACACAAAAAATAATGCTTTGTGTCCTTATTTCTTTATTGCCGGCTACTTTCTTCGGTATATATAATTTTGGATATAAAGCAGCAATTATCATTATTGTAACAATTCTAAGTTGTGTGATTTCTGAATTGTTATTCAATATTATTATTAAAAAAGAAAACACAATCAAAGATTTAAGTGCTGTTGTAACAGGTTTATTGTTAGCGCTTAACTTACCTCATACATTACCTTGGTGGATGGCAGTACTTGGTGGTGTTTTCGCTATAGTTGTCGTTAAGATGCTTTTTGGTGGATTAGGACAGAACTTCATGAACCCTGCATTGGGTGCAAGATGCTTCTTGCTTATTTCATTTACAAGCGCAATGACAAGCTTTTCATATGACGGAATTACTGAGGCTACACCTCTTGCACTTTTAAAAGAAGGTGAAGAAGTAGATCCTCTTAAAATGCTCCTTGGTACAGAAGCCGGAACTATCGGTGAGACTTCTGTAATTTGTCTTCTTATAGGAGCAATATTCTTAATCTTAATGGGAATTATAGATATCAAAATTCCCGCAGCCTATATTGTTACATTTTCAATATTTATCTTATTGTTCGGTGGACACGGATTAGATATGACATATCTTATCGAGCATCTGTGTGGTGGTGGACTTATTCTTGGTGCATTCTTTATGGCTACCGATTATGTAACGAGTCCGATAACTCCGGCCGGTAAGATTATATTCGGTATTGTACTTGGTATATTAACCGGTATATTCAGATTATTCGGTTCTAATGCTGAGGGAGTATCGTATGCAATAATTATTGGCAATTTACTTGTTCCACTTATTGAGAAGGCTACAATACCAAGAGCATTTGGTATTACAAAAGTAAAGGAGGTAAGTAAAGATGAATAAAATCGTAAAAGATGCACTTGTCTTAACTCTTATTACTTTAATTGCAGGATGTGCTTTAGGTCTCGTATATGAAGTTACTAAAGGACCTATTGCCAAAGCTAAAGAAGAATCAACTCAGGCAGCTTATAAAGAAGTGTTTGATAGTGCTGCATCCTTTGCAGATCTTGAGAACTTTGATGCAAGTGCCGCTAATAAAATCATCGGAGAAAAAGGTTATACCGATGGTACAATTACTACATGTGAAGTAACCGATTGTGTTAAAGCTTTAGACGCAAGCGGTAATTTGCTTGGATATGTTGTTACCATGACATCAAAAGAAGGATATGGTGGTGACATTGTATTCTCTATGGGTGTTACTAAAGATGGTACATTAAACGGATATTCAATAACTGAAATAGACGAGACGCCCGGTCTTGGTATGAAAGCAAAAGAAGATAAATTTAAGAATCAATTCAAAGGCATCAAGGCTACTACATTAGAAGTATCCAAGACGGCTTCAGAAAGTGAGAATACTATAGAAGCTATTAGTGGTGCTACAATTACTTCTAAAGCTGTAACTTATGCGGTTAACGCAGGTCTTGTATATGTTAACAGCTTATTACAAGGAGGTGCGTCATGAATAAAATAGGCGAGAGACTATATAATGGTATTATCAAAGAAAATCCGACTTATGTGTTGATGCTCGGTATGTGTCCTACACTTGCTGTTACAACATCTGCCATAAACGGTATAGGAATGGGTCTTTCAACGACATTGGTACTTGTAATGTCTAATATGCTTATTTCAGCACTTCGTAAAGTCATTCCTGACAAAGTTAGAATGCCGGCATTTATCGTTGTCGTTGCATCTTTCGTTACAATAGTTCAATTCCTTGTACAGGGATTTTTACCGAGCTTATATGACGCTCTTGGAATATATATTCCACTTATCGTTGTTAACTGTATAATCCTTGGTCGTGCCGAGAGTTATGCTTCTAAGAATCCTGTAATTCCTTCAATCTTTGACGGACTTGGAATGGGACTTGGATTTACAATCGGTATAACAATTATCGGTGCTATAAGAGAGCTTATCGGTTCCGGAGCAATATTCGGATATCAGTTGCTTCCGTTAGCTGATGAATCTACGAATACGTTCGGATATACACCTGTTTCTATTTTTATTCTTGCACCCGGAGCATTCCTTGTATTAGGTTTCGTAGTTGCAATTATGAATAAGATTAGAAGCGGTGCTGCAAAACGTGGTGTTAAGATTACTCCTCCACAAGGTTGCTTGGCAGGGGATTGTGCATCATGTGCTAATAAATGTTCGGCAGCTTCTGATGCAAACGATGACAATGCATCAGATGAGAAATCTAAAGAATAGGAGGGAGTACATCAATGAAGACATTACTTATAATTTTAATTGGATCGTCCATTGTTAATAACGTAGTACTCAGCCAATTCTTAGGTTTATGTCCTTTCTTAGGTGTTTCTAAGAAGACTGATACTGCTTTGGGTATGGGCGGAGCCGTAATCTTTGTTATGGCTATATCTTCGCTTGTTGCCAGCATAATTTATAAATTCATATTAGTTCCTACCGGATTTGAATATTTACAGACTATTGTATTTATTCTTGTAATTGCCGCACTTGTTCAATTTGTGGAAATGTTCTTAAAAAAGAAAATACCAAGCCTTTATAAGTCACTTGGTGTTTATTTACCACTTATTACAACTAACTGTGCAGTACTTGGTGTAGCACTTAAGAACGTTACTAATGAATATGACATTTTAGAATCAACTGTTAACGGAATTGCTACAGCTATTGGTTTTGCAATTGCTCTTATAATAATGGCAGGAATTAGAGAAAAGATAGAATACAATGATATTCCAAAGCCTTTCAGAGGTTCTGCGCTTGTTCTTATAACTGCAGGTCTTATGGCTATGGCATTCTTTGGATTCTCAGGCGTAATTTAGGGAGGTAAGATAATGGTATTAGGTATAGTATTAGCGGCTGTAATAGTCGGTGTTACAGGATGTATACTTGGCTTCTTCCTTAGTTTTTCTGCTGAGAAATTCAAAGTAGAAGTCGATGAGAGAGAGACAGCCATACTTGATGTGTTACCGGGTAATAACTGTGGTGGTTGCGGATATGCCGGTTGTTCCGGTCTTGCCGCTGCAATCGTCAAAGGTGATGCACCTGTTAACGGATGTCCCGTCGGAGGTAATCCGGTAGCTTCTAAAGTTGGTGAAATCATGGGTGAAAAAGTTGACGAATCTGTTAAGAAAGTCGCTTTCGTTAAATGTTCAGGTACTTGTGATAAAGCCGGAACAAATTATGAGTATACCGGTGTAGAAGATTGTAATGCAATGTTCTTAGTTCCGGGTGGTGGTCCTAAGTCTTGTGAATACGGATGTCTTGGATTCGGAAGCTGCGTAGCCGCATGTTCATTTGACGCAATCCATATTGTTGACGGTATTGCTAAGGTTGACCCGGGAATGTGTAAGGCATGTGGAAAATGTGTTGAGACTTGTCCACGTAAATTAATTGAACTTATTCCTTATGATGCTGCACATGTTGTTAGATGTAGCTCAAAAGAAAAAGGTAAGAAAGTTATGGATGTTTGTAAAGCCGGATGTATCGGATGTAAGCTTTGTGAGAAGAATTGTGAATTCGATGCGGTACATGTTGTTGATAATATCGCTTATATTGATCAGGATAAATGTACAGGCTGTGGCGTATGTGCCGAGAAATGTCCTAAGAAGGTTATTATTTAATTATTCAATAAAAAAGCTCTCCGTGATTAAATGTCACGGAGAGTTATTTTTATATCTACTTATTTGAAATTTTAAAATAGCTTCATTCTAAATCTAATTAGAATCCCCATTCACCATCGACTATAAGAACTTTAATTCTCTCAGGATCTCTAGAGTTCCTTGTAAACACAATTTGATTACAGATACAACTTGGAGATAAGCAATTTTCACATTTTCCTGTCTTTGTACATGGATTTTCCAAATCAAGTCTGATACAGTT
>JAIKVT010000227.1 GCA_024685495.1 Lachnospiraceae bacterium
TACACCTTCAGATGAGCATTCCATTTGCCACGGTGACATCACAGATGTTAAAGGAACTCCGATGGACTTTACGACTCCAACTAAAATCGGCGAGCGTATCAATGAAGAATATGACCAGCTCATCTGGGGCAACGGCTACGATCACAATTACATATTAAACGGTAATTCTTCCATCCCGGCTGCAACACTTACTGCCCCGGACAACAGTCTTACCCTTAATATATATACAACGGCTCCGTGCCTACAGCTTTATTCAGGAAACTACCTGTCATCTGATGATATAGGTAAAGACGGTCATCACTACTCCCCACGGAGTGGAGTTGCACTTGAGACACAGTTTGCACCAAATGCAATTAATGTAGATAGATTTATTAAACCTATACTTAATAAAGGCGAGCAGGGTTATAGCTGTAGTATATATGAGTTCATATAAGATGTGGTGCCTCTGATGTCGTGCCTCTGTCACAAAAAAAATCCCAAGACCATAAAGTCTTGGGATTAATTATTATATTGATTCTTTAATAATAAGTTATTTCAACGCTTCTTTCATAACTGCTGTTATGGTCTCAACATCGAAAGGCTTCGGCACATAACCTATAATTCCCATGTCCTTAGCTTCCTGCTGAAGAGCAGATGCCTGCTGTGCAGACTCGATAATAACCTTGGCTTCGGGATGCACATTTAAAAGCTCCCTTGCAGCCGTGATACCATCTACATTAGGCATAACCACATCTAGCATTACGATATCAGGTTCATTCTCTTCATACAAAGATATTAAATCCTGACCATCTGCAGCGCCTATAACTTCGTGACCTTCCGGCACAAGAATTGCCGTAAGCATCTGTCTTGTATATGCGTTGTCATCTACAACAAGTATTTTAGCCATTAGTTCTCCTCTCAAATTAGCCTATTCACATAAAAATCTTATCATAGATTACAACCTTTATCAAGTCTATTTCTTCTTCTTGAGATAGTTTACTTTGCGTATTTTCGTGTATACAATCACACCAACTCCGCCAAGGAAAATTGCAAGGCAAAGGAAGTATACAGGATTAATTCCATCTGCCGTACCCGGAGTAGCATCTTTCGTATGGCTGGAACCTGTAGAGCCTGTTCCCGCTCTTAATACACGACCTGTTGCTGTTTCAATAACAGTTCCATCTGCAAGAGTAGTTGTTCCGTCTGCATTAGTTACAGAGCCATCGGGGTTAACTGTTCCTCCACTGCTTGTACCACCACCACCGGTGCCACCGCCCCCGGTTCCCGGATCAGGTGTAGGTGTCGGACTCGGTTCAGGGTTACCTATTACCACGAATGGAATACTGTTATTCTTAGCATATGTCTCAGCTGCCGAATCAGCATAACCGTATATTGTTGATGGCGTCCAATTTGACTGTGATCCGATAGAAGTCGTAGTCGCCGGAATCGTTATTGTTGAGATACTTGAACCGCTGAATGCATCTGCCTCAATTGTCTCTACCGAATCAGGAAGAGTAAGGCTTGATACATAAAGCACATCTCTAAATGCCCCGGAACCTATTGTAGAGCATGTATCCGCAATTGAAACCGATGATTTACCACCGGGAACATATATTAATCTCGACTTGGCTGCATTATACAGACATCCGTCTGAGCTCGAATAATTAGAATTGCCTGAGCTTACAGATATCTCACTTAAATTATCACAACCGCCAAATGCTGTGTCTGCAATACTCGTACAACTTGCCGGAATTGTTATGGATGATAACGAAGCACATCCGTAAAATGCGTAATCACCGATAGACGCGACACTTGGTAAACTAATAGACAAAAGACCCGAACATTCTCTGAATGCATTAGCCGGTATCGTCGCTATATTACTGCTTAGCGAAATTGATTGTAATTGTGAACATCCCGAACAGAAATTAGAGCCAAGCGAAGTGACCGTGTCCGGCATTGATATATTAGTGATGGTTGTATTGTTCATAAAGAGTCCGTCACTTAATGTAACCACACCGTCAGGTATGCTTACGGAACCCCCGGCACCCGTATATTGAATGGCTACCGTTCCATCATCACTTAGAATAAAATCTCCGACTTGTTGATCGGCGTTAGAACTTCCCGCAATAATAACAACCGCCGAAATAATAACAGATAGTGCGACCAGCGCCCAGCCGATCTTCGTACCTTTCTTCATTACATTTTCTCCATAGTAAAAATATAGGTCATATCTACATCTAGTATATTATACACCTATTTTATCCTTTTGGCTACTATAAATAGTCGACCATCATCAGTATAATTGTTACATGTGGATAATGTCAAGAGTTTATCGGTTTTTTCTATATTAATATAGCTTCCATACACGGACAATGCCTTAACAGTGTTAAGAAATGCATCATATTCGGCGTCGTTATCCGCATTTATAAAATTATAATACCTAAAGTTGTTATCATCCTGATATTCTACCTTAGAAAGACATACTGCCACAACCTGATACTGTCTCTTCTCATATAAGGTATCCATACTTATAACCTGGTGCGTCTCATAAAACGACTGCTCTAAATACTTCGAAAGCTCACCAAACATCGAGCCGTTATTCATATTATGTCCATAGATTATAGTATTAGTCGTCGGATTGATGTAATCGCACCTGTAATCCATAAATATGCTACCGGTAGAATCTTCTTTACCGTCAAATCCGTGGTTTAGATAATAATCGTTGTCCTTATCCCTTTGTACTATCGGATAATTAACCTGTGTATC
>JAIKVT010000229.1 GCA_024685495.1 Lachnospiraceae bacterium
TGTTTTTAATCAAGCAGGAGTGGCCGGACAGTGTACAGGAGTATAATACATTTACATATTCAAGATATTGTAGCTATCCCGATAAATCGACAAGAAATAATAACTACTTAGTTAATCTCAGACTTAAACAGAATTGGTCTGCTAATGATTTTAATAATGATGGAGCATTAACTACTATAAGAACAGATTTGAAAGATTATAATATTAAGGCGACATATTGCTATAGTGCCGGAGGAAATAATTATTCTACAACGGTAGGTGATAGTTTATCTGCGGCGGATATTATGGGACTTACAGATCTCTCCGGAAAGAAGAAAACGGAATTTATCTATAAAGTTACTGTAAAGGCATACGAAGGTAAGTTTGAAGGAAGAGAACGTGATGAAAACAAAGTTAAGTGCGAACTTAGTGCGACAACTCAATAAGAACAATAAGGGAGCCAGTCTTGTAACAGTTTTACTAATAACATCAATTGTTGCAATATTTGTTACTGCCGTGCTTGCTATTGTTATTCTCAATGTGTATATGAGAAAAGCTGACTTCGAAGGACAGAACAATTTCTATGATGCTGAATCAGCAATGGAGGAAATTAGAGCGGGGCTTGCTACAGATGTATCAGAAGCTACATCTACGGCATATGTTGAAACACTTAAACATTATCAGGAGCTTCCGGATGAGGCTGCTAAGGTTGCGTATTTTAATAAGAGATTTCTTGAAGAATTAAGAAATAGTACAGATAGTACACCGGGGGGTGAGAAGCTGCCGTTGGTAGTGGATGGACACTATAATGTGGAAAAATTACAGGGATATCTTAAAGAAACTAAAGATAATGCAGTGGTTGGTCTTCCAAAAGAGGAATCCGGATCTACGGATGACCAGGAATATATAGATTCGAATGATTCAAGATACAATGAAACAAGACAAGGAGCAGTACTTAAAAACGTAAGAGTTAAATACACTGATCCTGACACAGAATTTGTATCTGCAATTAAAGCAGATATTGTATTAGAGTATCCTACAGTTGATTTCCAGAATGCAGGTTCAGCAGATAATGTCTTTACATATTCTATTATTGCTAATGATACTTTCAGCGCAGAAAGTAATGTTAAAATAGTTGGTAATGCATATATTGGTGGAAAACAAGGTGGATCTGAAGAAGATGCAGAAGGTGCTGCTAATATATCCGCGGCCAAAGGAGTTGTCTTTGAGAAAGCAGAAGATTCGGATGAGACAAGTGTAATATGTGGCGGCGAGTTTAAAATTGGTAATGCTTCCAGTGTCGACGCTAATGGTGTGACAATATGGGCAGATTCTCTTAGACTCAATAGATCTAAATTCAATTTGAATAATGGTTCTGCATATATCAGAAATGACATCGATTTGCAAAACGGTGGTGAAAGTACAATGTCAGGGAAGCTGATTATGTTTGGCAACTATGGTGCTACACCTTTGACTAATATGTTTGCTGTACCACATGTACAAGAGGATTTTGCGAAAAATATAGCTGATTATTCTAGCTCGATACTTATTTCAGGAATTGGAACCAAGCTTGATTTGAGTGGCCTTAATACTATGATAATAGGTGGGTCAGCATATATAGATACTGAATCCAATACCGCTTCTTCAAAGAATGGTGGAGCTTGGGATAATGAGAATATTGTTTCCGGTCAGTCTATGATGATGAAGCCGGATCAGAGAGCATACTTTGTTCCAGCAACATTAGTTGGGGCTCAGCTTGATAAAAATGGAAATAATTATACACATGGTTTGTCTAATCCTATGACAAATAGTCAATTTAATAGTTTGAAAGAAGACATTCAGAAAGATAAGGGATACGAAAATGTTAGTGATGTACCTCTTTCTGATCTTGTTAATATGACTCTTACGGAAGATACACTCGAAACATCTATTTATGGATTCTATAAGGATCAATTTGATGGAACATTATCCGGTTCAGATGGAACAACCATTCCGGTATCATCATTTATAGCGGATATAGATTTGGCCTCTTTTGACAGATTAGTAAGTGACGATATTAAGAACGGTCATTTTAGTGAAAATGATTCAGAATCAACATACTATAATGCTTTAAATGTATATAAAGCAGGTCATGATAATTATGCCGCTAATCCGACGCAAAATGTCAGTGATTTACCTGCTTTTTTACGCTATGAGTATATCGCATGTAGACCAACTGTTTCGGTTAATGCTTATCAGACAACTGTCTCAAGTAAGCCGGTTGTATACCTATTTTTAAAATTCTCAACTATCGGAAGTCCTACTTCAGGAATACAAGGGGTAACTTATAAGCCGAAAGAAGAGTTCTATAATGCGTGGTATAGAAAGTATAATGAAAATGTAACTAATAAGACTAAACTGTTATCTAATCTTTCATATTATTCGCCGGGTGGAATCAAATTACCTAGCAGTGCAGAAACAGATAATACAAGGATGTATTTTACGGGTAATGTGTTGGCGACTGATAAAGCAGATTTTATTGTGCATGATTGGCTAACCAAAGGTCTTACTATGGAACTGGCTCTATCATACTATAAGCAGTCAGCTGAGTATCAAGATGAGTATTTCACGATGAAGAGAAATCTCTCTAAAAAGTTTGAATCCTTGAGTGAAACAGAGAAGAATCAAAATCCACCTGATTTGTTCGGTAATATTATTCAGACACAAGCTGAAAGGAATGGAAAGACATATTCTATTTCACAACATGGAGATCGTGCTGATTATGTATCTGATTCAGGCAAGACAGCAATAGTTACTACAAAAGATGAATTTGCATATAACAACACTGTTAAGAATAGTTTGAAGGAAAAAGGACAGGAAGCAAATGTTATTATCTGTACAGGAGATGTTACTTTAGATACAGATTTTGAAGGAATGGTTATTGCCGGAGGAGATGTTAAGGTTAGTGCAGGAACTACCGTAACAGCTAATTCTTCAAAGGCGAAAGAGGCGTTAATGGCTTCATGGGATGATACAGATAAATCTGATTGTGCTGCTAATTTCGTGATTTATGCAAGCAGATATCTTTTGGGTGGTGCTAGTGGTGATGACGAAAGTGAAGACGAAAGTGAAGACGAAGATAATCTATCTATGAAAAAATTTGTCACATATAGGAATTGGACAAGAGAGTAGTAAGGATATTTTAATGAAAAAAACTATCAGCCAAAAACTGAATAATAACGGTTTCTCTTTGATAGAACTTATTGTAATAATGGTCATTATGGTAATTCTTTCTGTTGCCGCTGTCGGTTCTTTTGTTAATAGTGCAGGACAGAAGGTGACTGCTTCTACTACTATAATTTCTAAATATCTTAGTGATGTCATGAATTATACTATGACAGGAAAATACAATAATGTAAATTTCGAGAGCGAGACAGGTAATGAAACGCAAACTGTAAAAAAGGCTGCGGAGTTAAAGATTGAGAATCGTGACGGGAAATTTTATATTAGTGATGGGATTGGTAAAGAAGAACAGTTAAAATCCGGAATCGATATTACGTATAAAACAGAAACTGGGAATACTTATGATGCTGCAAAAAATGCCTTAGTATTAACATTTAGTAGATTGAATGGCTCATTTAATCCAATAACAACTTCA
>JAIKVT010000106.1 GCA_024685495.1 Lachnospiraceae bacterium
AATATAAGAATGCCAAGAGAAATCGATGGGGAGACTCTTAGAATTCAGGATGATTATCTGAAAGAGCGAGCAATAGAAAAGGGCATTGTCTCAATAGATGAAATACCGATTATTAGGGATGGCATGTCAATTTGGCAGGGATTATGAGCAGCCGACAGCTGTACCTATGATTACTGATGCATATAATCTTCCGGCTAAATTTGTTATACATGTAGTTGGACCGATTGTTCAAGGCATACTAACAAAAAAACACGAAAAGGCATTAGTTGATTGCTATATCAACCTGCTAAACATGTGTGCAGAGAATAACTTAAAAAGTGTGGCAATTTGCTGTATATCAACGGGTGTATTCCATTTCCCAAATAAAAGGGCCGCACAGTTGGCAGTCGCGACAGTAGAGGATTGGATGAGTAATAATAAGGGCAAAATAGAAGGGGTGATTTTTAATGTTTTCAAAGATGAAGATAGAGAAATCTACGAAGAACTTATCTAGATTAAAAAATGATTATGGAAGTGCTTTATCTTGAACTTGGAGTGGGTGGCAATACGCCTGTCATTATTAAGTATCCGTTTTGGAGAATGACAATGGCAAATGACAAAGCGACATACGCCTGCATCAATTACGGTGAGGCTCTCGGTAATTTTACCGGGGCCTTTTTTTAATAAATATATTGACTACCGACCGTTAGGTAGTCTATAATGTGTCATAGATAATATAATTGATTATATAAGGAAGCAGGTAGGATGGAACAGAAGAATACGAAAGCAGAAATATTAGATGCAGCACTTGATTTATTTGCGATAAACGGTTATGAGTCAACCAGTATGTCACAGATTGCCAAGGCAGTGGGAGTGAGAAAAGCTTCTATATATAGTCATTTTGAAAATAAGTCTGAGATTTTGAAAAATGTCGTTCAAATGGTTTTAGACGGCTATAATATGAATTCAATTTTTGCTAATGCTTCATGGGACGATTCTGAATTTACAAAAGATAAATCAGGTATGAATGCAGATGATTATGCAAAGCTTGTTAAGGGACACATAAGATATATTATTCATGATCCATATGTAAGAAAGGGCAGAATGTTGCTGGTAATAGAGCAGTTTCGAAATGAAGAATTGTCTCAGCTTCAGACGAAGATGAACTATGAGGATATTATGAAATATTTTACCGGGATGATTAATTATTTAATCAAGCAGGATATTTTAGTTGATGCCAATTCTGAAATTATGGCGGCACAGTTTTGTCTTCCCATAACAACATGGATTAATCTTTGTGACAGAGAACCGGATAGAGAGAATGAGATTTTAGAGCTTATAGAGAATCATATTAAGAAGTTTTTTGAAGTATATCACAGTTAAGAAAGTGAGAAAGGATGTTAGAAGAGTTATGGAAAATGTAATGCTTGATATTAAGAATTTTTCAAAGACATACGGCGGAGTTAAGAAAGCCTGCGATAATGTTTCGCTTTCGGTATGTAGTGGAGACATCTTTGGCTTTATCGGACATAACGGCGCGGGCAAATCTACAACAATTCGTGCGGCTGTGGGTGTTTTGGATTTTAAGGAAGGCGAAATCTATATTGACGGTCACTCGGTAAAAGATGAGCCGATGGAATGCAAGAAAGTTACAGCGTATATACCCGATAATCCCGATATCTACGAGAACATGACAGGGATTCAATATCTTGATTTCATAGCAGATGTGTTTGGCATTGAAGAAACTGTAAGGGAAGAACGAATTAAGAAATATGCTGACACATTTGAAATAACATCTTCACTCGGCGATCTCATAAGCTCTTATTCTCATGGAATGAAGCAAAAGGTTGCAATTATTTCCGCACTGATTCATGAACCGAAGCTTCTGGTATTAGATGAGCCCTTCGTCGGACTTGACCCGAAGGCTACATTTACGCTTAAGGAGATTATGCATGAAATGTGTAATCGGGGGACTGCAATTTTCTTTTCGACGCACGTTCTTGAAGTGGCGGAAAAATTATGCAACAAGGTGGCCATTATCAAAAAAGGAAAAATTATTACGACGGGCAATATGGATGAACTTGTTAAAGACCACTCTTTAGAGGATGTATTTATGGAGGTGGAGAGCAGTGAGAGATAGTATCCTTCTTTTAAAAAATCTGCTTTTATCTACAAGTCGGCATAACATTTACAAATATACGAAAGATCCCAAAAAGAAACGACGCATAGTCTCAGGCTATATTGGACAGGCGTGTCTTTATATCATGCTTATAGCATACAGTTATATTATGTGTGTCGGTTACGGGAAGTTTGGATTGATAGAAGCGGCGCCGATTTTATGTGCGCTGATTATCAGTGTGCTCGCCTTTGTTTTTACTTTTTTTAAGACGAACGGATATCTTTTTAACTTCAAAGAATATGATATGTTGATGTCTCTGCCCTTCAAGGCAAAGACAGTTGCGGCCTGCAAGTTTTTGTATATGTATATAAATAGCTTGCCTTGGTATCTGTCTGTTTCTCTGGCTATGATGGTTGGATACGGATATTATGCAAGGCCACAGTTTTATATTTATATAGTCTGGTTTGTTCTTTCATTTGTGATGCCTGTAATACCTATGCTTATAGCCTCTTTTTTGGGCTTTTTGATTGCCAGGGTAAGTACGGGATTTAAGAGAAAGGGAATAATTCAGATTGTATTGACCTTTTTATTCGTGATATTTCTCTTTTCTATAAGATTTATCGTAGAGGATTTGTTTAGAAACAATAAGGTTGAAGCCACACTTTCTGATATATCTGATATAACGGGGAATATGGGAAATGTGTATATTCCCGCCGGCTGGTTTGCCAAAGCGATTACTGATGGAGATTTTGTTAAAGCAATTTTACTTATTGCAGTAAGCGCTGTACTTTTTGCAATCGTTTTTGCATTAGTCGGAGGGTCGTATCGAAATATCAATTCAGCATTAAAGTCACACGCTGCGGCTAAGAAGTTTAAAATGCGCTCGCAGAAACAAAGAAGTGTTATTAATGCTATAGCATTTAAAGAATTTAAGAGGATGATAGGTTCGACTGTATATATGGTAAATGGAGCAATGGGAGTTGTACTTGCATCTTTGTTAGGAATAATTGTTCTGATTATAGGCTTTGAAAAAATTATAGAATTTGTGACTAACGGAGCACCTTTTGATTATGGAATAGTTAAGCCGGCAATTCCTCTTATTGCATATTTCTTCATAGGAATGGTAGCGACGACTGCGTGCTCTCCATCATTGGAAGGAAAGAATTATTGGATTGTACAAAGCCTTCCGATTAAGAAAGAGACTTTGTATAAGGGCAAGATACTTTTTAATATGTATCTGTCAGTTCCTTTTATGGTGTTTTCAATCGTATGTATGTCGGTATCTGCAAATGCGTCAATTATAGATACGTTATTGTATCTGCTTCTTGGGCTGGTGCTTTGTGCCTTCTCAAGTTGCTGGGGATGTGTGTGCGGAGTTAAGCATATGCGTCTTGACTGGGAGAATGAAATTGAAGTGATTAAGCAAAGCTCGGCAGTAGCGATTTACATGTTTCCTAATATGATTGCTGTATTAGGTCTTGCATTTTTAGTGATCTATTTGAGTAATATGATGGATGTAAGATTTGTGCTACTGCTTCTTACGGCTGTAGCAACTGTACTTACTATTCTCTGTTATATGAGAGTTATGAAATTGTCAAAATAATAGTTTGTCGGGGAGAGTGAAATAATTGAATATACATGATATTTTGTTGATATTACAGTATATAACTGTAGGAGTTTTATTTATTGAAATATGTATTGTGCTTATAGGATGGAAAAATAAAATCCACTCGTATTTGTTCTTGGCTTGTATAGCAACTTTTATAAGTAATATCGGTTATCTTCTTGAAATGCAAGCGGGTTCACAAGAGACATATATTACAGCGCTAAAGCTTTCTTATGCCGGAAGAGTGTGGATTGTGTTTGCATTCTTTCTTTTTTCTGCGCAAATGTGTAGAAGAAAATTGCCTAAAGGATTAATTGCGTTTTTGGCATTGGTAAATGTATGTATTTATATAACGATACTGATGATAGGAACAAACGACTTATATTATCCGTCTTATCAATTTGATATGGACTTTGGTTATGCGCATTTTTATCATACAAACGGAATTGCACATAATATTTTGATGGGCTTAAATGCTGTGTATGCATTTTTTGGTATATTTTGGGTTATCCTCGAGTATCGAAAAGAGAAGCATAAAAAAGTTAAACAAAGTTTATTTGTGTTAATTTTGTCATTTGGTGTTCAAATAATATGCTTCGCTTTGCATATGACAAAAGCCTTCGAAATAACAGAATACTACGATCTTACGATGTTTGGGGCATTACTTGGAACAATATTTATGCTCATTGGAATTTTTGGATTCGATTTGCTGAAAACGGGAGAAATAGCAAGAGATTTCATCATCGACAGAATAACAGAAGGAATTATTGCCGTAGATATCGAAGGAAATATACAGTATTATAATGCACCCATCACTAAACTTTATAAATCTTCGAATACAGTTAAAACGCCTTACGATGTGTTGTCCCTCATCGTCAATGCAATCAGTAAAAATGAGTCAATTACAATAGGGGAGCGTATATATGCTCCTGAGGAAAACGAGCTTATATACAAGGGGGCGAATTATGGAAAATTATACGTATTAGTTGATGATACGGAGCATTATCACTATATGCAGGAACTTCAAAAACAAAGAGATATCGCCGATTCGGCCAACGAAGCAAAGAGCAGATTTTTAGCAAGTATGTCGCATGAAATCAGGACACCGATTAATGCGGTAATCGGTATGGATGAAATGATTCTTCGTGAGTCTCGTGAAAAAAATATTTGTTCATATGCATCTGATATTATGTCGGCCGGAAGAACCCTTCTTTCTCTTATAAATGACATCCTCGATTTATCGAAGGTTGAAGAAGGAAAGATGGATATTATCCCGGTTCAATATGATTTGTCTTCTCTGATTAATGATTTGGTAAATGTTATTCGTGACAGGGCACTTGATAAGGGGTTGAATCTTATTGTAGAGGTGGAAACAAAGACGCCTAATATGTTAATCGGAGATGAGATTCGAATAAGACAATGCGTGATGAATCTTCTTACCAATGCCGTGAAATATACAAAAGAAGGAGAAGTAACATTTAAAGTCTCCTTCGAAAAGATTGATGAAGGACATATTAACTTATGCTTTAGGGTTGAGGATACCGGTATAGGTATGCGTAAAGAAGATATGGAAAATCTCTTCTCTCCGTATAAGCGTATTGAAGAAAAAAGAAACCGCAGAATTGAGGGAACCGGGCTTGGCATGAGTATTACAAGACAGTTGCTTGAACTTATGGAAAGCGAACTTAAAGTGCAGAGTGAATACGGTAAGGGTTCTGTCTTCTCATTTGCCATTTCGCAAGAGGTTTATAAATGGGATGAGATAGGTGATGTTTCGGCCCGAATAAATAATATGTCGGTTGAGTCATATGAGTATCATGAATTGTTCCACGCGCCTAATGCAAGGATTCTTGTGGTAGACGATACCGAGGTAAATCTTACGGTAATTCAGAGCCTGCTTAAGAAGACACTTGTACAGATAGATACTGCAATGTCGGGCGCTAAAGCATTGGAGCTTGCGAAGGATAATTTATATGATGTCGTATTTATTGATCACATGATGCCGGATATGGATGGAATTGAGACACTTAAGGCATTGCGGGAATTGGAAATAAATAAAGATGTTATAGCTATAGCGCTTACTGCAAATGCTGTTTCGGGTGCCAGGGATATGTATATTGAAGCCGGATTTACAGACTATCTGTCTAAGCCGGTTGACGGTACAAAATTAGAAAAAATGTTAATGGAAAAGCTTCCTGATGACAAGGTTGAGACATCATATGACAGCTCAGATAATAGCTTAGATGACAGCTCAGCTGAGGCGGATCAACCGAGAAAGACATCAGACCAATTTCAAGATATCGATGAGATAGATAAGCAAGCGGGAATTATGTACTGCGGAGATGAAGATAGTTATATGTCGGTTCTATCGGTATTTCATATGACTGCATCTGAAAAAGCTGATGAGATAGAGAATTTGTATAAAGCCGGTGATATAGAAAAATATACTATCAAGGTACACGCTCTTAAGAGTTCGGCCCGTATAATCGGTGCAGCTAAGCTTTCTGAACTTGCAAAGGAACTTGAAGCTGCAGGCGAACGAAAAGATATGGAATTTATAGACGCTAATACTAACACCCTTCTTGATATGTATCGCTCGCTTGATGCTAAATTGTCATGGTTAGATCAAAGTGATGATAACTTGCCTAAGATAGATGATAAATCGCTTAAAGAAGCATATCAGGCTATCGCTGAAATAGCTTATAATATGGATTACGGCTTAATGGAAGAAATGCTTAAAAATATTCGTGGATATAGCCTTCCCAAGCCGGACAAGGAAAGAATAGACAGCATTGAAAAAATGTTAAGAGAACTTGACTGGGAGGGTATTGCTAAAGAGGTAGGAAATGTGCAGTAAGTATCGAATCTCATATATAGGAACAGAATATTTTGAAATGTATATTTGCTTATATTAAGAAATCTGATTATAATTAGAGCGAAGAAAATTCAAAAATTCCTTGAAAGTGAGCAAATTATGCAAAATCTGCTAAAAGAATTACAAGATAAATTCGGAGAGTCCGAAGGATTCAGAATACACAATACTATCTTACCCGGCATTATGGGTGATTTCGGTAAAATGTTAAATAATGCCAAGGTCGGTTCGTTGGTTACAGAAGAATATAAGCTTGAAGATGGAACAGGTGCTATAGTTGTTAAGGGTAAAAAAAGTGCTAGTGGAGAGTCGCAAGTAGAGATGCACTTTACAGATGGCAATGAGAATGCACATTTTACAGATGAAGAAAAAGAGGATGTTGATGCAGAAGTGGCTGATTCGGCTAAGGATAAAGCGACAGAGTCACTGATGTGGCAGGAAGTGTCAACTGAACATATAGTAAAGGATAAGTGGATTGATTTTAGAAAGTCCGATTATCGCTTCCCTGACGGAACTGTTAAGGGTCCTTATTATACATTAAGTCGAAGAAATTATGTCGTTATTGTGGCAAGGGATGTTGACGGAAATTATTTGTGTGTTCGACAGTTTAGGCAAGGTATTAATAAGGTTACAACAGAATTTACCGCCGGTGGCATTGAGCATGATGATGATAAAGAATATGGTTCAATGGAGGATTCCGCTGAGGATGCATTAGAAGCGGCAAAGAGAGAACTTCTTGAGGAGACGGGATACGAGGC
>JAIKVT010000002.1 GCA_024685495.1 Lachnospiraceae bacterium
AGATTTAGCGACAATATTCTTCGCTTCAGGTTCATTGTGCAAAGCATCTACTATCGATGAAGACAAATCTCCTGCCGTAAATATCACATCAATGTTATTGTCAATTACACTTTGATAAAGCTGTCTGTGAAGATTTAATTCGTCTTCGCCAAGCTCGCCCATATCTCCTAAAACGGCAATCCTTCTTCCATCCGTCATTCCTAAGATGCCAAGTCCCGCGCGCATCGACATGGGGTTGGCATTGTAGCAATCATCAATTATGGTAATGTCATTTACCTTAATAAAATTGCTTCGTCCCGCTATAGTTGCCGCCGAGGCAATACCCTCAGCTATCTGCGACTTACTCTCGCCTAAGGTAAAGCCTGCTGCCATTGCGGCTAAAGCATTACCGACGTTATGCTCACCCGGAAGCGGAACCGTAACCTCGCCGCTTTCTTTTCCTGCATATTCAACCTTCATTCCCTCAAGGCCAAGGCTTGTTACTTTAACAGCCTGATATGTGGCCATATTATCGACATCTTCAACCTGTCCGCTGTAAGATACCAGATTCGTCCCTTCGGGCAGCGACTCTTTCGTAATTGTCGCAAGCTTATCATCCGAAGCGTTGATTATAACGGTTGCATTGTCACTAAGATAGTCAAAGACTTCCGTCTTGGCTTTAAGCACACCGTCCCTGTCGCCGAGATTCTCAAGATGGCACTCACCGATACAGGTAAATACAACTATGTCAGGTCTTGCAATCGCTCCGAGAATTTTCATCTCGCCAAAATCGGAGATTCCCATCTCAACAACTGCTGCCGTATGTTCTTCTTTAATTGATAAAAGTGTAAGCGGAAGGCCTACCTCATTATTGAAATTACCCGCCGTCTTAAGCACGTTAAACTTCTGAGACAACACGCTCGCCGTCATCTCTTTCGTACTCGTCTTTCCGACAGATCCGATTATTCCGACTATGGGAATATCAAGCTGACTTCTGTAATATGTCGCAACATTAGCCAGCGCTTTGGGAGTAGAATCCACTACGATATAAGGACCGTTGTAATCGCCGTCTTGTTCGACAATCGCCGCAAGTGCGCCGGATTCAAATGCTTTATTCACAAGCGTATGTCCGTCAACTCTGTTTCCTTTAATCGCTATAAATATATAACCGTCTTCAACAAGACGATTATCTATTACCACACCTTGCGCAGGCGTTGTCGGAATATTCTCACCACATAACTTACCGTTAATTGCATTTGCTATATTATCAAGAGTCATATTCTTCATAATCTGTCACCTTTTATTTCTCCTAAGAGAAATCTTAATTATCTCTTCACACAAATCCGCATAGCCAATTCCTATACATGCAGCTTCCTGCGGTAGCAAACTTGTCGGTGTCATACCGGGCAGAGTGTTTGCTTCTAAGCAAAAAATATTATTATCTTTATCAAGCATAAAGTCCATTCTCGAGTATGTCTCTATACCGAGAGCCGCCGCTACGCGCTCTGCGTATAACTGCATCGTAGACGAAATCTCGTCGGAAATATTTGCGGGACAAATCTCATCTGCAGCACCTTTGGCATATTTATTCTTGTAATCATAGAATCCTTCTTTAGGAACTATCTCGATTACAGGAAGAGCTACACCTTCTATAACACCTACAGAAAATTCCCGACCTTCAATGTAATCTTCAACCACTACTTCATTTTCCCAACGAAATGCCTCATCTAAAGCATACTCGTATTCCATAGCGTTATTAACAATAGACACTCCAATGGAAGAACCGCCGCAGCTCGGTTTAACAACACATGGAAATCTCGGCGCATCCGTAAATGATTCCGCAAATCTCTCATGCTTTTTGATGGAAAAACCACCCGGGAAGGGCACATCGTATCCTCTAAGGAACTCTTTGGTCATTCCCTTATCCATAGCTATGGCGCTGCTTATATAACCGTTGCCCGTATACTTAATTCCAAGCAAATCAAAGGCAGCCTGAATTCTGCCGTCCTCACCGTTTTCACCGTGAAGGGCAATAAATACTATATCAGCCATCTGACACATTCTTATAACATTCGGTCCGAAGAAATTGTCGGATTTATCCTTCCTACTTCTCTTAACCGCAAGAATATCGGGGGCCTCCGTCGGAATATTATCAACTCTAAGGCTTATCTCTTTGCTTCGCTCAAATATACCGTCTAAGTCTTCTTCCTTATCGGAATATCCCATGAATACATCTATTAAAATTGTCTTATGTCCGTTCTGTCTTAAAGCCGAAGCTATCATGTCTCCCGATTTGAAAGACACATCTCTCTCCGTGCTTAAGCCACCGGCCAAAACAACAACATTCATTGTTTCACCTCTTTATTCAAACCATCTAAATGCACAGTGATAGTCTGTTTTTAACCGCTTATATAGTTTATAACATTTCCTTTGGAGTGTCTAGTGTTCACTAAAATATCTGAATTAAATATGGGGTACTTGGAAGCTTCTTTAATCGTTCTTCCTTAAGAATATCTTTTTTTAAGCAATTACATATGGCTTTAGAAAGTGCCAGATCTATGTAAGCTTTATTATTATCGCCTTTTAATTTAAGGCAATACATTCGATTATGTAAGAGTCTGTTAACTAAGCGAAGGCTGCCGCCGTCAAAACACAGCCTTATACCTTTATCACTAAAAGCCTTGGCCTCATCGTACAATCCAAGGGCACTTAGCGCCGCGCTTATATTGCAGTAAAGGGATGCCCGCTCTTCCACAAATCCTACTCCGTCATCATCTTTATCCCTGTATCCGTTAAGTAGTCGGACCCAGATGTCAATCGCGCTTTTGTAATCCTCCTGCAGAAACTTTGCATAGCCCATGAAGTTAAGCATTCGAATCTCCATCTTATCAAGATTAGCGTTTCCTCTGTTGTAATCAAGGTCCATGCATTTTTCAAACATTTTCCTGATCTCTTCATACAGATAATAACCATACTGACTAATCTCTATTTTGTCTTTCTTCCTTTCACTCGAAGTCCATTCATAACTTGCGAATAAAAGCTCTATAAATTTATATATGTATCTGCCTTTTTCTTCCACGTCCGAGGTGTCTCCGATAATAAATCGTAATTTGTTAAGATAGTTTTCTGCCTTCGGATAGTCGCACCTCTTAAGACAAGTCGTCACCTTATATGACAAATTATAGATTTCATAATCATAATCACCCATATAATCGTCATACAAAATCTCCTCTTCTCCCATTTTTTCAAAAAGGAGAGTAAAAACACTTCTCGAAGGATACTGCTGTCCGTTTTCAATTCTCGATAGCGTACTGATAGAACATATTCCGGAGCATAACTCTTCTTGGGTAAAACCATTACTCAACCTGCACTGTTTTACCACTTCGCCAATCTTCGCCTTTTTCATATCTAAACCCTCTCTTTTCCGGAAACCCCCTTAAGTTAATTTTATTCCTTTGAAAAAACAATGCAAAAAAAGAACCTCCCGTAAAACAGGAGATTCTTTGCTCTTTTTCTTATATTTTAAGAATTAGTGCGCTGCCTATTCTTGCTTGAGAAGAAACAGACCTCTTTCGATATGTATTTTTACCATATACGGAAAAACATTTTGTAGAGATTTAACAAAAAATCTTAAAACTCCGGCTCAATAAGGCCGTATGTATTGCCTTTTCTCTTATATACAACGTTAACTTCATCCGTCTCTGCATTCATAAATACGAAGAAATCATGTCCTAAAAGCTCCATCTGAACACAAGCATCTTCCGGATACATTGGCTTAATTCCGAATCTCTTAGTCTTAATAATCTCAATCTCATCATTATCTTCATAATCATCAATATCTGTAAAGTCATCATTAAAAAATGCGGCTGTCTGCTTCTTAGTAACAAGCTTGCTGCGATATTTCTTAAGCTGTCTCTCAATAACTTCTTCTACGAGATCGATAGACACATACATATCACTGCTTACCTGTTCAGCACGAATAATGTGTCCTTTTAATGGGACAGTAACCTCTACCTTCTGACGCTCCTTTTCTACTGACATCGTTACATTAACTTCCGTATCTTTGACAAAATACTTGTCTAACTTAGAAAGCTTATCATTGACGGCATCCTTTAAGCCATCTGTTAACTCAATGTTTCTTCCTGTAATGTTAATCTTCATAATGTAACACCTCCTTTATTTAATGATATCTGATGTGCACTATGCCCCACACATTAGTATCACTATAAAATATTATAACATAACGAGAATTAATATGGTAAAATTCTATGCAAAGAATTGTAAGGAGATAATTTTTATGGGAAATGTTTTTCTTAGCGGAGCATCAAGAGGAATAGGAAAAGGAATAGCTTTAACTTTAGCAAAGGCCGGCTATAATCTCGCATTATGTTGTGTTAATAACATCGATATGCTAACCGAGTATGCTACCACGCTTAGTTCTTCTTATCATGTAAATGTTAAAGCTTATGCGTTAGACGTATCCAAAGAGGAAGAGTGGAATAAAGTTGTACCGAATATAATTAAAGATTTTGGGACTATTGATATAGTTATAAATAACGCCGGCATATCTTACATCGGACTTATTACCGATATGACAGGCGATGATTGGAATAAGATGATTGCAACGAATCTAAATTCTGTATTCTACAGCACGAAAGCTTTTCTGCCCTCTATGATTAAGAATAAGAGTGGGCGCCTTATCAACATTTCATCTATGTGGGGAGAAAGAGGCGCTTCCTGTGAAGTGGCGTATTCCACAACAAAAGGAGGCATCAATTCTTTCACAAAATCTCTTGCGAAGGAAGTTGCCCCCTCTAATATTTCCGTAAATGCCATTGCGTGCGGAGTAATCGATACAGATATGAATTCCTGCTTTACGAAATCGGAACTTGACGACTTAACAGATGAAATTCCTGCCTGCCGAATGGGTACTCCGAAGGAAGTAGGCGATACCGTTTTGTCTATACTTAATTCTCCCATATATATGACCGGACAAATTATCGGCCTTGACGGCGGAATATAAATATATGTCCATATCGCTAACATCACTGACGCTACAAATATACTATCGGTTAACGCATTAGTTTTTCTATTGTAAGCACATTTTGTCCATCTATATAATCATAGGCTATATTATCTACTATGCGTTTTGTTAAGTATATTCCAAGTCCTCCGATCGGACGTTCTTCAAGCGGTAAGGTAACATCGGGATCTTCTTTAGCCAAAGGATTGTATTCTATACCATTATCTATAATAGTTATTTTAATAATACCTTTCGCCAAATCAGTTTCTGTCTTAAGCGTAACTTCTCCTACGCCGTCAGGATATGCATAGCTTGCCACATTGACATACATCTCTTCTATTGCAACACATAACTGTGTATAGGCACTGTTAGAATATGATATGCCCTGTATTTCTTTTGCAATAAATGACTGTACGACATCTATATTCTCTACTTTTGCATCAATTGTAATTTCATTATTTTTCTTAATTTCATCCATATCATCAAACCCGTAATAATGAACACTTAACATCGTAATATCATCGAATTGCTCTACACCGCTTTGGAAATCATCCACACTCTTTTGTACAGTTTCCAAAACTTCTTTTGGATCATCTCCGGCCGCAGAATTCAGTACTTCCTCGAGCCTTTCTTCTCCAAACAACTCTTCCGCCTCATTGGTTGCCTCAATTACACCATCGGTATAAACAAAAATTGAAGAACCGGGCTTAAGTTGTATCTCGTAATCTTCATACTTGATTCCCGGCATCGCTCCTAAAACCGGCCCATGCTTATCCTTAATAATTTTATACCCTGTCTCGGGATAATAGATTGCAGGATATTCATGTCCTCCGTTGGCCGCTATGAGTTTACCCGTCGACAACTCCAGTATTCCAAGCCATACCGAAACGAACATCATCTTCTCATTATTCGAACTTATCTCATTGTTGGCTCCTTCTAATATTGCAGCCGGTGATTTACCTTTTTTTGCATAGTTCGAAATATTGGTTTTAGATGAAACCATAAATAATGCTGCCGGCACTCCTTTATCAGACACGTCTGCGATAATCATGCACAAATGATTGTCATCTATGAGGAAAAAATCATAGAAATCTCCTCCTACTTCTCTTGCCGGTATGGAGGAAGCGTAAATATCAAATTCTTTACGCTTCGTAAAATATGGGAAATTCGTCGGCAACATCGCTGTCTGTATCTCGGACGCAGTATCAAGTTCACTTTCTTTTCTCTCTAACGCTGCAGTACGTTTCGAGAAGATGAAGATGTATGCCAAAATAACACCGACTAATATAGCGCCGGATTGTGCCGCAATAAATGTATCATCTATTAAAGCATAGTTGACCATCGGAATCAGGATAAAAATTATTACTATCCCCTTCTTATTGAACACTTCCTTTTTCATGATAAGCATCACAATTATAATGGCAGTTACAAGAAGAAGGTAATAATCACTATAAACCACTTCATCACTTCTTATATAATATCCTTCTGCATCCAATGTAAATATATGATGAAACCGCATGCCTGCAGCAACATAAATTAGGGACGGAACCAGCAATACTTTTAAAATAATATCTGCCAGACGTTCCAGCTCCCCTTTAATTCGAAGAAGCTTCCTCACATAATCCCAAAAGCTGTAGACAAGGAACAATTCTATACCGTTGTTAAGCGTACCCAGTACATATTTTAAATCGTTAAATTGCGGATAACCCTGTGTTGCCCAAAAAAACTCCAGCAGCGCAAATGAAGCTCCGAGTAAGAATATTACCAGCACGAAAGGTTTGGTTGATGAGGACTTATCCAAATCCCTATCTTTCATGCAACTGTAATAAAGCTCTGTACATATAAGCAGTCCCATCAGTCCCATTCCGACATTAAAGGAACACATTGGAGTCTTATAAGTCGATTCAAAAACGTATCTTAACGAAAAAACACTCAAAATGCATAAAACAACCAGTATTATAAAGCCCAGCTTACTCAGTACGGATAATATGATATTTTTTTTCTCACCCAGGACCTTTTTTTTGCCTTCCATCAAATACTTTCCCTTCGCAATCGGCGAAAAATCTTTTTTCAGTCTATTCTATATTTATTAATGTAGTAAATCCTGTCACCTCTAATATTTGTTCGATAGGCTCCGTAACATTTATAACTCTCATATGTCCCTGATCTGCCATGGTTTTTTGTGCCATTAAAAGAACACGAAGTCCCGCAGATGATACGTATGATAACTCTGCCAAATCAAATGTGAGATCGGTAATTCCGTTAAGAGAATCCTTTACATCGTCCGCTAAGTCTTTTGCCGTTACCGTATCAAGACGACCTTCCAATGCAATTGTCAATTTCTCTCCATCTCTTTGTTTGTTAATCTTCATTACACTCTCCTTTATATCTTTATAATTACATCTGTCTAATCATATATTCTTTTACTTTATCAAGGGTGCTCTCTTTCCACGCCCCTTCTTTTTCCTTAAGTGCTAAATCATATAAATAGATGTAATCAAGAGCTTCGCCCTCAACTCTCTCTATTCTATTAGGATCTAAGAAATCTTCCTTCCACTGCTCTTTTGTAAAATCTTTATATTTATCAGGCCATATGTATGTATATTGCCTCTTGGTTATGGCAAGAAACATCTTAGCCTCAAGCGGTGCTAAAAGTTCATACTGCTTTGCATCAACATCGCAGAATATATCGGGCAGTTCACTCTTCTCAACTCTGTCAACTTCTCTGTTGATTTTAATTCCCATTGCATCGAATGAAAAATCCTCTTTCGTAAGATGCAGCTTTATGATTACACCTATATTGGTATTTTGCATTGCTCTTTGATAATCAGTATCAAATATGAAATTACCAAGCGAATAGAATATGGCTTTATTCGGAAACAGCTCATAATTCATAGGAACGTGCGGATGGTGTCCCACTATTATATCTGCTCCCATCTCAAGAAATGAAAGGTACCTGTCTCTTGTATAAGGTGAAGGAATCGATGTAAACTCCTCTCCTCCGTGACTTACAATAATGCACCATCTGCATTTTTTCTTGATAGTCTCTATATTCTTCTTAATTATTTCAGTCTCGTTCCAATTAAGGCATCCCGGTTTATTCTCTGCTGCTCCTTTGCAGCCGTATTTGACGCCTCTATATCCGACAGCAAATATTCCGATGCCGCCGGCCTCATCGAAATAAACCGGCTTGGCTGCTTCATTAATATCTTTGCCGGCTCCTATAGTTTTTACACCGGCTTTTTTAGCATTTTCCAAAGTATCATATAAGCCTTTTTCTCCGATGTCCATCATATGATTGTTGCATATGTTCCACACGTCCGAGTGCATATAATTAAAGACCTTGACTGCCTTAGGATTAATAGCATGAACCATCTGCGATAAACCTGAGCCGTCGCCACTTTCTTCATATTCTGAAACAGGACCTTCAACATTAGGAATTACATGATCGCTATCATGAAGAAACGACAAAATTTCCTGCGACAACAACTTCTCATCATCCCATTTACCTTGCATATATTTATCAAATGCTATATCTCCCGTAAATGCTATGGACAGCTTATTATCATTAGCCAATACGCTCCTCCTTTTTGATGATGGGGTTTATTCTGTCTGTTAAATGTTTAATCAAAACATACATCGATTGCTATGCGCTTACAAAACACACCATGCTTAAGTTACATTATATATTAAACACATAAAAATGTGTAATAAAAAATCCATTTCCGTTTTTTTTCCTATATTTAATATGATATAATCTCTTTTGTATTGTTTTCACAAGGAGATCAAAATGGAAAAACCTACAAAACTCTGGAATTCAAAATATATCACTTTTATTTTTCTACAAACTCTTAACTTCGCATTATTATATTTTACATTTCCGGTAATTCCCAAATATTCCGTATCACTCGGATATGACTTATCACAGGCAGGCGTTTTATCAGGCGGTTTTGCTATCGCATCACTTCTTGCAAGACCTGTAACAGGCTTTTGCATTGACAATTTCGACAGAAAGAAAGTCCTAATTATATCCATAACAGTATGCGGACTTGCTACTGCCGCTCTTTCGGTCACCTCTAATATTTGGGTATTATTGGTGTTCAGATTAATTTACGGAGCCGCCTTTGCATTCAGTTCAACTACTCTTTTCAGTTGTGGAACAGACTGTATACCGGAAGATAGGACCGCCGAAGGAGTCGGATACTTTGGTTTGGGAATTGCACTTTCCGCCGCAATCGGACCTCCTGTAGGATTACTCCTTAACAATATGTTCGGCGCCAGAATTTTATTCTATATAATGGGCGGATTAAGTATTGTAATTGTTATATGGATTTTATTTGTTAAGATTCCTAAAATTACAACAGTTAAGGTTAAAGAAAAAGTTAAACTTTCACCATCAAGCTTTATCGAAAAGAAAGCTATTATCCTTGCCGTACTTGTTATCCCGTTTGCATTCAGTAACGGTTTTATCAATTCATTTATCACATTGACGGCAGAGAGCAGACACATAGTCGGCATCAGTGCCTACTTTACGGTTTTTGCAATTGCAATGATGGTATTAAAACCCATTTCCGGCAAAATGCAGGATAAATTCGGATTGTCATCAGTTCTTATACCGGCATTTATCTGTACGGCGATAGCTTCAAGCATTATATCATTTGCAGGATCACTTGCTCTTATGATAGTTGCCGCTTTACTTATGGCCTTTGGTCAGGGTGCGGGACAACCTTCACTACAATCGGCAACAGTTACTTCTGTCGAGAAAGCAAGACAGGGAGTTGCTATTGGCACCTATTATATAGGTTTGGATCTTGGAAATGGAATAGGTAATATCGCCGGTGGTGCAGTTGCTGACGCACTTGGATATCACGGTGCTTATATATTATGTGCAGGTACATTAGTCGCAGGACTTGTTGTTTATATTGTCTACGCATTAATTAATAGAAGGAGGAATCATGAAGCAAACGTTTAATCCAAAAGCTTTCAAAAGAATATGTGAGTCGGGGAAAAAATTTGTAAAGAAACACGAAGAATTAATGTCTCGTCCAAGAGAATCACAATTCGATTTTCTGATGAGACTTTTGTCAGAGAATAAAGATACTGAATTCGGAAAAAAACATAATTTTGCCAACATCAAATCATATGAAGATTATGTAAGAGAAGTTCCCCTTACAGACTACGATGACTATCTTCCTTACATCGACAGAATGATTGATAATAAGGAAACAGATCTTATAAGCTGCTATCCTATAGTTCACTATGCATCAAGTTCGGGAAGTACAGGTGTGCCTAAGAGAATTCCTATCTCAATTAAAAATATTAATCTTGTCTCTTCATATGCTGCAGAAATTATTTTCGCAAGATTGAATGAGCAGATTGAAAACCAGGGAAAAGAAATCGGACCTATCTGTTTCCTTCCTGATTTCTATTGGGATTATATAGACGATAACACTACAATCGGTTCCATATCAGCACAGATTGGATATAATTTCAGAGATGATTTCTTATCAATTAATACAAGTCCCGAACCTTTGCAATATCTGCAGGAGCACTCTGCTGATGCAACTTATATAAAAGCATTATTTGCATTACAGCATAGAGATTTATCTTGTATCTATTCGACGTTCTCATCTGTAACATATGAATTCATTCATACAATTGAGACAAACTGGTCCGGCCTCGTTGATGATATAAGAAACGGCACATTAGATCCTAACCTTGCCATCTCTGATGAGTTAAGAGAAAAATTAGAAAAGTATCTGTATGCCAACCCTGAAAGAGCTAATGAATTGCAGGCAGAATTCGAAAAAGGATTTAACTCTACAATCATTCCGAGAATATGGCCTAACCTTGCAATGTATTGCAGTATCGGCGGAAGCTTCTTCGCTGAATATACCAAAAAGATTCAAATATTATCAGGTGATATTCCGTTTCATCACTTATGTTATGTTGCTTCAGAATCAATGTTTGCAATTGCACGTGAATGCGATGACCCAACATATTCTCCGCTATTAGATGATATATTCTTTGAATTCAGATCTATAGATGAAGACGACGGTAAAATCTATCTGATGGATGAACTCGAAGTCGGTAAAGATTATGAGATAATAATCTCTAATATGTCAGGATTTTACAGATACAGAATGTATGATGTATTCCACATCGATAAGATTGTTGACAAGACTCCTCAGGGACATATTGCCTTCAGACTTAACCAGATGGTTAATATGGTTGGTGAACATGTATCAACGGAAGATCTCGAATTTGTTATAAAAGGTCTTAATAAAGCTGACAATACACATTCTACGGAATATGCATTATACACCGATTATTCAACGGCTCCGGGAAGATATATTCTACTCATTGAGCCTGACATTGACATGGGCAAGGGTGTACAGCCACATCTCGCATCCGTTGCAGACGATTTATTCAAGAAAGCAAATCGTTCATACAATAAATACCGTGAGCAAAATACTTTAGGCGGTCCTCAAATTATATACCTTGAGCCTTCATCCTTCCACTTATTTAAGGATGTACAGGTTGCCGGCGGTATCTCTGCTAACCAGGTCAAGCCCGTACGTCTTATAGACAACAAGCAAAAGGAGCAATTCTTCTTCGGACTCTCAGAAGGACCTTACAAAGCAATGAAGAGAGTTGTCTTCGA
>JAIKVT010000010.1 GCA_024685495.1 Lachnospiraceae bacterium
ACCCAAAGACCCGGCTTACTAAGCACATTTACAATCTTACTGTCCTTCCTTCCCGCAAGTCGTAAAAATTCATACGAAATACCTGCGATAACGGGAACTAACGCCAGTCTCATCAGAAGTTGGATTAAATTATTATCAAACCTTATGAACATAAATACAAGTATACTTATGATTAAAACAATAACAAGAAAACTCGTTCCGCATCTTTTGTGAAATCTGGAACTCTCTCTTACGTTGTCGACATTAAGATCTAATCCATGTTCAATACAATTGATGCATTTATGTTCGGCACCATGATACATAAAGACGCGCTTAATATCTTCCATGCGTGAGATTAACGCCACATATCCTATAAATATCAATATACGAACTACACCTTCGATTAATGCCAAAAGATAGTCATTACCAATCCAATTAGTAAGAAGCTTTGACAGACCATATGGCAACACCAAAAAAACCGCTATTGCAATTACCGCTGATACCGTAATTGTGATAGCTATCTCACCTTTGTTAAGACCTTCCTTGGGTTCATCATCTTTCTTATCTTCTGTATCAGATACTTCTTCAACTTGTGTAAGCTTCGTATCCGGCTCTTTATCTTTCTTTGATTTATCCTCAGATTCCTCGTCATCATAATAAGCGGCCGATATCATCAAGGTTGATATACCAAGTACCAGTGAATCAACGAAGGACACGACGCCCCTTATGATAGGAATTTTATTAACAGTTGTCCTATCATGCTTAACTTTATCTTTATTAATCTTAATATCGCCATCAGGTGTTCTGACAGAAACTGCATAATCTTTGCCGTTTCTCATCATAACGCCTTCCATAACAGCTTGTCCGCCGATTCCGGAGTATTTCATGTTCATCACTCCCAATCACTTATTGCATAAAAAGATAAGGTTGAGGAAACCTCAACCCTACCAACAAAATCTCTCTACTGTTTGATGCCGTATTTCTTATTAAACTTATCAATACGTCCACGTGCCTGTGTTGCCTTCTGTTGTCCTGTATAGAACGGATGACACTTAGAGCAAATTTCCACGTGAATATTTTCTTTTGTAGATCCTGTTACAAATGTGTTACCGCAGTTACATGTTACTGTAGCTTGGTAATAATCCGGATGGATTCCTTTTTTCATTTCTTTCACCTCTCTATTCTATGGTTTCCGACCATAAACATAACGATGATTTAAAATTACCATTTACATCCCAATAAACAGCCTATTAACTATATCATGAAAGATTATATAATGCAAGGAAAAATACATAAAATTATAGCATTCTTCTTTTTCCTACCTGTGCTACTACATCTGCATTAGACTTTGTTCTGGCAAACAGATTGAGAATATTCTCAACCGCTTCATCGCTTCTCATTCCGTTCATGCCTTTACGCATAATATCAACGGCTCTTAATTCATCATCAGTTAATAATTTATCTTCTCTTCTGGTACCTGATTTGGCAATATCAATTGCAGGGAATACTCGCTTTTCTGATAATTTACGGTCTAATACGAGTTCCATATTACCGGTACCCTTAAATTCCTCGAACACAACATCATCCATCTTACTTCCCGTCTCTACAAGTGCTGTTGCAAGGATTGTAAGTGAACCGCCTTCTCTCATATTTCTTGCGGCACCAAAGAATCTCTTAGGCATATGAAGTGCTGCGGGGTCCAAACCGCCTGATAATGTTCTTCCACTTGGCGGAACAGTTAAGTTATAAGCTCTTGACAGACGTGTAATGGAATCAAGAAGTATCATTACATCCTGCTTATGCTCAACTAAGCGTTTTGCACGCTCAATAACCATTTCCGATACTCTTTTATGATGTTCAGGCAATTCGTCAAATGTAGAATATATAACTTCAGCATTCTTTCCCTGAATCGCTTCCTTAATATCAGTAACTTCCTCAGGACGCTCATCAATTAATAAAATAATTATATGCATATCAGGGTTTGATTCTTTAACGGATTTCGCAATTTCTTTTAAAAGAGTCGTCTTACCGGCTTTAGGCTGAGATACTATCATACCCCTTTGTCCCTTACCTATAGGAGATATTAAATCCACAATTCTCATGGCAACGGAACTGTTAGCTCTTTCTAAGTGAATTCTCTTATCGGGGAATATAGGAGTTAGATTCTCAAAACTCGGACGACGTATGGCATCTTCCACACTATATCCGTTAACCGATTCTATCATCTGCAGCGCACCAAACTTATCATTGGCATTATTGCGCTTAGTCGTTCCTTTAATTATATCACCTGTCTTAAGATTGAGCTTTCTTATCTGTGCAGGTGAAACATACACATCGTCACTTCCCGGAAGATAATTCTCACATCTTACAAATCCATAACCGTCAGTTAAAACTTCAAGTATTCCGTCTACAGGTTTAAAAGGTTCTGTCTCTACAGCTTCTTCACTGCCTTCTGCAGATTTACCTTCCTCTTCGTCAGCCTTTTTGTTCTTTCTTTTATCATGTTTTTCATGCTTTTCCGATTTATCCGTCTTTTCCGGTTTTTCCGACTTTACCGGCTTTTCAGATTTCTCTGTCTTTTTGGCCTTTTCTGTCTTTTCGGCATCATCTGCTTTTTTACTTCCTGCTGTTTTCTTAGCTTTATCTGTTTTATCAGATTTTTCTTCTGATTTCTCTTTTTTAGAGGATACAGTAGCTGCCTCATCTTCTTCGGTACTCGCAAGAAGAAGTGCTTCTACTAATTCTTGTTTCTTCATCGAAGAAGATCTTTTAATCTTTTTTTCCTTTGCCAGCTCTTTTAAAACGGCTAAAGATAAGCTTTCAAGTTTTTCTCTCATATTATCTCCTGTTATTTCTTAATAAACCTTTTATTTCTTAATAAACCTGTTAGCATCAATAAATTCATATGGTGTCTGCTGATATACGTAATAGTTTAGCCAATTGCTATAAAGCGCATTAGCATGTGATCTCCATTGCAAAAGAGGCTTTGCATTAATATCATCATTCGGATAATAATTAACCGGCATCTCAATTTCCAATCCTTTACCAAGATCTCTCTTATATTCATTATCCAAAGTATATCTGTCATATTCGGGATGACCCATCACAAAAATCTGATGACCGTCAGCTGACATACAAAGATATACGCCCGCTTCATCGGAATCCGCAAGAATTATAAGTTCTTCGTTATCGCTTACATCTTCTATTGCAACCTCCGCATGACGGGAATGAGGTGCACAGAATATATCATCAAAACCTCTAACCAAAGGAACTTTACGATTCCTTACATGATGCTTATATACTCCGAATACTTTTTTATTCATAAGATGTTTATCAATTCCATAGTGATAGTATAACCCGGCCTGAGCACCCCAACACAGATGGATTGTTGATGTAACATGCGTCTTAGACCACTCCATTATGTTACATAATTCAGGCCAATAATCCACATCTTCATATACATTAGTTTCAAGTGGTGCTCCGGTTATAATTAAACCGTCAAGGTTGTCTTCCTTAATATCTTCATACGATTGATAAAAAGCATTGAGATGACTTTTAGACGTATGCTTTGCTTCATGGCTTGTTACCATAAGAAATGTTATATCCACCTGAAGCGGCGTATTAGAAAGGGAACGTAATAATTGAAGTTCCGTATCCTCCTTTAACGGCATAAGATTAAGTATACCGATTTTAATTGGTCTTATATCCTGATGCGATGCACGATTCTCATCAATTACAAATATATTCTCGTGTTCTAATATCGCATTAGCCGGCAAATCGGCTTGCGTTTTAATAGGCATATTATTTTCCTCTTATCATTTTTTAGTAAATATAATTATGTATTAATTGATTTATGCAATAATTAAACAATCTTACTTTATCATATTAACCAGCATGTCTTCTGATATAACTTCGACGCCCAAATCCTGAGCCTTTTTTAATTTGCTTCCGGCATTTTCTCCGGCTACAAGATAATCAGTCTTCTTAGATACACTTGAAGAACATTTTCCACCGTTACTTTCTATAAGTGCTGCCGCTTCCTTTCGTCCCATCGTAGGAAGTGTACCCGTTATAACAAATGTCTTTCCTAAAAGGGCATCGGAAGAATTCTCAATTTGCCCTTGCATGTTAACTCCATACTCCTTTAGGCGCATAATAATGTCAACATTCTTCTCATTATGAAAATATTCGTATATACTCTCAGCACTTATATCACCGATATCATCTACTTTCGTAATAGCCTCTTTATCGGCATTCATTAAACTATCGATACTTCCAAAATGCTTAATAAGATTCTTAGCGGCACCTTTACCGATATTGGGAATTCCAAGGCCTGTAAGTAGCATAACGGCGCCATTAGACTTACTGTTATCTATAACCTTAAGAAGCTTGTCGGTATTTCCTTCTTTACCGATAATTCCTTTATCAACAAGTTCATCCCTATATCTGTAAAGCGTATATATATCAGCTATATCTTTGATATATCCTTCTCTTACAAGATCAATAATATAAGTTGAGCCAAAGCCTTTGATGTCCATTGCATCACGACCCACAAAGTTAATTATATGATTCTCGAGCTGTGCGGGACATGTAGGTGAAGTACATACTATATTAGCCGAATCTTTATCCCTTAATGTCTTAGCACCACATACGGGGCATACATCGGGTATCTTATATGTTGTAGTCGTACTTGGACGCTTTGACCTTACGACATTTTTAATCTTGGGAATTATTTCTCCTGATTTATATACAACAATAGTATCACCGATACCAATATCGAGATCATCTATAAAATCCTGATTATGCATCGTAGCACGACTTACCGTTGTGCCGCATAATCTTATCGGATTAAATATCGCCGTTGGATTAATTCTACCGGTTCTTCCGACTGTAAGCTCTACATCCGTAAGAACAGTCTCCTTTTCTTCCGGTGGATATTTATATGCAACTGCCCACTTTGGAACCTTAGATGTCGTACCTGCAATTCTTCTTTCTTCATAGCTGTTAAGCTTTACGACTGCTCCATCAATGTCGTATCCTAATTCTCCGCGCTTATCACCTATATCACAAATTGCCTGCCATACATCTTCAGCAGTCTTACATACCTTGTAATTGTCAATCACTTTAATCCCTTGTGATTTCATATATTCATAACAGGAAGTATGTGTAGGGAAGTCTCTTCCCCTTGCCTGTTGCAAATTAAAAATAAAAAGCGACAAATTACGTTCTTTTACAATCTTCGAATCTAACTGTCGTAGCGAACCCGCTGCGCAATTTCTTGGATTTGCAAATGTCTTCTTACCTAAAAGTTCCTGCTTTTTATTGACGTTATCGAAGCTTTCATTAGTCATGTAAACTTCGCCTCTTATCTCAAAATATTCAAAGGGATCTTTAAGTGTCGGAACAACATCATCAATCATCAGAGCATTTGCTGTAACGTCTTCACCGTACTCAATTCCGTCTCCGCGAGTCTCGGCCATTACCAGCTTGCCATTTTCATATCGAAGGGACATTGACAGTCCATCTATTTTGTATTCTACCACAAATTCCGGATTAGCAAAAGCATTTTGCATATCTTCCACAAAAGACATGACTTCTTCCTTAGAAAAGACATCTCGAAGACTTAACATAGGCACATTATGCTTTACTAGTGCTCCGGCTTCTCTTTTTGCCTGCCCACCAACCTTTTGAGTCGGTGAATCCTTTGTGATAAGTTCAGGATTAGCTTTCTCAAGCTCCTTTAGTCTGTTCATCAAAGTATCGTATTCATTATCGGAAATCTCAGGTTCATCCATATCATAATAACGATGACTGTGATACTCAATTTGTTCTCTAAGCTTGTCTATTTCTTCTCTTGCATTCATACTACTCACCCAACATACTAATTAATTTATCTAACTCTTCTCCCTTAACTTCACGATATTCGCCCTTTGGCAAATTACCAAGCTTTATATTCATAACACGTATCCTCTTAAGCTTGACTACTCTGTAGCCTAATTCCTTACACATACGTCTTATTTGTCTGTTAAGTCCTTGTGTTAATATTATGGAAAATGTCTTGTCGTCTATAGTCTTGATTATAGATTCTCTGGTCTTGACGCCCAATTCACTCAGATATATGCCATGTCGCATATTGGCAAGAAACTCTTTAGAATACGCTCGATCAAGCGTAACAATATATTCTTTCTCATGGTAATTACGTGCTTTCAAAATTCCGTTAACCAATTCACCACGATTAGTAAGAAGTATAAGTCCGCTCGAATCTTTATCCAGACGACCAACAGGATATATTCGGGTTGGATAATTTATATAATCTATAATATTATCCTTCTCTCTTTTTTCAGAAGTACATACAATTCCAACAGGCTTATTAAATGCCAATACAACAGGTTCTACATCACCTGTTATTCTCTGTCCGTTCAATCGGACATCATCATCCTCTTCAACCTGACATCCTAAAGTCGCAATTTCACCGTTAACGGTAACCTTACCACTATCAATTAATCTGTCTGCTTCTCTTCTGGAACATACTCCCTTTGCTGAAAGGTATTTATTAAGCCTAATAATATTTCCTCCATATAAAAGCAAGGAAAGGCAACTACTGCCCTTCCTTACTGCAAAATATTTTAATTAACAAATATTATGATTAATAATTATTCTAACCAGTAAATATTCTGATTAAACAATATTAATTAATAAACTCTGTCTTCATGTAACCTTCGATACCCTTAACAGAAACTCTTGACCATCCGTCACCGGAATTCTCGAGTACCGTAACAGTATCACCCGGCATACCTACTGCAACACGCTCAGAAGTCTCATCTTTACTCTGACGTACGTTAACTGTTCCGGATAAAGTTACTGTTGTATTAGCCGGTGCTGCCGCTGCCGGTGCAGGTGCTGCCGCTGCCGCAGGCTGATCAACAGCTGCAATGAAGTCACTCTTAACATAGGCTCTTCCACCGTTCCAGTTAATCTTCGTAAATCCGTTCTCTTCACTATACTTAACAACCTGTGTACCGCCGTCTAAAGTACCTACAACATTACTTGCTTCAGAAGCTCCGTCTCTTACATTAACCTTAGTTGTAATTACAACCGTTGATGCATTCTTCTCTTCTTCAGCTGCCTGAGCCGCTGCCTGTGCTGCCGCCTGTGCATCTTGCTGTGCCTTAGCCGCTGCATCAGCCGCCTCCTTAGCCTTAGCATCATTTATGGCCTGTTGTTGATCTTTTTGTGCTTTGTATTGAGCTTTCCACTCACCAATCTTTCCTCTGATTGTCTCTGTAACGAACTTATTAAGTTCAGGATCCGCTGCTAATGCTTCATTAAGCTCATCCTCAACCTTCTGCTTTAACTTCATTACATCGTTTCTCTGATTGTATATCTCAATAACTTCCTGAATCTTAGGATCAACAGTTATCTCATTTTCTTTCTGGTTGTATGTACCGTATGAGTTATCAATGTAAAGCATACCGTTCTCATTAGTTCTTACATAGAAGAACTCAAGTCCCGGAGCAGGAGTGTTAACACCCACAAATTTTTCCTTTACATGAACAGATACGAGGTACGAACCATCATCAAGACCCGGCTTTGAATACACATTTACCACATTAAATGCTTCAATATACTGGCTAAGGAACTTGATATAACTAGCTTCCGAATCACTTATTGGTGATGCATATGCTGAAAGTGCATTAGTATCTCCGGCCGCATAAGTATTGTAATAATTTACAATTAGCGAATTAAGCTCAACATTGGCGTCTACCTGAAAATCCTGATATACACCGGATATATTCTCATCTGCCGTAGTCTGCTTACTTATAACAAAAGCTAAGAGGAAAAGTATTATAAGAAATACTATTCCGGCCACAAAGTATCTCCATTGCTCAACTACAAACTCTGTGCACTTATGCCATCCATTCTTAAAATTCATATATATATGCCTCCAAAAAACTTTATTTCTTATTTACCAACTCAGATTCGACGATGTAGACGACTGGATTCGAACCAGCGGTCTTCGGAGTCGGAGTCCGATGCGTTATCCAACTACGCTACGCCTACGAGTATTACGGTACGACAAACCTCTATGTTCATCGCACCCTATTATAATACAAAACAACTTTGTATATATTAACAAATAGCACGGTCAAAGTCAATTTAAGGTTGTTCAAATTGTTAAGAAAATGTTAAGAAAATATTATGTAACATTTAAGGAGTATTTTATAATCTCAATTGCCTTATCAATATCTTCTTTCGAAATAACAAGGGGTGGAAGCAACCTAAGCACATTTCCACCTGCAGATAAGACTACAAGTCCCTTGTCAAGACATGTCTTAACTACATCAGACGCCTTAATACTGTCGTCTAATACGATACCTTGCATAAAACCTTTACCCCTGTGTCCAATAGCACATTTACAAGAATCAACCACTTCATCTAACTTAGATTCAAGATATGGCGCAAGTGAATTAACATTTCCCACAAGATCGTTCTTAAGCATAAGGTCGATTGATGCCTTAACCGCAGCCGTACAAAGCGGATTGCCGCCGTAAGTTGTACCGTGATCTCCGGGCACGAGGCTTGAAGATGCAACCTTATCCGTCACAAGAAAAGCTCCGATAGGAAGACCGCCGCCAAGCGCTTTGGCAGTCAGCAAAATGTCAGGCTTAACATCATAATCCTGATAAGCATAGACAGAACCTGTCCTTCCCATTCCGCACTGAATCTCGTCAAATATTAAAATTATATCTCTCTCATCACAAACTTTCCGAATCTTTTGCAAAAACTCTTTATCAGCGGGCATCACACCGCCCTCGCCCTGAACAGGCTCAAGTATAATTGCACAAATATCGGCATCGATAGCTGCTTCAACGGAATCATAATCGTTGTAAGTTGCAAAAGTAACTTTATCCATAAGAGGAAGAAATGCTTTACGATAAGCCTCAGTTCCCGTTACAGACAACGCTCCTACGGTTCTTCCGTGAAATGAGTTATCCATTGCAATAATGCCGTAACCACTCCTATCGTATTTGTTGTATGCATATTTCTTAGCTGTCTTAATCGCACCTTCCACAGCTTCCGCTCCGGAATTGGTAAAGAACACCTTGTCCATACCGCTTATCTCGCAAAGCTTCTTTGCAGCATCTGCAAGAGCGGGATGATAATACAGATTCGAAGTGTGATACAATTTATCGACCTGCGCCTTAATGGCATCATTAAATTCTTTATTGTTATAGCCAAGTGCCATAACGCCTATTCCCGATGCGAAGTCAAGATACTCTTTGCCTTCTACATCATAAAGTGTAACGCCGTCGCCTTTGTCGAATACGACGTTGAAACGATTATATACGTGGAAACAGTTGTCTTCTGTTAGGTCCATTATTTCTTTTGAATTCATAGTTATTTCCTTTCTTTATATGGTATCTATTGTCTAATCATCAAGTTCCGGTACGCTCATACAGAAAATCGCTTAACCGGACTTGATGATTAGACATACATAATATATAACGAAACCAAGTTACGATTTGGTTGAAAATCGCTTAACCCGCATAATATCTGTTGCCGTCGTCGTTTAGAATGGCGGTACCGATTCCTTTATTAGTGAAGATTTCGAGGAGGAGGCAATGTGACACTCTTCCATCTAAAATATGCACCCTTTGAACGCCCTTGTCAATAGCATCCATGCAACTTAGCATCTTAGGAATCATGCCTCCTGAAATAGTGCCGTCATCTATTAATGATTGTGCTTCGCTGGTTGTAAGTTCTGAGATAAGAGAATCTTCATCATCAGGATCCTTACACACACCGGCCGTGTCTGTAAGAAATGCAAGTTTCTCAGCGGAAACTGCTTTAGCAATCGCACATGCCGCATCATCTGCATTGATATTATAAGTCTCAAAATTCTTATCAAGACCGATAGGACATACAATAGGAAGAAAATCCTTCTCAAGCAAATCAAATAAAATCTTAGGATTAACCTCAGTAATTTCACCAACGTATCCTATATCTTCACCGTCCGACAATTTCTTCTCGACGGTAAGAAGATTACCGTCCTTACCGCTTATACCTATAGCGTTAACTCCAAGCTCCTGCACAAGTGATACAAGAGATTTATTTACTCTGTTAAGAACCATCTCTGCGATTTCCATTGTATTGGCATCAGTCTTTCTAAGACCGTTAACAAATTCAGGTGTCTCGCCACTCTTCTCAACCCATTTACTTATATCTTTACCGCCGCCATGAACGATAATAGGTTTAAATCCAACAAGTTTTAGAAGTGTTACATCCTGAATAACATGTTGTTTAAGTTCTTCATCAATCATAGCACTGCCACCGTATTTTACCACGATAATCTTACGATTGAACCTCTGTATGTATGGAAGTGCCTCTACTAACACCTCGGCTTTTTCCAATACCTGTTGCATATTCTTATCGTTCATTAGTCCATTCCTTTCATAATCTTTTGTTAAGATCTGTAATCTGCATTAATGCTTACATATTCATGGCTAAGATCGCAGCCCCATGCAGTTGCAGATGCATCTCCCATATGCATATTACATATTGCTGTTACAGCATCCTGCGATAAAATTTTAGT
>JAIKVT010000030.1 GCA_024685495.1 Lachnospiraceae bacterium
TACCAATAGCCGTCTAAATACACCTGGCTCCACTCGTGCTCTGCACTTGTCACGGACATAGCTGAGATGCCACATGCGTTACAAAGTGCCGCAAATGCTTCCGAATATCCGGCGCATACTGACTTGCCCTCTAAAAATACAGATGCCATAGTCTGATTGTATGAAGCGCCTGAAGTATATCTTACATTGTCACATATTAAATCATGAATCTGCTTCTCTTTATCATAATCAGTATCAGCGCTAATCTGTGAAAGGTACGAATCCATACTGCTTCTTATTGTAGCAGATGCACTCTCACGCTCTGATGCATCCTTAAAATCGGGATAAACTCCAAGCTGAACGGAAATATCACCTTCATCTGTCGAGCTTACCTTAATGAGTGTCTCAAGATAATACAATTCAGGATGTTCATATAACATAACATATGCAACAGACTGAGCTTCCTGCTTAGATACTCCGCTCTGAGTTACGGCAAGTGTCAGATACTGTTCATGCTTTTTGTTATACTCAGTCAAATCACTTCCGCCGTCAATTAACTCATATAAAACGGCATAAAGCTTATTATATAATTCCTTCTGAGCGTCTGTCATACCATCAACATAGTTATAATATGGCTCAGAAAACTGTGACCAATAAGAATCTGTCGCCTTAAACGAATTAACTATATCATTAAGCGACTCCTCCGTAAGGTCATCGTTAAATTCTTCCTGCGTTATGTCTTCCTCAATAACAACAGGTGCCTTATAGTCTCCTTTATACTTTGCAGCCATATCATCTTCTGCTGCAAAAGCACTGAGACTAAAGCCTGTAAACATACTGCATACAAGCGATAAGGATAACACTAACGATAGTGCTTTATTAATGTTTTTTCCTTTGTTCCTCTTCATAATCATTTCCTCGTGGGTTCAAAATTTGTAAAACACCCTTCCTATCATATTTCGGACGGTCTTACCCACTAATGAATAGGTAACATTAGTCTAATTTCATTCCTTTACCGGCGCAATAGTCTTTAAATGACTGATTAACCTTGTCCTTATCAGATAAGATAAGATCAGCTTCTGTAAGGTCATCGCTAAAAGGCCATTCGATTCCGATATCGGGATCGTTATACATAAGTCCACCTTCATCATTAGGATGATAGAAATCCGTCACTTTATAACAGAATTCTGCGTAGTCTGAAACTACTAAAAATCCATGAGCAAATCCTTTAGGTACGAAAAACTGCTTCTTGTTCTCCGCCGAAAGGAGTACTCCATAGTGCTTGCCAAATGTAGGCGAGCCGTTTCTAAGATCGATTGCTACGTCAAATACTTCTCCGTTAATTACTCTAACCAACTTATCTTGCGGATGGTTGAGTTGGAAATGAAGTCCTCTAAGAACTCCCTTCTTAGATGCGGATTGATTATCCTGTACAAACTTATGGTCAATGCCTTCTGCTGCGAAGTCATTGTAGTTATAAGTCTCCATGAAATATCCGCGCTCGTCTCCGAAAGCTGTAGGCTCAATTACGTGTAAGCCCTCTATTCCGTTAACATTCTTCTGTACTGTTATTTTGCCCATCTTGTTATCCCTCCTTATAGACCGTTGGCAACATCAATTAAGTATTTACCATAATCTGTCTTCATTAGCGGCTTAGCGAGAATTCTAAGTTGATCCTCGTCGATAAATCCTCTCTTATATGCAATCTCTTCAATACACGATACGTAAAGTCCCTGTCTCTTCTGGAAGGTCTCTACGAAGTTCGCTGCCTGAAGTAGCATTTCATGATTACCTGTATCGAGCCATGCAAATCCACGACCGAGCGTCTCAACGTGAAGAGTTCCACGCGTTAGGTATTCATTATTAACAGAAGTTATCTCAAGCTCACCTCTTGCAGAGGGTTCAACATTCTTCGCTATCTCTACAACATCGTTATCGTAGAAATATAGTCCCGGTACCGCATAATTAGATCTGGGATATTTGGGCTTCTCTTCTATAGATACGGCGATTCCTTCCTGATTGAATTCAACAACGCCGTATTCACGTGGATTACGAACATAATATCCGAAGATTGTAGCTCCGGCTTCAGTCTCGCTTCGGTTAGCTGCCTCTCTTAACACCTTAGAGAAACTCTGACCATAGAAGATGTTGTCTCCGAGCACGAGTGCCACGGGATCTTTTCCTATGAATTCTTCTCCTATGATAAATGCTTCAGCAAGTCCGTTAGGCTCCTTCTGAATTGCGTACTGAATATCCATTCCAAGTTGACTGCCATCGTCTAACAGCTCCTGAAATACAGGTAAATCTCTCGGTGTAGATATGATAAGTACCTCTCGAATCCCTGCTAACATAAGTGTTGATAAGGGATAGTAAATCATAGGCTTATCATAAATCGGCATTATCTGCTTAGATATTGCCTTGGTCAGGGGATATAATCTGGTACCTGAGCCTCCTGCGAGAATAATTCCTTTCATGTTGTGTAATCCTCCTTATACTTTCGTTAAAATGTCTTATAAAATGGGGGTACTATAGTAACAATGTCTTATCTTCGCCCATTCCGACGCATCCGTCCAAGGTATATTTCTTGCCGGTTTCGTCTCTTAAGTAACCCTTAAGCTCTCCAAACGAGATGTAATAATCAATATTAACAACTCCGGCGTGGGTTATCATCGGATTTATACTATACACCATTTGTGTCAAATTAACCATATCATATTCATCACGAATGTGAATTTCCTGATAATCTTTGAACTCTGATGTCGGTATATCTCTTGTAAATGTTACCGGCGGAAGCAAGCTTGATTTGCCCTCGAGCCATAAGATGTTCTCATTGTATTTATCCTGGTTAATAGACTGGTTACGTGTAAGATTAAATCCAAGATACATCTCTTCGCCGTCTATGTTATATCTGCCGAGTGTTGTAACCCAATCATAGTGAGCTCTTCTCGGATAGAATCCTCTGTGATCGTCGATGATGGCCGTTGTCTTCTCGTTAGTTACCATCTTCTCACCGTTAATTGTAAGTTCTCCTTCTGCTTTGAAAAAGTCCTTCTGAGAATAGAGAGGTCTCGGTCTCTTTCTGTCAAACGGAATACTGACTACGCAAGGATCTGATAATCTTGTAAGTTCCAAATCGTACTCGATTGTTCCCGTTCCCATATTCTCTTTCATCGCAGCAACGGCTGTCTTATCTTTCCTAGGACGCGTTATAAGACACTCTCCCTTATGCGAACCGCTAAGGTGTGCCTTGCCCTTGTCAAAATTATTAATGTATTTTACAAAACTGCGATCTGTCTTGGCAAATGCTTCTGAACCTTTGATAAGATTCGGAGCAATCTTAGTGTCTTTACTCTTAAGATCTGTATCCCAGCAATAGGTTGACTTCGTTCTCTTATCGTAGAATACGTTAAGTGTCTTACCGAAAATTCCCATATCGCATACAACTGCGAGCAAAACACCGTTGTCAAAATGTACTTCCGTAGCTTCCCAAAGTGTAAGCTTTAATCTGTTAAATGCGTTAGGAAGGGCCGTCGGTCCTTTGAGCTTAAGAAAGTCCATGGCCTCGAATTCCCTGTCAAATGTTCCGAATTCACACATTCCATCAGGTCGTGCAATATTGTGAGGCGTTGGAACGGCGCGCCTTGCTTCATGAATATACTTACTGTAGTCGCCCCTTATTAATTCTTTCTTCTCCATAATCCTGCCCCCTTTCGATTAAAAAACATTAGTAAAATCGAACCATCTTAAAAAGTCGTAAACTCTACAATTATGAATTCGTATGTAACTCGGCTAAAAATGGGGTGGTTCGAGGAAACTCTACTATTCATCCAGCTGTGCTACCACATAATAACCTCTCGGCGTCTCTTTAATATCAAGCACTTTGGCTTCTTTGGATTTAAGCCTGTCCGTAATCGGAAAATTACCCGACATCGCAAAGCTTCGTCCCAAGATGTAGTAATATGAATTAGGAAGTTTTCCTTCTGTAACGGGGAGCACGTCTCCCACCTTGATTAAGCCATCCCTTTCCATTTTAAATTCTACTTCTCTCATA
>JAIKVT010000031.1 GCA_024685495.1 Lachnospiraceae bacterium
ATCGCAGTCTTTTGTGTTATCACGGCAGTCGTTACATTGTTCTACAAGAAGAAGAGTACTGATTAATTTACGAGGCGAGCTTTTCTTAATGTGACATAATTAGTATTGTCTTCCTTATATGTATCGAAGACGCCAACAACACATACCTGCTCACCTGCATTCGGAAAATCCTGAGGATATGTAAATTCTTCGGTTGTCTCAAATTCCAAACCTTGAGAACAACAAGCTGTAGCATCTTGAACTATACAGGCAAAATAATCTTTGTTTTTAGAATCATCGTGATAGACAGAAAAAGTACCTTTCATTTTTATAATTTTGCCTATATACTTTTCCGGTGTCATCATCATATTATAGACTTCGCCGTAAACCATTGTGCTTGAAAGAGTCGTAAGGTCTACATCAATACCATCAGTGCTGCTTTTTGCAGTACTGTTTTTTGTATCGGAATTTGTATTGTCGGTGCTTGTCTCTATACCGGTACTATTAGTCGAAGGCGACGACGTATTATTCGACGTAAGTTTAACTCTGTAAACTATTATTACTACAAAGGCAATTATAACTATAATTCCAAGTATTATTCCTATCCATTTTTTCATTTTCTAACACCTCCAGTTAGAACACCTACTATGTAACATAAGATAAAGATAATGACATCAACGGCAACAATTGTTGAGCCTACGGGAGTACTTGCAAGGATGGATATTATTATTCCTGAAAATGCGCATACCACCGAAAGGATTGCTGAACAGATCGTAACCATCTTAAAACTTCGAAACAATCTCATAGCCGATAGAGCCGGGAATATAACAAGTGCCGAGATTAGAAGTGAGCCTACAAGTTTCATGGCAAGGACAATAATAAGTGCAATTATTATAGCGATTAATAAATTATAACCGTTGGCATTTGTTCCTGTTGCTTTTGAAAAGTTTTCGTCAAAGGTTACTGCAAATATTTTGTTATAAAACAAGACGAAAACAATTATAACTACGGCAGATAAAATTATACAAATCCATACATCTTTCGGAGTTAGTGTCAGTATAGATGTTGAGCCAAATAATGTTGTACATACATCTCCGGATAAGTTTGATGATGTAGAAAATAAATTCATTAATAAATAACCAAAGGCCAGTGAGCCAACCGATATCATGGCAATCGCTGCATCACCCTTTATTTTCGCATTTTGCCCACCGCGTAAAAGTAAAATTGCACTTATAACCGTAATCGGTATAATGAGGAGCATATCGTTAGTAAGATTTAAGACAGCAGCAATTGCGAGAGCGCCGAAGGCAACATGTGATAAACCGTCTCCTATAAACGAAAATCTTTTTAACACAAGTGTTACTCCAAGTAGAGAGGAACACAGTGCAATTAAGACTCCGACTATCAGCGCATATATAACAAAGGAGTGCTGAAAGTACATTGAAAGAGTAGCAAACATTACTTTTCACCGCCTTTCTTTTCTGACTCAAAGAATTGTCCGATATTTTCTTTGGTATATTCTTCCTTTGTGCCAAAGAAGATAGTATCTCCGATATGAAGAATATGACTGGCATAACGAACAGCGGATGCAATGTCATGAGATATCATAATAATTGTAATGCCGTCATTATTTAACTCTTCGATAAGTGAATACATTTGATAAGTGACCTTTGGATCGAGACCGGCTACCGGCTCGTCTAGGAGTAAAACTTTTTGAGTTGCACATAAGGCTCTTGCTAAAAGAACGCGTTGCTGTTGTCCTCCTGAGAGTTCACGATAGCAACTGTTTTTCATTTCTATTATTCCCATACGTGTCATGTTCTTATCGGCAAGTTCTTTTTCGGCTTTTGTATAAAATGGTCTTAGGCCACAACGCCCCTGACATCCGGAGAGAACAATTTCTCTAACGGATGCCGGGAAATCTTTTTGTACGATTGTTTGTTGCGGCAAATATCCTATCTCATTTTTATTAAGCCCATCACCGATTAGAATTTGACCTCCAAGCGGCTTTTGAAGATTTAGTAAAGTTTTCATAAGCGTGGTTTTTCCCGAACCGTTTTCTCCGACAATGCAAAGATAATCTCCTTTGTTGACGGTGAAATTAAGGTCTTTAATTATTTCGCGGGATTCATATCCGAGCGATAGGTTCAAAGCAGTGATTAAAGCCATAAAAATTGCCTCCTGATTACTATACCTGATTTGTTAATGATTAAAGTTAGTTATTACTTTATAGCATTCTTTAATACAGACAGATTGTTTTGCATAATTGACAGATAATTTGCACCGCCTTGGACATCTTTTGATGTTGTTGATTGCATAGAATCCATCGTAAGAATTTGCTGGTCTTTCGTCGTAGTATTTTGCACAATTGTCTCCGCAATTTTATGATTATTCCCTTCTATGGTCATAACGGCAGGAAGGTGAAGTTCATCTGTTTTCTTAGCTAAGAATGTAATTGTCTCAAAGCTTGCTTCAGTCTCTGCAGAGCAACCTACGAAAGCTGCATAATAATCGAGTCCGTAATCATCCGTAAGATACCTGAATGGGAAGCGATCTCCGAATAAGACAGTTTTAATTGTCGCATTTTGTGCGGCAGTTTGATATTCTTTATCAAGAGCTGTTAATTTCTCGATATAGGAATTGGTATTATTCTTAGAAACTTCTGCATTTGCAGAATCAACTTTTTGTATT
>JAIKVT010000099.1 GCA_024685495.1 Lachnospiraceae bacterium
ACGCTCGGCTCCGACGCCCACAAGGTAGAACAAATCCCGGTCGGATATGATAAGATAAGACAGATACTTAAAGACTGCGGCTTTGATTCATACTATGTATACAAGAATCGACAGCCCTTCGAATATGAATTGTAAAATCAATTTCACAGTCAATTTGTAATATCTATTTCACAATAAACAGAATCAATAAAGGTTCCAAACACCTTAAAGCGACTTAAAAGTCAATTTAGAGGTATTCGGAACCTTATTTTTCTCTCTACATTTTTAATTATAAATGCTTTTTCATATTTTAGCAAGCCACATATTTTGCTTCGAAATCCGGTACAGCGAGTGGTCTGTCATATAAAAATCCTTGAATAACATCACATCCGCATGCAACAATATTGGCTTCTTCTTCTTTTGTCTCAACGCCTTCACACAAAACTTCAAAAGATATTTCTTTAAACGTCTCTACGAGATTTTTCATAATTGTAAGACCGATTTCATTAGAAAGCGAATGAAGTACAAATCCCCTGTCAAACTTAATTACATTAGCCGGAATCTGACCTAATACATATAACGAATTGTAACCTGAGCCAAAATCATCAATTGCAATTCTATAACCTTTTTCCTTAAGTAAATTAAGTTTATTAATTACACTGGAAAGATTCTCCACAAGCACAGTTTCCGTAAACTCAAATTCTATAGTGTTCTTTGGAATCTGAGATGCTTCAACAAGCGAGTCAATATTTTCGATAATATCATCTTCTAATAAATCAATCCTTGAAAGATTAACAGAAATCGGGAAAAGCTCTTTCCCCTCATCTTGCCATCTCTTTTGCATATTGATTACTTGTCTTAACACTTCATAATCAAGTTGATATATAATATTAGCCTTCTCTAATATAGGAACATATAATGCAGGAGACACAATATTTCCCGAAGGGTCCTTAAATCTTGATAATGCTTCTGCACCTACTATCTTATTCTTTTCAACAGAATATTTCGGTTGCAGCAATACAATAATCTCGTGTTCTTCGATTGCTTTTTGAAAGTTAGGAATAACACTGGCCTCACGAAGCGACTTCTCTCTTAACCCCTCAGTATAAAAAGCTACCGATGTCTCGTAGGAATCTGCTACACTTCTTCTTGCATATCTTGCATTATCCTGTGCAACGATGAAATCTTCATCTTTTTGTACAATGTACATTCCTACATCCAGATTAATTCTGGCTCTGGGATATTTAGCATTAATTTCTTCCTTAAAATCCTTGGAAAAATGTTCATAATAATCTATCAACTCTTCTTTGCTATAATTATATCCCTCACATAATACAAGCAAATGATCGACATAACTCTTTGTACCAAAAACACAATTATCATTATTAATGATAAAATAATCTATCATTTTTGATATGAGATAATCGCCCTCATCAGTTCCATATATTTCATTAAAATATTTTAAATTACATAGGTTAATACTTAAGAGAACAGCCTGTTGAATATTATCTACAACTTTTTGTCCTTTTTTCTTAAATGATTTAAGAGAAGGAATATATCGTACACTCTTTATTTTAGCACGATTTGACTCAATTTTATTTTTCACTTTAACACCCCAAATACATAAAATGTGCGAAACACCAACATTATAATGCATGCACATCAAATAATCAACTAAAATTTAATTTAATTTTCTGGCTTTTGATTTAATTCTTTGAATACTGTTATCAACGGATTTAACATCCTTATCAAGTATATCTGCTATCTCTGAAGTAGAGTATCCTTCTCTGAGCAAACGGTATACATCAAGTTCCCCTTTTGAAAGCACATTTTCCACTTCATCAAATGTATCTTCATTAATCATCTTCGACAGAACTATCCTTGCGGGATCAGCTAAAACATCTTCTGAAAGTTGTTGTTCTTCTTCTAATGAAGCACTGTTATTAAGAATCTGATTCTTCTTCTGTAGGGATTTTTGAATCAGTTTATTCATACTGTTGTTAATGCATGTCTTAGCAAATGTATAAAACGACGCACCTGATTCAACATCATATTGATTGATAGCAGACAATAATCCTATAAATCCTTCTTGAATAAAATCATCTCTGTTACAACCTGCGGCATACCTGTTATTATGAGATTTATATATAAGAGGTGTGTACTTTCTTAACATGAAATCAACAGCCTCTAAATCTCCGTTTCTGTAAGCCTTAATAATTTCTTCATCACTTAGCTTTGAATATTTCATGCTTTTGCATTAATCCTTTGTCTCACAATTTCATAACTTAATACGCCACACGATACCGAAGCATTGAGAGAATCGATATCTCCAAATGTAGGAATGGAAGCAACAAAATCACATTTCTTAATAATCCCCTTGCTTACCCCGGAACCTTCATTACCAATCACAAGACCAATCGGACCTGTTAAATCCAGATTATACATTTCATCTCCGCTCATATCTCCGCATACAAACCAAAGACCTTGTTTTTTTAGTTCCTCTATCGTCTTACTGATGTTAGTAACCTTGGCAACGGGTGTATAATTAATCGCTCCGGCAGATGTCTTTGCAACTATTGATGTAAGTCTCGCCGCTCTTCTTTTAGGAATAATAACTCCGTGAGCTCCACACATATTAGCAGTCCTGATAATTGCCCCTAAATTATG
>JAIKVT010000147.1 GCA_024685495.1 Lachnospiraceae bacterium
GGTTTTGATATTAAGGTGCTTGCTACTCCGGGTCACACGCCCGGTGGTGTATGCTACTATATTGAGAAGGAAAATGTGCTTTTTTCAGGAGATACACTGTTTTGTAATTCAGTTGGAAGAACTGATTTCCCAAGAGGCTCAAGTGAGGCGTTAATTAACGGCATTAAGGAAAAACTAATGACGCTTGATGATAAGGTAATAGTACTTACGGGACATGATGCAAGAACGACAATAGGCGAGGAGAGAATACACAATCCCTATATTTATTAAGATTGTGACATAGTATGATAGCAATTAAGCTAAATGATGATAATTTTGAATACGATATTTATTCTTTGGTTAAGGCGTTTTATCCTAAGGAAGATATTATATTTACCCGGGAAAGAACAAAGGATAACGTATCGTATTTTATTGTGATTAATTATATTGAAGCAAAGATAGAGTGTAAGCTGTATAGGCCGAGTGGAGATGATGCAAAAGACACTCAAGATTCTGAGATTACAGAAGAGAAGGTATCTAAGACAACAGCTTCAGAGGACGATGATTTACAGCTTGTAATAGAAGACAGTATCAAAGTCGACCACTCCGATAGGAAAGAGACTAAGAATCGTCTTAAGAGGCTTCTATATAATTGTATCAATAAAGTATCCGGTAAAGAGTTATATTGGGGTACTTTAAATGGAATAAGACCGATTAAGATTCCTCTTAACATGCTAGAAGAAGGAATGAGCGAGGATGATATACGAAAGTATATGAAAAATACTTATCTAGCGTGTGATGAGAAGATTAATCTGTCAATTGATATTGCCAAAAGAGAGCGTGAATTAATTAAAGATATTGATGCTGAGAGTGATTACAGTATTTATATAGGGATTCCTTTTTGTCCGACAAGATGTCTATATTGTTCATTTACTTCTTATCCGTATAATATATGGGAGAAGCGAATTGAAGAATATCTTGCATCTTTAAAGCGTGAAATGGAATTTATAGCGTCTGCCTTACAGGATAAGAATCTGACTACTATTTATATTGGCGGCGGCACACCGACTTCTCTACGAGAGGATTATCTTGAGAAGCTGCTATCTATAATAGAAGATACGCTTCCTGTTAAGAATTTAAGAGAATATAATATTGAAGCGGGTCGTCCTGATTCCATTACGAGAGGAAAATTACAGATTATAAAAGAACACGGCATCAGCCGTATATCCGTAAACCCTCAGAGTATGAACGCTAAGACATTAGAGCTAATCGGAAGGCGCCATACTCCCGAAGATGTAATTAAAAGCTTTAAGCTTGCAAGAGAGATAGGCTTTGATAATATTAACATGGATATTATCGTGGGTCTTCCCGGAGAAGATATAGATGATCTTACTTATACACTCGATACTATAGCGAAGTTAAAGCCGGACAGCCTGACCGTTCATTCTCTTGCAATTAAAAGAAGTGCAAGACTTAATACGGAAAAAGAGCTTTACGGCGATTATAAATTGCAAAATTCCAAGGAGCATATGGATAAAGCGACAAGCTTTGCAAATGCTCTTGATATGAAGCCGTATTATTTATACAGACAGAAGAATATGGCTGGCAACTTAGAGAATATAGGTTTTTCAACTTCAGGCAAAGAGGGATTATATAATGTCTTGATAATGGAAGAGAAACAGACTATAATTGCACTTGGTGCCGGAGCATACAGCAAATACGTCACTGATAACGGTAAGAGTGTGACTCGCAGTGAAAATGTCAAAGATCCGGGACTGTATATTGACAGATTAGATGAAATGATTGACAGGAAACGAAAGAAACTGGAGGAAATAGGATGGCTAAAGGATTAAGTAAGAAGCCGGTTAACGGTATGAAGGATATCATGCCAAGAGAGATGGAGATTCGTGACTATGTAACCGAGGTTATTAAGGATACATACAGAAGCTTCGGATATACACCAATTGAGACTCCTGTTATGGAAAATATTGCTAACCTAAGCGGTAAGCTCGGCGGTGAAAATGAAAAGCTTATTTTTAAAGTTTTAAAGCGTGGCGAGAAATTAAAGCTTGCCGAAGCCGAGAGTGAAGAGCAGGTTGTGGATTACGGTCTTAGATATGACCTAACCGTTCCCCTTTGCAGATTCTATTCTAATAATGCAAATGACCTGCCTAAGCCATTTAAGGCTTTGCAGATTGGAAATGTGTGGAGAGCCGACAGACCGCAGAGAGGGCGTTACAGACAGTTCACACAGTGCGATATTGATATATTAGGAGAAGCAGGTAATACAGCAGAGATTGAGTTGATACTTGCTACAACTACTACACTTGGTAGACTCGGATTTAAGAATTTTGAGATCAGAATTAACGAAAGAAGAATTCTTAAAGCCATGGCACTGAAATCAGGATTCAACGAAGAAGACCTTGATGAAGTGTTTATTATACTCGATAAGATGGACAAAATCGGTATAGACGGCGTAAAAGAAGAATTGTTGATAAAGTGCTATGATGAGAAAGTTGTTAACTCATATATCAACTTATTCACAATTTTGGATGATAAAAAAGACATTTCAACAGCTCTTGACTACCTCGAAAATGAGTTGAGTGACGTCTTGGATAAGGATGTTTCAACAGGACTTCGAGAGATAGGTCAGGCAGTTGACTCGGCAAAAAGTGCAGAATTCGATCTCGTATTTGACCCTACTCTTGTTCGCGGAATGAGCTATTATACAGGTACAATCTTTGAGATAGCAATCCCCGAATTTGGCGGAAGCTGCGGTGGTGGCGGAAGATACGACGGTATGATTAAGCGCTTTACCGGAGCTGATGTTCCGGCTTGCGGATTCTCAATCGGATTTGAGAGAATAATACTTTTGCTTTTGGAAAGTGATTTTAAGATTCCGGGAGAAAATAAGAAGAAAGCATATCTTGTGGATAAGAAGATGCCTTTTGACAAATATGTGGATATCATGAAAAAAGCAGCCGATGCAAGAGAGAACGGAGAAAGCATACTTGTCGTTAAGATGAATAAGAACAAGAAATTCCAAAAAGAGCAGCTTAAAGAAGCAGGCTATGATGAATTTGAAGAATTTTTTGCAGATTAAAAGATGTGGCTAAAGAATAGTTAGTATCGCAGATTAAAACTAAGCATAAGAACTTAATTAGAGTTATACAAAAAATTTAGGAGGATAAATATGGCAGAGTCGTTAAATGGCTTACACAGAAGCCACAGATGTACGGAAGTAACGAATAAGTTAATCGGAGATAAGGTTACCGTAATGGGTTGGGTTCAAAAGAGACGTAACCTCGGAAGTCTTATATTCATCGACTTAAGAGACAGAAGCGGGCTTTTGCAGATAGTATTTGATGAGCCAAAGGTCGGTAAAGAAGATTTTGATAAAGCGGGAGAGCTTAGAAGCGAATTTGTTATTGCCGTAACAGGTGTCGTTCAGAAAAGAGAGGCAGCAGTCAATGACAATTTGATAACGGGAGACATTGAGGTTATTGCCGACTCCCTTAAAATCTTATCAGAGGCTAAGACACCTCCGTTTCCTATCGAAGAGGGAATTAATACTAAGGATGAACTTAGACTTAAGCACAGATATTTAGACTTAAGACGTCCCGATCTTCAGAAGAACCTTATCTTGAGAAGTAAGGTATGTAATATTGTAAGAAGCTTCCTTATCGAAGAAGGATTTATTGAAATAGAGACACCCATTTTACAAAAATCAACACCTGAAGGTGCAAGGGATTATCTTGTTCCGAGCAGAATACATCCGGGAGAGTTTTATGCACTTCCTCAGTCGCCGCAGTTATTTAAGCAGCTTCTAATGTGCTCCGGATTCGACAGATATTTTCAGATTGCAAAATGCTTCAGAGACGAAGATTTGCGCGCAGACAGGCAGCCTGAGTTTACGCAGATAGATATGGAGCTTTCGTTTGTGGAAGTTGATGATGTATTAGATGTTAATGAAAGACTTTTAGCTAAAGTATTTAAAGAGGCAATCGGTCTTGATGTTAAGGTTCCTTTCGAGAGAATGCCATGGCTAGAAGCAATGGACAGATTCGGTTCGGATAAGCCTGATGTAAGATTCGGGATGGAGCTTGTTAACGTTACGGATATAGTAAAAGACTGTGGTTTCGGTGTTTTTGCAAATGCGGTTAAGGACGGTGGTTCTGTTCGAGGAATTACGGTTCCCGGTCAGGGCGGCATGTCTAGAAAGAAGATAGACAAGCTTGTTGAATATGCTAAAGGTGTCGGAGCTAAGGGATTAGCATACCTTTGTGTCAATGAAGACGGATCGTATAAATCAAGCTTTGCAAAATTTATGAGTGAAGAAGAACTCGATAACCTCGTTAAAGCGATGGGAGCAAAAGAGGGAGATCTTATCCTGTTTGCAGCTGACAAAAATAAAATCGTATGGGAGGTTCTTGGCAGCTTAAGATGTGAACTTGCTAAGCAGTTAGATATGATTCCGGAGAATGAATTTGCATTCCTTTGGATTACTGACTTCCCATTGTTTGAGTATTCAGAGGAACAGGAAAGATATGTCGCAATGCACCATCCGTTTACAATGCCTTATGAAGAGGATATAGAATATCTTATATCTGATCCGGCAAAGGTCAGAGCTAAGGCATATGATATTGTCCTTAACGGATGTGAGCTTGGCGGAGGAAGTATAAGAATTCACAGAGAAGATGTTCAGGCTAAGATGTTCGAAGCATTAGGCTTTACACAGGAAGAAGCATATGACAGATTCGGTTTCCTTCTTGAAGCGTTTAGCTACGGAGTTCCGCCTCATGCAGGATTAGCTTACGGACTCGACAGAATGATTATGCTCCTTACCGGAGCCGATTCTATAAGGGATGTAATCGCATTTCCTAAAGTTAAGGATGCATCTTGTCTTATGACTGATGCTCCGGCAGCAGTTGATGATGTTCAGCTTGAGGAACTCGGTATCAATATTGCCGAAGTTGAAAATAAAGAATAAAGGTATATTTTCCTTGCAAACTAACGTTGAATATATGTATAATGAATATAAGTTTGCGATAATTGATTTAATACTATTCAGATACGGGTGAGAATAATTATAAAAGAAAATTTTTTAATTGAAAAAGTATAAAAAGAGGGGGAAGAAGCATGCACACTTTTCAGCCATATCCTATAGAATTATACGAGGCTAATCCGTTTACATTAATAGCAGATCAGTGGTATACAATTACTGCAGAGAAGGATGGTAAAGTTAATACGATGACAGCCAGCTGGGGTTCGCTTGGTAGTTTATGGGGCAAATACGTTGCAATTATTTATGTTAGGGAATCAAGATATACTCATGAATTTCTTGATGCCTGTGATTATTTTTCGATCACTAATTATGCTAAGGGAAGCAGAAGCGCACTCAAGTATTTAGGAAGTGTATCCGGCCGTGATGAAGATAAATTGGCAGGTGCAAGATTCCATGTTAATTATCATGACGGCGTTCCTTTTATCGATGAGGGAACATTCAGCCTTATCTGTAAGAAGATGTCAAGAACTGAAATGACACCGGATCAGTTTATAGATCCTACAATTAAGGATGAATGGTATAAGAACGGAGATTATCATACAATGTATGTCGGAGAGATTATTCAGGCATTGGCAAGATAGTTAATTTTTTGTCAGTATTTTGTAATGAACTGACGTAAATTTTTTTGGGGGAGAAGCTATAAACTTCTCCCTTTTTATCCACTTGAATTGTAGAGGGTAATATCAATTGTTTTTAGTAAGGGATTACAGGGATGATACATTTAGAAGATGATTATACTAAAATAATACCTAGAAGTGAGGCAGGCATAAGCTTAACTGCATTTCATCAGATTAATGATTTACAGACTAATTTATGTAAAATGGGTAATGTGTACAGCTTTTCCATCATGAAGGATGCAGGTGTCTTTGCGTCGTATTTCGGTTCTGAGGAAGAGAAAGAGGCAATATCGAAAATTGTTAGTCTCGAATCGGTTAATGATTTATGTATGAAATTCTCAGATCCATGTATTGAGACAGTAATATCACATGATATTAAGCCGGATTACCTTCGTATGACGGGTTTTGCGATATGTGATAATGATAAGAATCTTTTCGGATTATGTATTATGCTTGGTTTCGTAGAGGATGAGACAGATTCCGAACAGATACCTGATTGCCTTATTACGACGAGAAGAAGCGCTTATGATAAGACGGTTGTTTTTTCAGAATACATGCTGAAGCATTTTTATCATGAGAAATTTTATGCTATGGGACTTGAGATGCATTTATCACATGCAGAGTCTGTCGGAAAAGATTTAGAGAAGCAATTATCTAAAAATGAAGTTCTTACAAGCATCCTTAAGATGTTAGAGTCTGAAAGCACTTTTGAAGATATCGCGTATAACGTATTTAATAAAGCCGGAGAGTATTTAGGCATTGATGATTGTGTCTTACTTAGAGCTAACGTTGATGAGACTTCCGTAGAATGCATAGCTGAGTGGGCATCTATCAGTGACATGGCACTAGGTAAAGCTATTGCTGAAGCTGAGATAGAGAAGTTGCCGTTCTTTAACGGTAAGACATATACGATTTCCACTGACAGTATAATGCCTGACAATTTCAGTGAATTCTTCGTCTCTCAAGGAATAAGTGCAGGTGTATTTCTGCCTTTAGAAGTTAATGACAGACCCGGTCTTTATGTGGCGTTTTTAAGTTTGACACCTAAGAAATGGACAGTTGATGAACTCAAATTCCTACAGGATGTTAAGAGAGTATTACAGACAGTTCTTCTTAAGAGAATTACTAAGAATTCTTTGGCAAGTTCATATACTGCGTTAGAAGCAATCCTTGAGAATGCAGGTTGCGCAATATGTGTAAATGATATTCACGGAACTAAGACATTATATTGTAATGACAGATATAGGAATCTCTTAGACAGTGAAGAAGATACGAAAGAGATACAGGAAGCTATAGATAATGCTGATTTACAAGTAGAGAATCTTAGAGGATATTATGCTGAGAATAGTGATAAATGGTTTGATATCACATTTGCCATAACTCATTGGGTAGACGGCAGAGAAGTAAGGCTCGCTACTATCTATGATGTAACGGATTCTAAGAAGTATCAGCAGGAAATTGAAAGACGAGCCAACATCGACTATCTCACGGGATTATATAACCGTAAGAAATGTGAAGAAGACTTGCAGCATGAGATTCGAAAGGCCAAGGTCACATCGGCGCTTGGAGCGCTTATTTATATCGATCTTGATGATTTCAAGAATATCAATGATGCTTTAGGACATAGAGTGGGTGACCATTTGCTCGTTGAGGTCGCAAAGGGGTTAGAGCGTGTAATAGGTGCAGATAATAAAGTTTACAGAGTGGGTGGAGATGAGTTCGCCGTACTTGTGCCTACCACGCAATATCACAATCTCGAGAAGATATGTAATAAGATAGTTAAGCTGTTTTCTAAGAGCTGGGAGATATCAGAGAAAGAGTACTATTGTACGACATCGATGGGATATGTATCTTTCCCTAAGAACGGTACGGATGTACAGACGTTGATTCAGCGTGCGGATATCGCCTTAAGCTATGCTAAGGAACACGGCAAGAACAGAGTTGAAGCCTTCGATGAGAAGGAAGAAGAGAATAACACCGTAAGAAGACTGGATCTTGAGAAAGCATTAAGAGATGCAGTTGCAGACGACTGTAAAGAATTCGAAGTATATTATCAACCCGTTGTTAACATAACGGAAGGAACTCCGAAATGTTGTGGAGCGGAAGCGTTAATCAGATGGCATTCTAAGAGCTTTGGATTTATGAATCCCGCAGAATTTATTCCGCTTGCCGAGTACCTCGGACTTATTGTTCCAATCGGAGAGCATGTATTAATAGAAGCATGTAAGAGATGTAAATATTGGAATGATTTTGGACATCCGGAATACAAGGTTAATGTCAATTTATCCGTTGTACAGCTTATGCAAAAAGATATCGTTGATACCGTTGCTCATGCAATCGAAGTGACGGGAATCAATCCTGCCAATCTTACGTTGGAAGTAACGGAAGGCTTGGCTGTTAACGATATGGACGCCATGAAGAAGGTGCTTAACGGTCTTAAGAATCTCGGTGCAAGAGTTGCGCTTGATGATTTCGGAACGGGATATTCTTCTCTCAACCATATACGTTCGATGCCGCTTGATGTTATTAAGATTGATAAATGCTTTATTGATGGTGTAGGTGATAACGCATTTTCAGATGCATTTGTTAAGACGGTTTCTAAATTGGCTGATGCCATTGACGTTAACGTATGCGTTGAAGGTGTAGAAGAAGAGAGACAGAAGATTGCGCTTGATGATATGAATATTCAGATGATACAGGGATTTTTATATGACAGGCCACTGCCACAAAGCGAATTCGAGGAGAAATATATCGATGGCTGATATATGTGAAGAGTGTAACAATTACGTCTATGATGACGATGATGAATGCTATATATGTGAGATGGATCTTGATGAAGATGATATGGTGAAATTCTTAACCGGTAACAATCAGAATTGTCCGTATTATCAATCAAATAATGAGTACGAGATTGTCAGACATCAGAACTAAATTGCTAATTTCGAATGAAGCAGTATTGATTAAGCAATTGCAGATAGAGTGGGAATGTGGCAATTGCTGTAAGCATAATTTTTAACATAAGGGGGAATAGGCATGTTACAGGAAAGTATTAAGAAACTAGTGCAGTACGGTATTGATACGGGGCTTACACCAAAGTGTGAGAGAATCTATACCACCAATCTTTTACTTGATGAATTCAATGAAGATACTTACACGGATCCGGATATTGATACATCGGATATAGTATTAGAAGAAGTGCTTGCAGATTTATTGGATGAGGCAGTAAAGAGAGGAATTATTGAAGACAGTATCGGTTACAGAGATTTATTTGATACAAGATTGATGAATTGTCTTATGCCGCGTCCTGCACAGGTTCAGGCAAGGTTTAAAGAAGAATATGCCAAATCGCCTGAAGATGCTACGGAGTATTTCTTTAAGTTGAGTCAGGACAGCGACTATATTCGCCGCTATCGTATAGCAAAAGATAAGAAGTGGACCGTTGATACTAAGTACGGCACACTTGATATTACAATTAATTTGTCTAAGCCGGAGAAAGATCCGAAGGCAATTGCAGCAGCTAAGAATGCTAAGGATGTTAAATATCCTAAGTGCCTTCTTTGTGTTGAAAATGAAGGTTATGCAGGAAGACTTGATCATCCCGCAAGAGAGAATCACAGAATTATTCCTATAACAATTAATGATTGCGCTTGGGGATTTCAGTATTCTCCATATGTATATTATAATGAACATTGTATAGTATTTAACGGAGAACATACTCCGATGAAGATTGAGAAAGCTACATTTATAAAGCTTTTCGATTTCGTTAAGCTGTTCCCTCATTATTTCTTGGGTTCAAATGCGGATCTTCCCATAGTGGGTGGTTCGATTTTAAGTCATGATCATTTCCAGGGCGGTCACTACACATTTGCCATGGAAAAAGCTGAGATGATTAAGAAATTTACCGTTAAAGGCTACGAAGATGTTACGGCCGGAATTGTAAAATGGCCTCTTAGCGTAATAAGACTACAATGCAAGGATGAGAAGAGAATAATTGAACTTGCCGATCATATTTTACAGGTTTGGAGAGGGTATACAGACGAAGATGCATATGTATATGCTGAAACTGACGGAGAGAAGCACAATACTATTACTCCTATTGTAAGAAAAAGAGGAGAGCTTTTTGAGCTTGACTTAGCACTTCGTAATAATATTACAACAGAAGAGTGTCCGATGGGACTGTATCATCCTCACGAGCAGCTTCATCATATTAAGAAGGAAAATATCGGTCTTATTGAAGTTATGGGACTTGCTGTTCTGCCTTCAAGACTTAAAGGCGAGATGGAAGAGCTTGCTGACTACATTATTAACGGTAAAGACATAAGAAGCAGTGAGACTCTAGCAAAGCATGCAGACTGGGTTGATGAATTTTTGAAAGATTATGACGATATTAATAGTGAGAATATAAGTGGCATCATCGAACAGGAAGTAGGCAAAGTATTTTGCCAGGTATTAGAAGATGCCGGTGTTTATAAATGTAATGACGAAGGACTTAAGGCATTTGAGAGATTTATTGATGCTTTGTAGAAGCTTTGTATAAATATTTTGTGCCTTGCAGATGTTTTGTGTAAGTGTTGCAAAGCCTTTGCAGATTTAATGAAGATTTAAAAGTAGTGTCTAACTGACGTTGTTTATTTATGAAAGGGATATGTTGTGAGCGACGAATATAATGGATTATCAAAATTATTTGACAATACCCCGAGAATATGTGAGAAATGTCAGGGGTACTATGAGTATATGGGCGCAGGCGAATATAAGTGCAAGGAATGCGGTAATATTGCCTACGATGATTATGGAAAGGTAAGAAAATACATTGATGAGCACGGACCTTCGCCTTATCATGTGGTAAAAAAGGCTACCGGAGTTGACGGAAAGCTTGTAAGGGAATATTCAGAATCGCCTTGTGAGGATAAAGTATTCGACCGTAAATGTTTACGTTGCGGCTGTCGAATTGCAGGTGGCAGATTATGCAGAACTTGTCAGGAAGTAGAAAACAGAACTAATGGACTTGGAGATTCAAAGTTTCTTAAGAATCAGGGAGCTAAACCGGAGAATTCAAAAAACAAATCCGGAATGCACTTTATAGGCGAACGTGACGGAAGAAGAAAATAGATTTAGATTTATAGTTTATTGCAATAGAATATAATTTTTTATTAAAAAAAATAAAAAAATACAAAAAAATAAGACCTTGCCCGGCGCTCCCCTTTTTATAAAGGGGATAATATCGGAATAGGTCTTATTTACTGTACATTACCGAACATATAATTAAATACTGATACAGGTTTCTGACCTTTGTGGTCCATCTTTTCTGCATAGTGTAAATAATCAGCAAGTACACTTGACATTGTTGTATATTCTGTATAATTCATAATTATGCCTCCTTATTAAATTTTTAGTAAATCTTTTAATTCTTGAATTTCTTATTTCTTTGTTTGATCTTATCCGGTTCTTATAAGTTACCGAATGCATACTTGATTAATGATACAGGCTTTTTGTTGTCTGCTACCATCTTGCTTGAATACTTTTCGTAATCAGCAACTAATAATCCGAATGAATCTTGGAATGATAAGTCTGCCATGTTTTTGTCCTCCTTTCTTCGTTCTGGTGCTATAATATCACCTCGCTTGTATAATGTCAACAAAAACTTTGTGTCTTTTTTGTGAAAATAGCACTAAAAAGTAGCAATTTGACAACTTATCAAAAAAGGGTTTTGTGCATTTAGCACAAAACAGAGCCGTAAATTATGTTACAAAGTGACAATAGCGACGATGAATTATGCGAAATGTACATATTTTGTTCACATATCTTGTGCATGCTCCACAAAAAACAGTGGTTTTTAAAACCACTTCGACCTGTTTTTTGTACACATTGTTAAAAAATTGTCCAGCTGTGAACAAATTGTGTCCTAATTATAAACAAATTATTAATTTTTATATTGAATAATTGCATGGGAGATAGTATAATTTAAACCATAAAGAACATATTATTATAAGGAGGAAATCAGAAATGGGTATGCTTTTTCAGATTTATGGCGATACTTCATTAACACAGCTTCTTGGCTGGTGTATGGTATTTGCCGGATTGGTTTTACTCAATGAGCTTGGTCGTAGAACTAAGTGGGGTGGAATCTTACTTTTCGTTATTGTACCATGTATTTTAACGATCTACTTTATTTTAGCACAATTTGGTATTTTCGACTTTATTGGCGACAAAAACGGTAACTTCACAGTTGCTTACATGAATGGATGGTTCCATTACTTCAAGCTTTATGCTGCTGACATCGGATGCGTAGGTTTCATGATGTTAAAGTATGGCTGGGGAATCGGCAAGAAGCATTGGTTTAAGGCTTGGCCTTTCTTCATTGTAGCAGCTAATATCTTAATCGCAGTTGTATCTGATCTTGAGTCATTCATCAAAGGTACAATGGCAGGCGGTCTTGAAGGCGGCTGGTGGGCTTCCAACGAAGGCGTATTCTTATACGGCGGATGGTGGAACCTCGTAAACGCACTTGCAGGTATTATCAATATCGTATGTATGACAGGTTGGTGGGGAATCTACTCATCAAAAGGTCAGAAAGATATGTTATGGCCTGATATGACATTCGCATTCATCCTTGCATATGATGTATGGAACTTCGAATATACATATTTGAACCTTCCTACACATACTTGGTATTGTGGTGTTGCATTACTTCTTGCTCCTACATTTGCAGCAGCATTTTGGAACAAGGGTGGTTGGATCCAGAACCGTGCAAATACATTGGCAATCTGGTGTATGTTCGCACAGGTGGCTCCTACATTCCAGTTAAGCGAGACTTGGGGTGTGCTTCCTACAGTATATGAAGGCGCAGCAGGCAGAACAGGTATCGATATCTATGAGTCAGCTATCGAAGTATATAATACCGGCGGAGACGCAGGACAGGCAGTTGCAGAACTTGGAATCACAGCTAATCCTACAGCTCAAGGTGTAGTAGCTATGGCAGCTATCGTGATTAACGTTGTTGTATTCACAGCTATCATTAAGAGAGCTATTGAGCAACACAAGAATCCATACACCAACGAGATTTGGGTTGGAACAAAAGATTACGAACTTGCTATGGCAAGAAGAGAAGACTAATTTTAAATTAAATTTAGTATTATATCGATTTATATGTTCTTTACATGAGGCGGGTGCTTTAGCACCTGCCTTTTTTGGTTGCACTTAGGTTGAGAGTAATATAAAATATAAGGGTGAGATTTTTTACTTCATTATAATGGACTTAGATTTGACATAAGGGGGATTTGCAAATGATAAGATATGAAGAGAATACGAAATTTTTTCAATTAGATACTAAGAATACATCTTATTGTATGGCTGTTTTAGACACCGGACATGTAGAGCATATGTATTATGGTAATAAGATAAAAGCCGATACACCGGATTTTATGTTAGAGAAAAGATGTCTTACACCGGGTAACTGCAATGCATATGACAGTAAGCATCCTATTTCGTTAGAGGATGCTTGTCTTGAAATGTCAGGCTATGGCAAGAGTGATATCAGAGAACCCTTCATAGAGCTTACTAATGAAGACGGATCTACTACAACTGATTTTGTGTTCGATTATTGTCTCGTTGATAAAGGCAAGAAGTCGTATAAGACTTTGCCGGGATCTTATGACGATGATAATAAGCAGGATCACCTTATGATTTCGATGAAAGATAAGAACAGCGGATGTACATTGGAGCTTCATTATTATGTATATGAAGATGAAGATGTAATTACAAGAAGCGCTAAGTTCGTTAATACAAGTGACAGCACCGTAAAGCTTAATCGACTCATGTCTATGCAGCTCGATGTAGATGAAGCGGGATTTGTTATTACTTCGTTTCACGGTGGTTGGACGCAAGAGATGAATAAGCATGACATGACTTTGACGGGAGGTAGATTTGTCAACAGTTCATTTACAGGTGGTTCATCTTCAAGGAGTAATCCTTTTGTTATGATGTCAAGACCTGAGACTACGGAATATATGGGCGATTGCTTTGGATTTAATCTTATTTATTCAGGCAATCATTATGAATCTTTTGAAGTTAACAGCTTTAACAAGACAAGATTTGTAAGCGGTATTAATCCACAGAATTTTGAATTTGTAATTGAGCCGAAGGGTGTATTTGAGGCGCCTGAGGCTGTTATGACATTTTCAGGATGCGGACATAACGGAATGAGCCAGAATATGCATGCTTTCGTAAGAAAGCACATTGTACGTGGTGCGTGGAGAGATAAGGCTCGTCCTGTACTTCTCAATAGTTGGGAAGCTGCTTATTTCGATATTAATGAGAGTAAACTCGTTAACCTTGCTGCAGAAGGAGCTAAGCTTGGCATTGAATTATTCGTTATGGATGACGGATGGTTCGGTGAGCGTAACGGCGATACGGCTGCGCTCGGCGACTGGAAGGAGAATGTTAAGAAGCTTCCGCACGGTGTTGCCGGTTTGGCTGAGAGAATTAATGACCTTGGAATGGATTTTGGAATTTGGGTTGAACCTGAGATGGTAAATGTTGATTCAGACCTTTACAGAGCACACCCTGATTGGGCTATCTGTATTCCGGACAAACCTCATTCAGAAGGTCGTAATCAGAGAATTTTAGATTTTGCCAATCCTGAGGTAGTTGAATATATAACCAAATCAATGACTGAAGTATTTAGTCTCGGTAATATTTCCTATGTAAAATGGGATATGAACAGGACATTTACGGATTATTATTCACAATATCTGCCAAACGACAGACAAGGTGAAGTTGCGCACAGATATATCTGTGGTGTATATCAAGTGATGAAGAATTTAACAGAGAAGTTCCCGAAGATCTTGTTCGAGGGTTGTGCCGCAGGTGGCAATCGCTTCGATCTTGGAATTTTATCATATTTCCCACAAATATGGGCAAGCGACTGTACGGATGCAGTTGAGAGACTTCGCATCCAGAACGGATACAGCTACGGCTATCCTATGTCTACAGTATCAGCGCATGTATCAGGCTGTCCAAACCATCAGACGCTTAGGACAACGCCGATTGACACACGATTCAACGTAGCCAGCTTCGGCGTGTTAGGCTATGAATGTAACCTTGCTGACTCATCAAAGGAAGAGAAAGAAGCAATGAAGTCACAGATAGAGATTTACAAGAAGTATCGTGAGACAATGCAGTTTGGTAAATTCTACAGAGTATCGTCAGGCAATGTATATCAGTGGACAGTTGTATCACAGGATAAGAAGACGGCTGTCGGAATGGTTGCTCAGCTTCTTATGAAGGCCGGAAGATCATATCAGAAGTTCAAAGCATGTGGCCTTGATAAAGATAAGAAATACCATTTCTTCGGAAGAGAACTCAAATACCATCTTAAGGAATATGGAGATCTCGTTAATACAGGTATGCCGAAATTGCCATTAATCGGTAAACCTCATATTAATCCTAATAATGATACTATGATGAACTTACTTAATAAAGTTAATCCTATGAACGGTGAGAAGGAAGATTGCGAAGTATATGGTGACGCACTTATGAACTGTGGTGTTAAATTAAAACAGGCATATATGGGAGTTGGATATAACGGAGAGGGTGAGACAAGACATTTCCCTGATTTTGGCTCAAGACTTTATTTTATGGAAGAATTATAAAAGGAATAAGCCTGTCTGGAATCGTACAGATTCCGGCAGGCTGTTTTATGTGAGAAGCAGAAGCTATGGATACAATTTATGACAAGGTGCCCGTAATAATACCGGCACTTAACCCGGACAATAGAATATTTATTTTTATTAAATCGCTACAGGAAAAAGGGTTTGACAGAATTGTTGTGGTGGATGACGGAAGTGAAAGAGAATCGGCAAAGGAAATATTTGACAAATTACCGGAATATGATGTGACGGTTATTGGTTATGATCATACTAAGGGCAAAGGCTGTGCTCTTAAGTCGGGACTTTCTTATGTGTATGTTAATATGCCTTCATGTGTCGGTGTTGTTACAGCCGATTATGACGGAAGACAAAATGCAGATGCAGTTGCTCTTGTTGCCGACAAACTCTTAGAAGGCAAGCAATTTGTATTAGGTAAAAGAGATTTGGCGAACAGCAATATTTCTAAAGGTATGCGTAGAGGATATAAGCTGACGCAGTATGTCTTTCGTATTCTTTATACCAAGGAGATTAAAGATATTCAGACAGGTCTTAGAGGTATAGCACTATCACTTATTCCGGAATTTCTAGAGATAAGGGGAAAGCGTTACGAATACGAGCCTAAGATGATTGTTGAAGCCGTAAGACATGATATACCGATAGAGCAGGTAGATGCAGGCGTAATTCATCCGATTGATACGGGAGATTCAACTATACAAATCAGTGAAAATTACAGAACGTTCGCGGATTCATTTAGAATTTCAGTGGCGTTGTTTATGAATTTTTTGGAGTATGCACTTGTATCGATTACTGCTACGATAGTTGATTTTATATTATTTTATTTACTCTCGGAATTTGTATTTGCTGATATGGATCTTAGCATATGCGTATTCTTATCTACCGTATGTGCAAGAGCGGTATCGGCCACTCTCACATTTTCAGTTAACAGGAGAGTTGTGTTCAAATCGGACAATAACCTGGCAAGAACGATAGTGTTATATTACATTTTGGCAGCATTTATTATGCTTTGCTCAGCAGAACTTGTAACGCTTTTCGTATATCTGTTTGGCGGCAATAAAACATTTACAAAACTGTTTGTAGACCTGTGTCTGTTCTTCTTAAGTTATCAGATACAACAAAGGGTAATATTTAAGAAAAAGTAACACAAAATATTGTGTTTGAATAGGCGAAAAATTGTAGAATTTGTGTAATTACGGTTGAAACGATATTATTATTTATAGTATAATATATATTAGGTTTTTATAAAGGGTTAGCGGACAGTAATTTTAGTTGGATTGAAGCGTTTTTTGATAATAACGCTTTCGAAAGGTTTATGCATTTACAATGAATAAATTATTGCAAAAGCTAGATAGTAAAAAATTAGGTTATTTATATAGATTTTTAATTTCCGCAGCAATAGTAGTGGCATTGGCCCTTGGTTGCTGGGGTTTTGTTGCTTCCGTTTTTGCTTCAAGTACTGCAAGTTACCAGAAGATGGATGAAGGTTGGGATGTCGTTATTAACGACTCCTTATATGAAGGTGTAAACCTTTCTACATTTCGTGTACCTGATAATGTTACAAAAGGTGATGTGTTAATACTTAAGAATAATTTGCCGGACAGATTAGACAGTAAAGTGTCTTCGATGACTCTGCTTATGTATTTGTCTGCAATTGATGTAAGGATAGATGGACAATCTATATATTCTTATGGCGAGGAAGCATATGAAGCCGGATTTGTAGGCTCAGGTTATCACTTTATACAGCTGCCTTACGGTGCTGAGAATAAAGAGATTACGATTATATTAAAGCCTGCTGAGACAGGAGCTTTTACGAATATTGTAGCACCGGCTATAGTCCCTACGGAATACGCACCTTCGTCATTTGCTGATCGTAATATGCGTAATGTATTTGTTTGCATATTTATATTCATGTTAGGAGCGATGATTACTATTATCAGTTCTATTTCATTGTTCTTTGACTCTAAGTCAGGTCGACTTACGGTAATAGGTGTTCTTGCTACTCTTGTAGGAGCATGGGCTCTTTGTAATACGAAAGTTCTGCAGTTATTCTCTGTTGATTTGGAACTTAACACATCTTTGGAATATATTACTTTATATGTTGCGCCTATTCCGTTAATGGCGCTGCTTATTATGGTAAGACAGGATGTAACACGTTGGAGAAAGAATACTCTTATTGCCGGTATGGCGATGATATTGTTATTTGATGTTATCAGTACCATTCTTCATTTTACGGGCGTAGCACATTATCCGAGTACACTTGCTACATTCCACTTCTTGGCGTTTGCTGTAATTGTAATTGCGGCCGTTGCGGGTTGGAAGAGATTTAGAGATATGAATAAAGCAGAGAAAGTGCTCAATATAGCTATACTTACTCTGTGTGCTTTTGCCGGTGTTGATATTGTAAGATTTAATTTATCTAAGTATTTATGGCCTGAGAATGAAACACTTACGGATTCCATACTTCCGATAGGAATGCTTATATTTATAGTATTACTTGTTGCAAGTTATTTCTGGTCATTATTTGAGATGATAGAGATGAATGCTGAGTCAGCTGCTTTAGAGGCAATGGCTTATAACGATTCGTTAACAGGCTTATATAATCGTGCGAAAGCAGAAAAGAAGTTTGCCAAGTTAATGGAAGAAGAGAAAGATTACTTCTTAATTAATATGGATCTTAACGGATTAAAGAGAATGAATGATAAGTTTGGTCATGAAAAGGGTGACCTGCTTATAATAACATTTGCCGATATATTGAAGACTTGCTTTAATGACATAGGAACGATTATAAGAATGGGTGGAGATGAATTCCTTGTTATTATTGAAGCTGAACATGAGTCTGAGATTAAACCGGCTCTTACTAATATGATTAAGCTGGAAGCGGCTAAGACAGAAGAAACAGGCATGCGTATCGATACGGCATTTGGTCTTTCTTCTAATATAGAAGACAGAAGTCGCAATCCTGAGCAGGTATATAGTATTGCAGATTCAAGAATGTATATGATGAAGAAGAAGTCTAAGGCAGCAAGAAAAAATTAGTGATAGATTTTTATAATTAAGTGGAGGTTTTCTGATATGGACTTAAACAAAAAGCATTTAGCGGAAAAGAAGAAAGTAAGTTTTATAGTATCTATTGTAATAGGGCTTACGATGTTAGGCTACTCGTGCTATAAGTTGTTATTTGGCTTTTCAACAGTCAATATTGTAAGACTTGCAGTAGTCGCACTTGTAGTTTTATTCATGTTCTTTACCGTCTTTTTCCTTAAGAAAAAAGAAGGCTCGGAGATGTTTTGTAACTATGCTGCGGCATTGGGGTATGGCGTAGTATGTATAACAAGTATCGATGATTCATACGTATATGCTTTTATGTTCCCTATCGTAATCTTGGTACTTATCTTCCAGGATAGTCGGAAGGCGACACTTGGTTCTGCAGTTGCCATAGTAGTTAATATAGCTTTTACTGTTGTATATTTCATAATGTCTGATAAATCTCAGGCTATTCAGGTTATATATCAGTTAATCTTCTGTATCCTGACATGTGTTGTTGCTATATGTGTAATTCGAACATTAAGTCGACAGAACAAAGAAAGTATGGATGCAATTGCTGATTCTGCTAAGGCTCAGGAAGGTACGGCCAGAGAAGTTATGGGTGTATCTGAGAATATCGCCGATAAGATTGACGGCGCTCAGGATCTTGTAGAGAAGCTTAACTCCGCTATAGCAGAAAGTAATGATGCAGTTAACGGTATTGCAGCCAGTATGAAGACAACCGCTGAAGCAATTGAGAATCAGACGGTTATGACATCTGATATCCAGGAAAACCTCGAATCTGCAGAAGTTGAAGCAAGTAATATGATGGATGCTTCAGAAAGTGCACGTGCTACCGTAACAGAAGGTGCTAAGTTACTTGAAGAGCTTAAGATACAGGCTACAGAGACAGCCGAAGTTAACAGATCTACCCGTCAGACAACAGAAGAACTTAATGAGCGTATCAAAGAAGTTGAGAATATTGTAGGAGCAATCTTAAGTATTTCAGATCAGACTAATTTACTTGCGCTTAATGCTTCAATTGAGGCTGCCAGAGCCGGTGAAGCAGGTAAGGGATTTGCGGTAGTTGCTGATGAGATTAGAAACCTTTCAGAAGAGACTAAAGATTCTACTGAGAAGATTACAGCAATTATCGGTAAGCTTACAGTTGATGTTGATAAAGCAAGTCGTAACATGGAGCGTTCTGCTGAGAGCTCAGATCGTCAGAACGAGATGATAGAAGTTACAGGAGAGAAATTCGATACAATTAAGAACGAGATGGAAGATCTCTCTAATTCTATTACAAGTATTTCTAATGAAGTTAATGATATCGTTGCATCTAATGCTAAGATTATGGATTCTATCTCTAATCTTTCTGCTACATCAGAAGAGATTGCAGCTTCATCAGAGAGCAGTATCACAGTAAGTGATCAGAGTATGGAATACATGAAGGAGATGACAGGACTTCTCAATGATGTATTCAATGTTTCTAATAATATGAAGACAATGGTTAACAGTCAGGAATAAGACAGTAGTTAGCCGATTATAATATTGAATAATAAGATATTAAGAAAGCAGGGCATTAGCCCTGCTTTTTTAAATTGATTTGGATGAACATATTAAGCTGAATAGCAAAAGCTTTGGATAGCAAAAGCTTTGGATAGCAAAAGCTTTGGATAGCTTTACAAATCTATTGCTGTTTCTTTCCGTTAATAGTCGCCTTCTCACCATCATCAATTGGGATGATAATACACTTTTTGCCATCTAAGAAGGTGGTTGTGATTTCTTCTATTTTATCGGGATTAACATTTACGACTATATCATTGGCTTCGCCGTTTTCGTCAATCAGTCCCGTCTTCTTAAGTTCGTCGTTAAGTTCAGATACTTTTTTCTGTAAATTTTTCTTGTCTATTTTAAGTTCATTATTCTTAAGGATTTTTGTATCAAGTACATCAGTTGCCGCAGGCATCTCATCCTTAAAAAAGTCTTCGTATTTCTTTGTTATTTTTTCCGCCTTTTCTTCTGATACGGGAGAGTCGCTTAATATTTCCGATACGACGTCAGGCTCTAATATAAAGACTTCGTCTTTCTCTAACACTTCTTCCTTTGCTTCGATGTAGTCGTTAAGCTCAGCTTGTATATCGATAATGACATCGGATGTGTCATCTTTATCAACACCGATTGTCTGAGTTAATATATTTGTAAAGGCATTCTTTTTCTCGGTCGCAGTTAATTTACTTGCGCATCCTAAGCCCATTTCCCATAATTCCTTATGAGGATCATCCGGCTTCTTCGCATACATTAAGATGCTGTGGATGTCAGGGCTTCTGTCCGTAAAGCATGGAAATGTAAATCCGGAATCGACAGGTCCTACAATCCAATCTCTGATTCTTGCACCGATTCTATGCTCGTCTTCTCTGTAGCCCAGACCCGGCTTAGAAAGTATAACGGGGCATATACTGCAGATAATGTACTCATACGTCTCTTCTGACTCGTCTAAGGCCATATTATCGCTTGTCTTAACCATGACATCGTAATTGTCGTAGAAGAGAAGTATGAGGTAATTACCGACGAAATCATAAGTGTTAATTATATGATCGAAAAAGGCTTCGTTTACATTCTCATCTTTGAGAGCACTTTTCTTAAGAGCCATCAGATTGTGCTGCGGAGCACCAAGCTCTTCAGCCTCTATCGGGAATTCCAATTCTATAAGGTTGTTACCAACATTTCCCGATAAAGTTTTACTCGCAATCTCTAAATATTTATGCAACTCCTCATCTTGCAGATTGAGGAAATCTTCTGTAAATGTACATAGCTTTTCCTTCGATGAGTTGACATAACAGCCGGCCAATCTCGATACGGTGCATTTATCCTTTTTTAGTCTTCTTTTTATTTCTGCAACTTCTTTTTTGTTCATTGTAGAATCTCCTTACTGAAAATTTGCGTTATGTATATTTTAATTGAGACGATTTCTAAAATCAATTATTAATGTGCACAATGTCAAAAACACTTGAATTTACGCCCTTTTTGAGATAAACTAGTGTAGGCTTTTATATAGGAGGAATTAACGTGGATTTATTAGAATTAAGACAATTACACAGAGAATATAAGGAATATGACAAAAAGACGGTCACCGTCGGCGGATGGGTGAGAAGTATAAGAGACTCTAAGACTTTTGGTTTTATGGTTCTTAACGATGGTACTTTTTTTGAGCCGACTCAGATAGTCTTTGCCGACAAGCTTGATAATTTTGAGAAAATTGCTAAGTTAAATGTTGGTGCTGCGGTTATCGTTACGGGAGAAGTTGTGTTGACACCCGAAGCAAAGCAGCCGTTCGAGATACAGGCGGACAAGGTCGAGATAGAGGGTGAATCAACTCCCGAATATCCGCTTCAGAAGAAGCGCCACAGCTTTGAGTATCTTAGAACCATTTCACATTTAAGACCGAGGACGAATACGTTCCAGGCGGTATTTCGTATTAGAAGTTTATGCGCATATGCGATTCATAAGTTCTTCCAGGAGAGAGACTTCGTATATGTTCATACACCGATTATAACCGGCTCCGATGCCGAGGGTGCGGGAGAGATGTTCCAGGTTACTACAATGGATCTGGGAAATGTGCCTTTAAACGAGGGCGCGGTAGATTATAGCCAAGATTTCTTTGGAAAGAGTGCTAATCTGACTGTGTCAGGTCAGCTTAATGGTGAGACCTTTGCTATGGCCTTTAAGAACATATACACATTTGGCCCAACCTTTAGAGCAGAGAATTCCAATACAACAAGACATGCGGCAGAGTTTTGGATGATAGAGCCTGAAATCGCATTTGCAGACCTTACAGATGACATGATTTTAGCCGAGAGCATGCTTAAGTTCATCATTAATTATGTTCTGGAAAATGCGCCTGAGGAGATGGAGTTCTTTAACAAATTTGTAGACAAAGGATTAATCGACAGATTAAAGCATGTCGCTAACTCTGATTTTGGTCGCATCACATATACGGATGCAATTAAAGAATTAGAGAAGCACAATGATAAATTCGATTATAAGGTATCTTGGGGTTGCGATCTTCAGACTGAGCATGAGAGATATCTTACTGAGAAAGTATTTAAGCGTCCTGTATTCGTTACAGACTATCCTAAGGAGATTAAGGCCTTCTATATGAAGCTTAATGAGGATAATAAGACAGTTGCGGCTATGGACCTTCTTGTGCCGGGTATAGGAGAGATTATAGGTGGTTCCGAGAGAGAAGCAAGAGAGGATGTTCTTAGAGAAAGAATGGCAGAGTGCTCTCTTAACGAAGAAGATTATAACTTCTATCTGGATCTTAGAAAATACGGAAGTACAAGACATGCCGGCTATGGACTCGGATTTGAAAGATGCGTTATGTATCTTACAGGCATGGGCAATATCAGAGACGTTATTCCATTCCCGCGTACGGTAGGAAACTTGGATTTGTAATTCACATTTTAAATAAAAGAAAAAAGATTAAAAAGAAGGAAGATTATTATGAGTAAGATTGTTATACCGGATGGTTATGAATCAACACTGAATCTAAAAGAGACGCAGATTGCAATTAAGAGAGTGAAGGATTTCTTTCAGGCTCAGCTTGCGGCACAGCTTAATTTAAGGCGTGTGACGGCACCGCTTTTTGTTGCGCCCGAGTCAGGTCTTAACGATAACCTAAATGGCGTTGAGAGACCTGTCAGATTCGGAATTAAGGAGCAGGGTGATAAAGAGGTCGAGGTAGTACATTCGCTTGCTAAATGGAAGAGAATGGCGCTTGGTCGTTATGGCTTCAGAGTTGGCGAAGGTTTATATACCGATATGAACGCTATAAGACGCGATGAGGATACTGATAACATTCACTCTATCTATGTAGATCAATGGGATTGGGAGCAGGTTATTACCCGCGATGAGAGAACAGATGATGTATTAGAGAACAGAGTTAAGGCTGTATATGATGCACTCAGACTTACCGAGAAATACGTCTCTAACAGATACGGTTATGTAGAGTGTTTCCTTCCCGAGTCGATTTATTTCATAACATCTCAGGAGCTGCTTGATATGTATCCTGATTTGGATGTTAAAGAGAGAGAGTATAAGATTGCCAAGGAGAAGAAGGCAGTATTTATTAAGCAGATAGGAGATACTTTATCTGATGGTAAGAAGCACGACGGACGTGCGCCTGACTATGATGATTGGGCATTGAACGGAGATATCATAGTATATTATCCTGTGCTTGATATTGCGCTTGAATTATCGTCTATGGGTATCAGAGTAGATGAGAACTCTTTGGTATCACAGCTTGATAAAGCCGGATGTTCTGAGAGATTAGAGCTTCCTTTCCAAAAGTCAATTATGGATAAGAAGATTCCATATACGATAGGCGGTGGTATAGGCCAGTCTCGTATATGTATGTTCTTCCTTCGTAAATGTCATATAGGAGAAGTTCAGGTGTCTTACTGGCCTGATGAGGATGTAGAATACGCGGCAAAGCATAACGTTATTATTCTGTAAGGAGCTCATTATGAGTAAAGATGTTAAAAACCATGAAATGGACAGATTGATGGATGCGATGGTATCTCTTCAAAGCAGAGAAGAAGCATATGCTTTTTTGGAAGATATATGCACTGTCAAAGAATTAGAAGCATTAAGTCAACGACTTGAGGTTGCAACGCTTCTTAAAGAGAAGATAACATATCAGGAAATTGCAGAAAAAACAGGCGCCTCTACAACAACGGTAAGCCGTGTTAACAGGGCGCTGAATTATGGTTGTGACGGTTACGATATTGTGCTGTCACGTATAGAGGATTAATACATAGATTAAGTTATATATCCAATTCGATAGGTGTGTCGGATTGGATATTATTTTTTACTCTCATTTTCATCATCATCGTCAACTAATTGATCTAAGTCAATCAATTCTTCGATCATCATTTTCTTAACATAAATATCATAAGACAGAAGACAGATAAATGCGAATCGCTGGAGTAACTCTTTGTCTTCCTCAGGTGCATCTTCAAATGACTTCCGGCTTAAGTTGAATTTACGAAGAACATCTTTCGTAAGTGCTTTACCATCAGCCAATTCTAAGTCAACTATTTCCTTATATAAATCAGTAAAAGCCAAATCATCATCACTGTTAAAGAACTTATCTGTAACGGGCTCCATGATGGCTTTAACATCTTTCATACTTAGAAATGTCTTAAGATAGTATATGAATATAAGAGTTAATATATGATTCTTGCTGTATTTCTTTTTGTTAGGAGAGGGCAGTACATTATTCTTGGTGTAATTATTAATCATTGTCTTAGTAAGAGTCTTGTCCTCGGGATTACGCTTAACAGATTCGAGATGTGAATCAATAAAGCTTGTTACCTGATCAATATACAAATCTATATCAGGAATGTCATTATATCCTACATAATCAATCTCTGAAAAACTCTTGACTAAGATAGACATAATTTCTTTTTGAGTGTATTTATATTTCTTGCTATGTTGTTTTCCTGTCTTATCGCTTCTCTTTACATCTTTATTGTTTGAATCTTTATGATTTGTCATTTGTTTACTCCTTTTGCCCGATTGGAAATTATGTAATTAATATATCTAATATTTTAAATGTCAATATTAAGACTACATTATTAAATGTGTTGACTAGATGATAAGTTATTGATGTTAAATTATTTGATGTCAATAACTCAAGATATATTATTATATTATGTCATCACGGTTTATGAAACTATAATAGCACATCTTGAAACCGGATGACACATTTTTTTGCGTAAATCCCATGCGCTTTTGAACAAAGAAGAGGAGGTGCTTTTTGCATAAAAAAAGACCACACATTGCTGTGTGGCCTTGTAATGTTAGTATTTATTAAGTATTACTCAGTAACGATTACTGGTGAGTGGAAGAACTGAGTTGTAGCGAAGTCAAGTGTTAATGTCTTGCTTCCGTTCTTTGTACCGGTTACATCATATGCACCCCATACGTCTGTTCTGTTATAGCTCTCGTTATGAGCGTGGAAGTTAAAGTCTAATACTGTGTATCCACCATCTTCTCTGTTAAGACCAAGTGTCTGCCAGAAGATGTTAAGGAATGTTGATACGCTTAAGTAAGGAACAACATCACTTGTGTCGCCTAATCTCTTAACTGTACCTTCACGCTTGAATCCATTGATTAATGGAGAACCAAATGTGATTGTGTTAAGAACGTTGTAATTCTTCTTGATTGTGCTATCAGAAGCGATCTGCTGTGCAACCATACCACCAAGTGAGTGTCCTGTTACGATGAGGTTAGATCCTGCAGGGATGTTCTCAGAGATAACTTTCTTGATGTTCTTTACATACTTGTTATCAAATTCGAATCCTGATAAAAGATCTGTCCACCAACCTGTTGTCTGGTTTGCTGCACTTGTGTCAGTTCCTGAAAGACAAACAACATATACGTCTTTAGTCTGTCCTAACCAGTTGTTGTAGTTAAGTGTTGCTTTTGTTAATGAGATAGGTCCGTCTTGTTGATATGAGTTGTAACCTAACATAACAAGTCTTGATAACTCCGGTGCGCTGTTGTAAGTAATTACATCACCTGAAATTACGTCCTGAGCTGCTGTAGCGATTTGCTTATCGCGCTCTTCTGCATCTGCACTAACATTAGCTGTAGCTGCTAATCCTGTTAAAGCTTCTTCTGTAACGTTTTGTCCGTCTGTTGCTGTTGAGATATCAGCGTCCATTACCTGTGTTCCCTCTTCGCTCTTAGCGAATGCTGTGCATCCGAGAACCATAGCTAATGCCATTGAAATAGCAACTACTCTTTTAAATTTTTTCATTTTCTAAAAAGCCCCCTTCCTGATTAAAAAAACATTAAACTAAATATAACTATCTACACTCTTATTATAGGACCTGCAAGGTTTTTTAGCAAGAAACTTTTTTGAAATAGCAGTTTCAACAATGGGGAAGACTCTAATTTGTACAATAATTTAGATTGTTTTTTTATATGTGCTTTTTAATAATTCACACCAGTGTTTTAGGGAACATTTTTCTTATATTGAGCAGTTTTTTGCAACTGATTTATACTTAAAATATATGATAAAAAACATTTGAAGTATGAGTAGTATTATGTCATATTATATAGATGAATAATGAGAATTTGAAAGGGAGCGTTTATGGATTTAACAATGCTTAATGAAAATCAAAAACTTGGTGTTACCACTACAAAAGGACCTGTACTTATATTAGCGGGAGCCGGAAGCGGTAAGACGAGAGTTTTGACATATAGGGCGGCATATCTTATTGAACAGGGTGTGAATCCGTACAACATAATGGCAATAACATTTACCAATAAAGCGGCTTCGGAAATGAGGAGTCGTATTGATCAAATTGTAGGCCACGGATCTTCGGCAATCTGGGTTGCAACTTTCCACTCAACCTGTGTTCGAATACTTCGCAGATTTGCAGACAGGATAGGATACGATACTAACTTTACCATATATGATGCGGATGATTCGAAGAAGCTTTGCAAGGAAGTCTTAAAGAAGCTTGATATTGACAGTAAGCTATACCCGGAGAAGCGGTGCTTAAGTGAGATATCTTCTGCTAAGGACGAGCTTGTCGGATATGAAAAATACCTTGCTGATGTGCATGACTATGGAGATGATGATACGATTGCGAGGGTCTATCGTGAATATCAGATACAGCTTAAGGAAAACAATGCGATGGACTTTGATGACTTGATTATGCTTACGGTTGAGCTTTTTAAGAAATGTGATGATGTTCTTAAAGGTTACCATGAAAGATTTCAATATGTAATGGTGGACGAATATCAGGACACCAATACTGCGCAGTTTGAGCTTATTAAGCTCCTTGCAGGAGGAAGCAATAATCTGTGTGTTGTCGGAGATGACGATCAGTCAATCTATAAATTCCGCGGAGCTAATATCTATAATATACTTAACTTTGAAGATACATATGAGGGAGCGACAGTAATTAAGTTAGAAGAGAATTACAGATCGACGCCTAATATTCTCAATGTGGCAAATGCGGTTATAAAGAATAATATCGGGCGAAAAGATAAGTCCTTATGGACGGAAGCTGATGAAGGAGAAAAAGTTAGGTTTAGCAGATGTGACAGTGCTTATGAGGAGGCAGAAAAGATCGTTGGCGATATAGATAAGATGGCAAGGCTTAAGAAATATTCATACGGACAGTCGGCAATACTTTACAGAACAAATGCACAGTCGCGTATCCTTGAAGAGAAATTAATACAAGAGACGATACCGTATAGAATCATCGGCGGAATTAATTTCTATGCACGTAAAGAAATTAAAGATCTTATTTCTTATATGAAGGTAATCAGTAATCCGAAAGACGATTTGGCTCTACTTAGAATTATAAATGTTCCTAAGCGAGGCATCGGACAGACGACTATAAATAAGATCCAAGACTATGCGTGGGGAAATAACATTTCCTTTAATGAAGCAATGAATAAAGCCGATAAGATATCATCGTTATCGAAAGCAACTGCAACAAAGGTTACAAAGTTTGCAAAATTACTTAACGAATTGTCTGAGTTTTCAGAGAAAAAACCACCTTCGGATTTGCTTGAGAGAATAATAGAAGAAACAGAGTACGTAGAACTTTTGAAAAATGAGAAGACAGAAGAGGCTAAAGCAAGGATAGAGAATATTGACGAACTTGTCTCGAAAGTATATATGTATGAAGAAAGAGCAAATGACGAGGGGGAGGAAATCAGTCTTGATAATTTCTTAGCAGAGGTTTCGCTTGTTGCGGATATAGACGGATATGAAGATTCTGATGAAGTGGTTGTACTTATGACTCTTCATTCTTCTAAAGGATTGGAATTTCCGAATGTCTATATACCCGGTATGGAAGAGAATCTTTTCCCGAGCGGTCGAAGTCTTGGAGGTCCGGATGAGGCAAAAGAACTCGAAGAAGAGAGACGACTTTGTTATGTGGGAATTACAAGAGCTGAGGAAAGGCTTACGCTTCTTTCGTCGGCTATGAGACCTATGCGTGGACAGATTAACTATAATGCAATATCGAGGTTTGTTAAGGAAATACCAAAAGATCTTCTCGATGGAAATGTATGGGAGCCTACTAACAATAAGGATAAAGAGCCTGTTAAGATTTCCGATATGTTTTCAAATCATAGCAGAAAGCCGGTTGCTGCACAAAAGTACAGTGCAAAAAATTTTGGCAGTAAAATCAATAAACAACCGCTCTCTTATGAAGTGGGGGACAGAGTAAAACATTTCAAATTCGGAGAGGGTGAAGTAAAGCTTATCAACGATGGCGGAAGAGATTACGAGGTTACAGTAGACTTTGATGATGTGGGAACTAAGAAGATGTTCGCAAGTTTCGCGAAACTTACAAAAGTATAATTGTAATTTTTTCATAAATAATGTTTCTAATTTAAAACAAATATGTTATAATTGACAAAGATTGTGACATGAAAATAAACATAAGTGATAAAGGAGAGGTAATATGAAAGTAAAGATGATTAGCAAAGATGAATTAGAAGAGTTATTCGATGTTAGTAAATTAAAGGATATCACATCTGCATTTAGTGATCTCTCTGCTATCGAGGCTCTTAAGAATCTTAAGAAAGAAGATTTCGCTATTATTGAGAAGCCTAAGAAGAAGAAAAAGAGTAAGTTTAAGATTTTCTTAGGAATCTTATGCGCACTTGCAGCAATTTGCGGTGTTGTATATCTTTTATTACAGTACTTCAAGCCTGAGTACGAGGATGAATTCATGGATGATATCGATGATGAGTTCTATGATGATGACGATGAGTTGTTTGATGACGACGAAGAGGCTTAAGAAAGCCGACAATTATAGAAAATCAGGAAGTTAATCCTTCTATATAATGGAAATTCAACATGCGATGTACTTCGCATGTTGTTTTTTTTAAGGAGAATAATTTGAAAAAAGGACAGATATGCCATGGGGTTGTAGAAAGCCTGGCTTTTCCCAATAAAGGCAAAGTAAGAATAACTAAAGTAATTGACGAACCGGATAGCGATGATATCGGTGCTGTTGTGACAGTCAAAAATTGTATTCCCGGGCAGGAAATTGAATTTCGGGTTACAAAGAAAAGATCTGACAGAATGCAGGGTAATCTGCTGTCTGTTTTTAAAAGAGCAGACAGTGAGATAGTGCCGGATTACTGTAAGCATTTTGGTATATGTGGAGGTTGCACATATCAAAGTCTTGGATACGATACGCAAATTGATATTAAGACTAAGCAGATTAGGGATTTATTTACTCCTGTTATTGGGGAGAAATGTTTTGATGAAGTTTTTGAAGGAATTAAGAGAAGCCCTTATCAGTATGCCTACAGAAATAAGATGGAATTTTCATTCGGAGATGAGTTGAAGGACGGACCACTTACACTTGGAATGCATAAACGTGGTAGTTTCTATGATGTTGTGACGGTTTCGGATTGTCGTATAATCGATAAAGACTATAAGTTGATACTTGAATCAACATTAGAATATTTCACTAAATTGGGTGTATCACATTTTCATAAGGTACAACACAGCGGCTATCTGAGACACATGCTTGTAAGAAAAGCGGTAAAGACAGGTGAGATACTGGTATGTCTTGTTACAAGCAGTGATTATGATTCGAAATTTGAGAAAAAGATGTTGGCAGATTGGTCATCCATTATAGAAGGTCTTGATTTTAATGGAAAACTTGTAGGAATACTCCATACGACTAACGATGCCGTGGGTGATGCGGTTAAGGATGAGGGAACGGAGATTCTATTTGGAAGGAATTATATTACAGAAGAGCTTCTTGGATTAACATTTCAAATAACACCATTCTCATTCTTCCAGACGAATTCACTCGGAGCAGAAGTCTTATATGAGACAGCGAGAGAATTTATAGGAGACGGTGTCAATAAAGATACATGTCTCTTTGATTTATATTCGGGAACCGGAACAATCGCGCAGGTTATGTCACCGGCTGTTAGCAAAGTAATCGGCGTTGAAATTGTAGAAGAGGCGGTTGAGGCGGCTAAGGAAAATGCGAAGATAAACGGTCTTGATAACTGTGAATTCATAGCGGGTGATGTCCTTAAGGTATTAGAAAATGTTGAAGATAAGCCGGATTATATTATCCTAGATCCGCCACGCGAAGGCATTATGCCTAAAGCGCTTGATAAGATAATAGATTACGGAGTGGATTCACTTATCTATATAAGCTGTAAGCCGACAAGTCTTGCAAGGGATTTAGAGGTCTTGTTAAAGACATATAAAATTAAGAGAATGGCATGCGTCGACATGTTCCCGGGAACCGGGCATGTGGAGACTGTATGTCTCTTGTGCAACCAAGCGCAAACCAGCACAAAATGGGCATATGTGACACTTACGATGGAAGAATATAGAGACATCAAAGCGAAGAGTGAGGCTCAGAAGAAAGCCAACAATAATGACTAATATGATATTATATAAATAATAGAAAAATAATGATGTAGTATAATTATTTATAGGAGGAGAATATGATACAGTTTCTTGTAGACAACC
>JAIKVT010000161.1 GCA_024685495.1 Lachnospiraceae bacterium
CTGTATGTTATAAGGAGGAATAATAAAGCATGAGCGTAGTAGTTGAAGATTTGGGAAAGAATATGTCTAAGATGGTCGTTACCATCGCTGCAGACAAGTTAGAGAAAGCCCTTAATAAGGCATATAATAAGCAGAAGGGTCAGATATCAATGCCCGGATTCAGAAAGGGTAAGGTGCCCAGATATCTTATAGAGAAGACATACGGACCTGAGGTATTCTATGAGGATGCCACTAATATCCTTGTACGTGAAGAATATCCTGCAGCTTACGATGAGAGCGGACTTGATATTGTATCTCAGCCTGAGATAGATATTGTTCAGATCGAGAAGGGTAAAGATTTTATCTTTGAGGCGGTAGTTGCCGTAAGACCTGAAGTAGAACTCGGCGAATATAAGGGAGTTACCGTAACTAAGATTGATGTTGAAGTAACCGATGAAGAAGTTGATGCTGAGATTAATAAGGAATTAGAGAAGAACAGCAGAACAATTTCTGTTGACAGAGCCGCTGAGAACGGTGATGTGTTAAAGATTGATTTTGAAGGTTATATGGATGGAGAGCAGTTCGAGAACGGAACAGCCGAGGATTTTGATTTAGAACTTGGTTCACATTCGTTTGTAGGAACATTTGAAGAGCAATTAATCGGCGCTAAGAAGGGCGAGGATGTAGAAGTTAATGTAACATTTCCTGAGGAATATCAGGCTAAAGAGCTTGCAGGCAAAGATGCTATGTTCAAAGTTCATGTTAAAGATGTTAAGGCTACAGAACTTCCAAAGCTTGACGATGAATTCGTACAGGATGTAGACGCTGATTGCGATACAGTTGATGATTACAAGAAGAAGATCAAAGAGAATTTAACTAAGAGTAAAGAAACTGAAGCAACAAGAGCTAAGGAAGACGAAGCAGTAGCTAAGATTGTCGATGATTCTAAGATGGATGTTCCTGAGCCAATGATTGAAGGCCAGATTCAGCAGATGATGCAGGAGTTCTCTCAGAGACTTGCTATGCAGGGAATGAGTTTCGAGCAGTATATGCAGTTTAGCGGAATGAACGAAGAGAAGTTCAAAGAGCAGGCTAAGCCGGAGGCCCTTAAGAGAATCAGCACAAGTCTTGTATTAGAGAAGATTGCCGATGTAGAGAAGATTGAAGTATCTGAGGAAGAAGTAGAAGAGAAGATGAAGGAAATCTCTGCTTCATACGGTATGGAATTCGAGGAATTCAAGAAGATTATTCCTGAGACCGAGAAAGAGAATATCAAGAAGGATGTTGCTATCGGCAAGGCAGTTGATCTTGTTATGGAAAATGCGAAAGAAAAGAAAGCTACCAAGAAAAAGACTACTGCTAAGAAAGATACAGAAAAGAAAGATACAGAGAAGAAGACTACAGCTAAGAAGACAACGACTAAGAAGGCTGCTACTAAGAAAGATACAGAAAAGAAAGAGACAGCTAAAAAGACTACAGCTAAGAAGACAACAACTAAGAAGACAACAACTAAGAAGACTACAGCCAAGAAAGAGACTAAGAAAGAAGACTAAGAAAGAGACTTAGAAGAAGACTTAGAAGAAGAATTGAAAAAAGTCTAATTTGGCTGAATGAGTAGGATGAATAATGGGAGGGCAATATTATGGCAACAATACCTTATGTCATAGAGCAAAACAGCAGAGGAGAGAGATCTTATGATATCTATTCTCGTTTATTAAAAGATAGAATTATATTCTTGGGAGAAGAAGTTAATGAGACAACAGCAAGCCTTGTTGTAGCACAGATGCTTTTCCTTGAGTCGGAAGATCCCGGTAAAGATATTCATCTTTATATCAATTCTCCGGGTGGTATGGTTACAGGCGGAATGGCAATATATGATACAATGCAATACATTAAGTGTGATGTATCTACTATTTGTATCGGTATGGCTGCTTCTATGGGAGCATTCCTTCTTGCCGGCGGATGCAAGGGTAAGAGATATGCACTTCCTAACGCCGAGATTATGATTCACCAACCTTCCGGTGGAGCGAAAGGTCAGGCAACAGATATTCAGATTGTAGCTGAGAATATTGTTAAGACTAAGAAGAAATTGAATCAGATTTTATCTGATAATACAGGACAACCATTTGAAAAGGTTGCCGAAGATACTGAGAGAGATCATTGGATGGATGCGAAAGAAGCATTGGATTACGGTCTTGTTGACAGTATTATTACTAATCGTGAATAATCATTGCAGGATAAGGGTGGCTTTAAGTCGCCCTTATTATGAAATGTAATTAGAAAGGATTTTATATGGCAAGGTCGAACGGTAGAAATGGAAATGATGTTCAAAGATGTGCGTTTTGCGGAAGAACAGCCAACCAGGTCAAGCTTCTTATGGAGAGTGAGAATGGTCTGTTTATCTGTGATAATTGTGTCTTAGGATGCGCAGAAATCATCGATGAACAATATATGAATTATGAAGAGTTCAAAGAAGAACGAAAGAAAGACAGTATAGATGTTAACTTGCTCAAGCCTAAAGAATTAAAAGAGTTCTTAGATGAATATGTTATCGGACAGGAAGAAGCTAAGAAGGTTCTTTCCGTGTCAGTATATAATCATTATAAGAGAATTATGGCTGATAATGATGAAGTCGGAGTTGAACTTCAGAAGAGTAATGTGCTCCTTTTAGGACCTACAGGAAGCGGTAAGACGTATCTTGCACAGACTTTGGCTAAGATACTCGGTGTGCCGTTTGCAATAGCAGATGCTACTTCTCTTACGGAAGCAGGTTATGTCGGCGAAGACGTTGAGAATATACTTCTTAAGATTATTCAGGCAGCGGATTACAATATTGAGCGTGCACAGCTTGGTATTATCTATATTGATGAGATTGATAAGATAACTAAGAAGTCTGAGAATGTCTCTATTACAAGAGATGTATCAGGTGAAGGTGTTCAGCAGGCACTTCTTAAAATATTAGAAGGTACTGTTGCTTCTGTTCCTCCTCAGGGCGGACGTAAACATCCTCATCAGGAATTACTTCAGATTGATACAACTAATATATTATTCATATGTGGTGGTGCATTTGAGGGACTTGATAAGATTATTGATTCCCGTCTTGATTCTAAGGGTATTGGATTTAATTCAGAGGTTCATGAGAAGAACGAGATTAATGTGGGTGACACATTTAAAAAAGTTCTTCCGGGAGACTTCGTTAAGTTCGGACTTATTCCTGAATTCATAGGTCGTGTACCTGTTAATGTAGCACTCGATCAGCTCGATGAGGAGGCTATGCTTAGAATCTTAAAAGAGCCTAAGAACAGTCTTGTTAAGCAATACACCGCACTTTTCAAATTAGACGATGTAGAGCTTGAGTTTGAAGAAGAAGCACTTAAAGAGATTGCAGATAAAGCAATTGAGCGAAAGACCGGAGCAAGAGGACTTCGCGCAATTATGGAAAATGTTATGATGGACAGTATGTATGAGATTCCATCTGACGATTCTATTGATAAGTTAGTCATTACAAAACAAATGGTAGACGATAATTTACTTCTTGTTGACAAGTCACAAGCAGAAGTTAAGAAGTTAGCTGACAAGAAAGAGACAGCATAATGAAAATTAAAAATGTAGAGCTTGAGTTAGTCTGTGGACCTACGAGCAAGCTCCCTGAGAATTCCCTGCCGGAAGTTGCTTTCGCAGGGAAATCTAATGTAGGGAAAAGTTCGTTGATTAATTCGCTTATGAACAGGAAGTCATTAGCGAGGACATCGTCACAGCCGGGCAAGACTCAGACAATTAATTTTTACAATATTAATAAAGAAATGTATTTCGTTGATTTGCCGGGATATGGCTATGCCAAAGTGTCGGAAGCTGAGAAAAAACGTTGGGGAGAAATGATTGAGAATTATCTTAATTCATCAAAGATGCTCCGCGTCGTTTTTCTTTTAATTGACATTAGACATAAGCCTTCTGCAAATGATAAGCAGATGTTTGAATGGATTGAATATATGGGATTCGATCCCGTTATCATTGCCACCAAATCAGACAAGATAAAAAGAAGCCAGCTTGATAAACACATTAAAGAAATAAGGCTTGGACTCGGTGCTTCGAATGAAACTATAATAGTTCCTTTTTCTTCTTTGACTAAAGCGGGAAGAGATACAATATTGGATTTTTGTGATCAGGTTATAGAGAACGAAGAGGATATGTAATTATGAAGAATAAAAAGACTTTGCTTGTTGTTATAATGCTTGTTGCGATTCTTGCAATTGCCGGAATTGTAATTGCTGTTATCAGTGTGAATAACAATAATAAGTCGACTGCGGAAAACGACGGTAAGTTTACAGTAGTCACATCATTTTATCCGATGTATATAGCCACTATGAATGTGGTTGATTCTGCCAATGTCAATCTTGTTAATCTTTCGGAGCCAAAGACGGGATGTCTTCACGATTATCAGTTGACGACTGATGATATGAAGCTTTTATCGACTGCCGATGTGTTTGTAATTAATGGTGGTGGAATGGAAGAATTCTTAGAAGATGTAGTAGAGCGTTATCCTAATCTTAAGGTCGTAGATGCATCGAAAGGCATTGAGATTGAAGAAGGCAATGCGCATATATGGATGAGCGTTAATAATTATATTAAGCAGGTTGAGAATATTGCCAAAGGTCTCAGTGAAAAAGATGGAGCCAATTCAAAGACCTATACCGATAATGCCGCAAAATATATCGAGAAATTAAAAGGATTGAGCGAGCAGGTAGATGAGTCTATGAAGGGTAAGAAAGTAATGCTTTTATCGGAAGCGTATGAGTATCTGGCTAAGGACTTCGGAATGGAAGTTGTCGGCGTACTTGATCTTGATGAAGAAAAAGACGTAAGTGCCAATGAACTTGCCGAAACTATAGATAAGATTAAGAATAACGGTGTAGGCCTTATCCTTGCGGAAAAAGAGCACGGTGAGAAAATGGCTGAATCTATTATGCAACAGGTTGATGTCAAGACGTTATATCTTGATACGATTGTAAGCGGCGAATATGATAAGGATGCTTATCTTAACAGAATGAATTCTAATATTACGATGCTTAAGGGGTCAGTTTAGTGGAAGTTGTTAAAAAGATTAACAAATCGCAAGCCTGTGGAATGTGTTGCATTAAAGTCAAGGAACTTGGAGTCAGTTTTGGAGATGAAAGAGTCCTTGAAAATATTAATATGCACATTCACTGTGGGACGATGACTGCCATTATCGGTAAAAACGGTGGCGGCAAATCGACCCTGGTTAGAGCTTTGCTCGGAGAGGTAAAGCATACAGGTAATATTGAATATCGCAATACAGGTGATGGCAATTTAAGACAACTTCGAATCGGTTACGTGCCACAGAAACTCAATATTGATAAGACGACTCCAATGTCAGTATACGATTTGTTTGCAAGCTTTTGTTTTAAGGTGCCTATATTGATAAAGACTAAGAAGGTTACGGATAAGATTAAAAAGGCTTTATCAGTCTTCGAGGCCGAAGAATTAATTGATAAGAAAATCGGTAATCTTTCCGGTGGTCAATTACAAAGAGTTCTTTTATCAATTGCCGTCTATGACAATCCAAAACTCTTGATTTTAGACGAACCCGTGTCCGGTGTTGATAATAGCGGTATTCAGCTTTTTTACGACAAGATGCAGTACCTTAGAGATAATTATGATATGGCAATTCTTATCGTCAGTCATGATTTGGATTTTGTATATAAGTACGCCGATAAGGTGCTTCTTCTAGATAATACAATTTTAGCTGATGGCGGTCCGAAGGATGTGTTTTCGACTAAAGCATTTGATGACATGTTCGGTGGCTTTAAGTTGGATACAGATGATCTTGAAAATGCGAATGCAAAGAAGAGACATATATCAAAACCGGAAGAGCCATTCGACGCGTCATATAAAGGAGGATCTCATGAATAGTTTTATGGAAATATTCTCCTATGACTTTATGATTAATGCATTACTTGCTGTCCTAATAATCGGACCTTTATTTGCACTTTTAGGAACAATGATTGTTCATAAGAAGATGGCATTTTTCTCTGATGCTTTAGGACACAGTGCATTTACGGGAAT